>NZ_CP088080.1:0-300000 GCF_023373605.1 Agarivorans sp. B2Z047
GTGAGTGGGTCTCTTTGGCAACAAATCTTAGTACGTTTACAAGATGAATTGCCGGCAACAGAATTTAGTATGTGGATCCGACCACTGCAAGTTGAGCAAGACGCAGAGTTATTGGTGTTATACGCACCAAACCGTTTTGTATTGGATTGGGTTAAAGATAAGTACTTGATCCGAGTGAATGCTTTACTCGAAGAGTTTTGCGGAAGTGATAAACCGAGTTTGCGGTTTGAGGTAGGCAGTAAACCTGTTAGCCGAACCTTATCTAATCCAGTAAAAGCCGATCCCGTGCAAGCTGGAGCCACTGCTGCCCCAGTGAGTAATAACGATAGCGGTAAGAGCTGGGATAAAGAACCAGCGGTAAAATCCGCTCTAGAAGCCAATCATCGAAATAATATTAATGCCACTTACCAGTTCGACAACTTTGTTGAAGGTAAATCGAACCAACTCGCGCGCGCTGCTGCTACTCAGGTAGCCAATAATCCTGGTGGTGCTTATAACCCGCTATTTTTATATGGCGGCACAGGTTTAGGTAAGACTCACCTTTTACATGCGGTGGGTAATGGCATTATCGAGAACAAAAAGAATGCTAAGGTAGTGTACATGCACTCTGAGCGATTTGTTCAAGATATGGTAAAAGCTTTACAAAACAATGCAATAGAAGATTTTAAACGTTACTACCGTAGCGTTGATGCTTTGTTAATCGATGATATTCAGTTTTTTGCTAATAAAGAGCGCTCACAAGAAGAGTTCTTCCATACCTTTAACGCTTTGTTGGAAGGTAATCAGCAAATTATCTTAACCAGTGACCGCTACCCTAAAGAAATTGATGGTGTTGAAGATCGCTTAAAAAGTCGATTTGGTTGGGGCTTAACGGTTGCTATCGAACCCCCAGAGTTAGAAACTCGCGTAGCTATTTTAATGACTAAGGCGAACGAAAATAATATTCGTTTGCCCGACGAAGTTGCTTTCTTTATCGCTAAACGTTTGCGTTCTAATGTTCGTGAACTAGAAGGGGCGTTGAATCGTGTGATTGCTAACGCCAACTTCACTGGACGCGCAATCACCATTGATTTTGTTCGTGAAGCCTTACGTGATTTGTTAGCGCTGCAAGAGAAATTGGTAACTATTGATAATATTCAAAAAACAGTTGCCGAGTATTACAAAATTAAAGTGGCTGATCTGTTGTCTAAACGACGTTCTCGTTCGGTGGCTAGGCCGCGACAATTAGCAATGGCGCTGGCAAAAGAGCTTACTAACCACAGCTTGCCAGAAATTGGTGATGCGTTTGGTGGTCGCGACCATACAACGGTATTACATGCTTGTCGTAAGATCTCTCAACTTAAAGAAGAAAGCCACGACATTAAAGAAGATTATCAGAATTTAATCCGCACATTATCGTCATAATCGGAGAGGCGTGACTAGGTATGCAATTTAGTATTAACCGAGAACAACTGCTTAAACCTTTGCAGCAAGTGAGTGCTGCTCTGGGTGGGCGTCCAACTATTCCTATTTTGGGTAATGTTCTGCTAGATATAAGCAACCAACAGTTGTCGATTACCGGCACCGATATGGAAGTCGAACTTATTGCGACACTTCCGCTAGAAAGTGCTGTAAATGAAGGGCGAGTTACCGTACCGGCTAAAAAGTTTGTAGATATTTGTCGTGGTTTACCAGATGGTTGTGAGATTAGCTGTAAAGCCGACGATAATCGTTTGGTACTACGCTCTGGGCGTAGTCGTTTTTCTCTAGCAACCTTACCTGCTAACGATTTTCCAAACATCGAAGATTGGCAAAGCCAGCAGCTAATTCAGCTGACTCAAGGCCAACTTAAGAACCTGATTGATAGTACTCAGTTCTCAATGGCTAGCCAGGATGTTCGTTATTACTTAAATGGTATGTTGTTTGAGACTGACGAAAAAGGTTTGAAAACTATTGCTACTGATGGACACCGTTTAGCCTTAGCCGAACAACGTTTTGAGCAACCTTTGCAAGCGCAACAAGTTATTGTTCCGCGTAAAGGTGTGATTGAACTAGCGCGAATGCTCGAGCACGAAGATCAGTTAGTTGAATTGCAAATTGGTAGCAACAATATTCGAGCCAGTGTTCAAGGCTTTACTTTTACCAGTAAGTTAGTTGATGGCCGTTTCCCTGATTATCGCCGAGTTCTTCCTGCTAATAGTGATAAAGCATTAATTTCCGGTAGAGATGAGCTTAAACAAGCATTCTCACGTGCAGCTATTTTGTCTAACGAGAAATTTCGCGGTGTACGCTTACAGCTAGAATCTGGAAGCTTAAAGATCACTGCAAATAACCCTGAGCAAGAAGAAGCAGAAGAAATCTTGGACGTAGATTACCAGGCCGAAGATTTAGAAATAGGATTCAACGTTGTTTATGTTTTGGATGTATTGAATGCCCTTAAGTGCGATCAAATCAGAATAAATATGAGCAACAGCAATAGCAGCGCCTTGATTGAAGATGCTGAACAAACCGGCAAAGCAATGTACGTTGTAATGCCTATGCGTTTGTAATGTCTTGTAGCTAATGCAAATTCAAAGCTTAGGTTTACAAAATTTTAGAAATATAAAGAGTGCCAACCTAAGCCCTAACCCCAAGCTTAATGTTATTTTGGGGCAAAATGGCAGCGGTAAAACAAGTGTACTAGAAGCCATTTACTACTTAGGGTTTGGCCGCTCTTTTAGAAGTAATAGGCCTAGTAAAGTTATTACTTACCAGCAAGACAGTTTTGTTGTATTTGCTCAGTTAGATGAGCACAAAATTGGATTGCAAAAGTTTAAAGGCGGAGACACTGCTTTAAGGATTAACAAAGAGACAGTGAGAAGCCAAGCGGTGCTTGCTTCATTGTTGCCTTTGCAAATCCTTCATCCAGAAGGGTATGGCTTAGTTGATGGTAGTCCTAAACATCGACGCGCTTATTTGGATTGGGGAGTGTTTCACGTGGAACATCAGTTCCACGCCGCTTGGCAAAACTACAAGCGAATATTGAAACAAAGAAATGCTTTGTTGAAACAGACAAGGCGATATCAAGATTTGCAGTTTTGGGATAAGCAGTTAGTTGAACTCGCTTTAGTAGTAAGTGAACAACGCAAAAAGTATGTAGAGAGTATTGCAGATACGCTGGCTGAGTTAGTTACAGAGTTTTTGCCAGAGTACCAATTTGATATGGCTTTTTATCAAGGATGGGACGATAAAGTTGCTTTAGAAGAATTGCTAAAGCAAAGCTATGAGAGAGACCGATTACTTGGTTATACCCAGAACGGGCCTCACAAAGCAGATTTGAAGTTTAAGTTTGATGGCATAAATGCAGTAGACGTAATTTCGAGAGGGCAGTTAAAGCTGTTTGTGTGCGCTTTAATTTTGGCGCAAGGGCAACATGCTCAGCAAACAAGTGGAAAGAAAACCGTTTACCTGATTGATGATTTTGCTGCAGAACTAGATATGTCTAAACGACAGTTGTTAGCTAGATGCTTACAACACAATGGGTCTCAAGTGTTTGTTTCCGCGATTGAGGAGCAGATGCTAGATGGATTTGATTTAGAAGGATGCACAATGTTTCACGTGGAACATGGTGTTATCAGCGACTATAAAACGAGAGTAAAACATGGCTGAAAATGAATATGGCTCATCGAGTATTAAGGTACTAAAGGGCCTTGATGCAGTAAGAAAACGTCCTGGGATGTATATTGGCGATACCGATGATGGCTCAGGTTTACATCACATGGTCTTCGAAGTTGTAGATAACTCTATTGATGAAGCATTGGCTGGCCATTGTTCTGATGTTGTAGTGACAATTCACAACGATGGATCGGTATCTGTATCCGATGATGGTCGTGGTATTCCAGTTGATATTCACCCTGAAGAAGGTGTGTCTGCAGCTGAAGTAATCATGACGGTTCTCCACGCTGGTGGTAAATTTGACGATAACTCTTATAAAGTATCTGGTGGTTTGCACGGTGTTGGTGTATCGGTAGTTAACGCCTTGTCTATTAAGCTGCAGCTAACAGTTAAGCGTCAAGGGCACGTTTATGAGCAGTTTTATACTCTGGGTGAACCTGATGCGCCGTTAGCGGTTGTTGGCGATACTGATAAAACTGGTACCGAGTTACGCTTTTGGCCTAGTGATGAAATCTTCTCTGACACTAAGTTCCATTACGATATTCTTGCAAAACGTTTGCGTGAATTGTCATTCTTGAACTCAGGTGTGTCTATCATCTTAAAAGATGAGCGTGATGATAAGCAGGACCACTTCTGTTATGAAGGTGGTATTCAGGCTTTTGTTTCGTTCCTTAATACCAACAAAACACCAATCCACGATAAAGCGTTTAGCTTTAACTTCCAACGTGATGACGGTATTGCAGTAGAAGTAGCGATGCAGTGGAACGATGGTTTCCAAGAAAACATCTATTGTTTTACTAACAACATTCCTCAGCGTGATGGTGGTACTCACTTAGCTGGCTTTAGAGCTGCGTTAACTCGTACCCTTAACAGCTACATGGAAAAAGAAGTTAATAAGAAAGATAAAAGCAGTGCCACGGGTGATGATGCTCGTGAAGGTCTAACTGCGGTTATCTCGGTTAAGGTACCTGATCCAAAATTCTCTAGCCAAACTAAAGACAAGTTAGTGTCTTCGGAAGTGAAGTCTGCAGTTGAACAAACCATGGGTGAAAAGCTAAGTGAGTACTTATTAGAAAACCCACAAGAAGCTAAAATTATCACGCAAAAAATTATTGATGCGGCTCGTGCTCGTGAAGCTGCACGTAAAGCTCGTGATATGACTCGTCGCAAAGGCGCCTTAGATTTAGCTGGTTTACCTGGTAAGTTAGCCGACTGTCAGGAAAAAGACCCTGCCTTATCTGAACTATATATAGTGGAGGGTGATTCTGCGGGTGGTAGTGCTAAACAAGCGCGTAACCGTAAGAACCAAGCGATTCTTCCACTAAAAGGTAAAATCTTAAACGTAGAAAAAGCCCGCTTTGATAAGATGTTATCTTCTCAAGAAGTGGCAACGCTGATTACTGCCATGGGTTGTGGTATTGGTCGTGACGAGTACGATCCAGATAAAACGCGTTACCACAACATCATTATCATGACCGATGCTGATGTCGATGGCTCGCACATTCGTACTTTGCTATTGACCTTCTTCTATCGTCAAATGCCAGAAATTATTGAGCGTGGCTACATTTACATTGCTCAGCCTCCTTTATATAAAGTGAAGAAAGGCAAGCAAGAGCGCTATGTAAAAGATGAAGAATCGCTAACTGAATACCTAACCACCTTGGCGTTAGATAATTCTGGTTTATATGTAAATCCAGAGGCTCCTGCTATTGGCGGTGAAGCGCTAGAAAGTTTAGTGACGCAGTATCGCCGTGTTTGGAAAAACAACGAGCGTTTAGCGCGTCGTTACCCAATATCATTATTGAGCCAGATGGTTTACCAGCGTGCGCTTAATGTTGATGAACTTAAAGATGCTGAAGCATTAGAGCAATGGTCTGAAGAGCTTATTGCTCCGGTTAATGCTGAGCTTCCTAGTGGTAACTACTACTCAGTTGAAATAGAAAAACACGATGAACGTGATATCTATTATCCTGTTGTTACACTGCGTCAGCATGGTGTGGATGTAAGCTTTAAGTTCGAACCTGAGTTCTTTGCTTCCAATGACTATAAAGATATTTGTAGCTTATACGATAATCTTAATAACTTAATAGAAGAGGGTGCTTACGTTAAACGTGGTGAGAAGACCAAGCCTGTTACTAGTTTTGAAGAAGCGCTTAACTGGCTAATGGCTGAGTCGCGCCGTGGTCTATACATTCAACGTTATAAAGGTTTGGGCGAAATGAACCCGGACCAACTTTGGGAAACTACTATGGACCCAGAAACGCGTCGTATGTTGAAAGTAACGGTTGAAGATGCAATTGCTTGTGACCAGTTGTTTACTACTTTAATGGGTGACCAAGTTGAGCCGCGTCGTAACTTTATCGAAGACAACGCATTGAATGTGGAAAACCTAGACGTTTAATTCCAAGTTCAAAAAGTAGCACTAAAAAAAGGCAATATGTAAATATTGCCTTTTTTGTATCTGCCGCCCTTGAAACCAAAAAACTTATCCCCACATCTAGTAATAACAGGATGCCACAAAGGTGGGTTTTGTTAAGAAAGGGACGCAGCAATAGTGCTGGTCCAATACAATTTATTGCTCTATGAGGATAATATACTATGCGTAATCAATACGACTTTTCACCACTTTATCGCACAGCCATTGGTTTTGATCGTCTAGCTAACTTTATTGAAGCTGCATCTAACCAAAGCGCTCAAACTCAGAATAACGGTTACCCTCCTTACAACATTGAAGCGGTAGATGAAAATAATTACCGAATCACTTTAGCTGTTGCTGGATTTGCAGAAGACGAGCTATCAATTGTTGCTCAAGAGAATGCATTAATCGTTACTGGTACTAAGCAGAAGAAAAACAGCCAAGCTAAGTTTTTACATCAAGGTATCGCAGAACGCGGCTTTGAGCGTAAATATCAAATTGCTGACCATGTAAAAGTAAAAGCAGCTAACTTAGAAAATGGTTTGTTATTTATTGAGCTAGAGCGGGAGATCCCTGAAGCGCTTAAACCTAAGCAAATACCTATTAACGGTAAGTTAAACGTAGAAAGCTTAGAAGCTAAATCAGCTTAACTAAACGCTAGTGATAGAGAATGAAAAGGGCCAACAGGCCCTTTTTTGTTAGTGAGTTAATCTGCCAGTAGTGGGTTTACCACATCAGCTAATATCTCAATACCGCGTTTAACCTGTTCTTCATTTTGAGCAAAGTTAAGACGAATACATTCTTGGGTATGCCGCCAGTCCTTGTCGATACCTGGGAAGAAGTAACTGCCTGGCACTATGAGTAAGCCATTTGCTTTTAACTGCTGGTAAAGTTGTTTGTCGCTTATAGTTAAACCTTCAAACCAAAGCCACAAGAACATTGCACCTTCAGATTTATGTATTCGAAATTTGCTAGAAGGTATAGCAGCTTGAAGCCAGCTAATCGCTTGCTGTGATTTCTGCTGGTAGAAAGGTTTTATTACGTGGTTACTAGCATCTAGCAAGCTGTTGTCTTTAAGCATCTCGTTAGCTAGCGCAGGGCCAACGCCGCCCGGTGACAAATTAATAATTCCTGACAAATTAGAGACTGCTTTGATAGTTTCTGGTTTGGCGATAACAATGCCGCAGCGTGTTCCGGGTAAACCAAGCTTAGATAAACTTAAGCAAAGAATAGTATTGCTGTCCCAGAATGGACTAGCTCCCTCGGTAAATACTAGGTTTGGAAAGGGCAGTCCGTAGGCATTATCAATCAATAGTGGTACTTGATGCTGCTTGGCAAGTGCCGAAAGCTTGTTGATTTCGTTATTGGTAATGACATTGCCGGTAGGATTGGTGGGGCGTGACACACAAATGAGACCAACGCTTTCATCAATTGTTAAGTGTTCAAAATCAACGTGATACTTAAACTGTCTATCAGCCAAATATTCGATGCTAGGTTTATTACCAATAAATAAGTCTTCGTCTATTCCGCTGTCTTCATAGCCGATATATTCAGGAGCAAGCGGGAATAATACTCGCTTATTGTTCTTGCCTTTACCTGCAAATAAATTGAAAAGGAAGAAAAATGCACTTTGACTACCGTTCGTGAGTGCAATATTTTCTTCATTTATATCCCAGTGGAATTCATTTCTAAAAAATGTCGCAAGGTTGGATATGAAGTTCTTGTTACCCTGTGGGGCATCATAGTTACATAGTGCAGCCAGTAAGCTTTTATTACTTATGCCAGCTTGAAGGTGCTGTTCAAAGATTGCGTTCATTTCGGGAATCTGCGCAGGATTACCGCCGCCTAACATTATCATTTCATCACCCGCTCGGATCCCTTCATCAAGGTCATCCATCAGTTGAGTAATGCCTGAATGGCGAGTGAATTTGTTGCCAAAATTTGAATATGTCATAACGCACCTTTTAAGCTAAGGCGTCACCTTAACAAAGTTTGCTTTTGAATAGCAATTGTCATTACAGATCAAACTCCGGCTGAGTTTCTCTGGTCTTCGGCAATAAAAAAGCGGCTTAAGTAAGCCGCTTTTATTTTAGTGCAGGTTGAGTCTATTTGGCTTGCTGGCCTACATAAACAACAACCACAGCATCTTCGCCTTTACGGCGTTCAAATACGTAAGGAGCTGAATTTAGCTGCTTGTGCTCACCACTACCCACCGCTTGGTGGCGCTTACGGAACTGAAGAAGTTTTTGCCAGTGATTATGAACCGCTAATCGTTGTTCATCATTTAACTGGTCCCAGTTCATATCTGAGCGAGTTGCTTGGTGTTTATCCGAGCTACGAGGTCCTTTTTCACGAGCGCTTTCATCACCGTAGTAAACTTGTACCGCTGTAGGCATTAACAAGAAGGCTGAGCCAAGTTGTTTTTGCTGCTCTAGATCCTTGCTGATGGTGCCGAAGGCTAATTTAGTATCATGAGATGATACGTAGCTTAGAACCTTGCCATCGCGCTTTCCTAGCACGTCTGCGTAGCGTTGATAGCCATCTTGCATATTAGACAAACAGTTCATGCCTTTTTTAGCTAGATCGGTTTGGTAAGTGAAATCGATAAGCGAATCAAAGCCGGCGTCAAATAGGCGCGAGTTATTCAAACCTTGCCCCCAAAACTCACCAGTCATCCAAAAGTCATTGTCATCAAGTACTTTATCAGGGTTGTTTTGCTTCCATTCGGCAAAGGCTTTACTAGAAGCTAATTTCAAGGCTTGCCATGCTTCTGGCTCAACGTGTTTAACGGTGTCTGCACGGAAACCGTCGATACCATATTCACGTACCCAGTCTGACAACCAGGTGACCAAGTAGTCTCTAACTGTTGCTCCAGGGATTTCTACCGCTTTGGTATCAGCTTTATTTTTGTAGAAAGGCGGTAAACCCACAACCTTATCTGATTCAGTTTTAAAATCAGGTAAGTAAGCTAGCGACATCTCGAAGTCACTTGGGCCTGGGTTAGGGTAGCCAGAAATGTCAGTTCGTACCCAATCAGGTCCCCACCATTTCACCCACTCGTTACGATCACCATAATCTATATAGTCGTTAAAGCTATGCCAGGTTTCGCCTTTACCTGGAGTCCAGTCGGTCCACTTTTTACCCAGGTAATTTTCGATAGGTACGTCATATTCTTGTGTGGCACCAAAACCAAACTCTTGCATGTCGCTTAAAGTAGCGTAACCGGTGTGGTTCATCACAATGTCCATCACCACGCGAATGCCTCGAGCATGGGCGTCATCTACGAACTGCTTAAACTCTTCCGCTGTACCCATATTTTGGTCCATTACGGTGTAGTCTTGCACGTAGTAGCCGTGGTAACCGTAATGCTTGAAGTCACCTCGCATACCGCCGCCAACCCAACCACGGATTTGCTCGTAAGGTGCAGTAATCCAAATTGCGTTGATGCCTAAATCTTCAATGTAATCGAGCTTTTTGCTCAGGCCGGCAATATCGCCGCCATGGAAGGTACCTATTTCGTTCTTGCCATCTTTAGTACGGCCATAACTATTGTCGTTATCGGGGTTGCCGTTGTAGAAGCGGTCTGTCATAACAAAGTATACAGAGGCGCTATCCCAGCTAAATTCATCGGCTTTTTTACCCACAGACTCTAGTAGTAACAAGCCGCCACTTTCAGGTGAAGGGGTAAAAGTTACCTTACCTTGATAAACGGTACTCATTTGACCGCTATAAAAATCTTTAACAGCGGTGCCTTCTTCAAAACTTTCACTTACATCTACCGTTACGGGCTGACCATCCCATTGCAGACATTGTGCGCTTTGAGCAAGTGCTTCGCTTGAGCTGCTAGCAGCTCCGCCAGTGTTTGCTTCGTTTGAAGCACACCCAGCTATTGCCATGCTGACTAAACAACCAAGCAGGGCAGGTTTAATGACTTGTTGCATTGCTTACATCCATATAGTTATTGCTGTTGACCGAAAAAAAAAGCCCCAAAGAGGGGCTTATATAGAGAGTAAGCGGTGCTTACATTTCTACTTTTTCGATGTAAACAACTGGTAATTCTTCTGTCCAGTCTAGGAAGAAACGGTAAACACCATCTTCTTCTGGAGTGAACTTGAAGTTATCAAATGCTGAACATTTGTTAGATTGACGACGCTCGCCAAGTTTGATGTCTGCTTCTCCAGATAGGAAACCGAAGTTAGTACCACATTGCCATGCAGCATCACCAAATTTCCACTCGTAAGGTTGGCCGTCAGCGATTAGTGGCTCGTCAGCAGCAGAAGTAGCAAACCATACGTTTTCTTTACCTTCAACAGGTTGAAGTTTGAACTGAGGATCAGCATCCCACCATGTGAATACACCACGTAGGTATACGTCACGAGTTAGTTTGCTGTTTGAATCGCCAGAGGCACAGCCTGCAGCAATTACGGTGATTAGCGCTAGCACACCTGCTTTCATGATATTTTTAAGCATTTCCAATTCCTTTCTATTTTTATAGCTTTCCTTTGTCTTTACAGACAAACATTACGTAATGAGCCGAACTCGAGCTTATTTATAGCGAAGCTAGGCGCGAAAAAACGTGCCAAGCTCACACTACTATGCTGAAAAGGATTTCAAGAAAAGGCTGATTTTATTAAAAAAGTTAAGTGGATCAAAAAAAGCCGCATCCCTTGCTTGGACGCGGCTTTTTTATTGTGCAGCGTAGGCTTTTAGGCTACTGAATCACAGAGATGTCAGCAATTTCTAAAAACAGCTCTCGTAGCGAGTTTAATAGGCTTAAACGGTTAATTTTTAGCGCGTCTTCATCGCTCATTACCATCACGTTATCAAAGAAGTTATCCACTACTTCACGTAAGGTGGCTAGCTCTATTAATGCTGCTTGGTAATCGCCGTTTTCTAACAAAGGTTTTAAGCTGCTTTGCATAGCTGAAATAGCTTCTGCTAAGGCTTTTTCTTGTGGCTCTTTTAGCAAGCTGCTATCAATTTGTGGTTTAACAAAATCTGGGTTTTTAGCCAGAATGTTTGATACACGTTTATTCGCAGCTGCTAAGGCTTGAGCTTGCTCTAACGAGCGGAAGTGGCTTACCGCTTTAATGCGTTGCTCAATGTCAGCTGGCTTAGTTGGTTTACGCTCTAGTACCGCAGTGATAACGCTGGCGTCAATTCCTTGCTCAAGATACATGGCGCGCAAGCGAGCATAGACAAACTCAATAAGTTGGCCATGTACTTTAGCTTGTTGCTCTTGGTTTAACTCAAGCGGCAATAGCAACAGGGCGCTGTTGATTAGCGTATCTAAATCTAGTTCAAAGCCTTTGTCTTGAATGATGCGAATAATGCCTAAACTGGCACGGCGCAGAGCAAACGGGTCTTTATCGCCTTTAGGCAGCTGGCCAATAGCAAAAATACCCACCAAGGTATCTAATTTATCGGCAATTGCTACCGCAGAAGCAACTTTAGATTCTGGTAATTTGTCACCAGAAAAACGTGGCCAGTATTGCTGGTTAAGCGCATTGGCTACGTCTTCGTGTTCACCATCAAACTTGGCGTAGTACATGCCCATAACACCTTGGATGTCTGGGAACTCAAGTACCATTTCACTGTTTAAGTCAGCTTTTGATAGCAAACCAGCGCGCTGAGCGTGTTGGCTATCACCGCCAATTTCTGCGGCAATTTGTGCAGCTAGCTCTGAAACACGATTAGCTTTGTCTAGCAGGCTGCCTAATTTTTGTTGGAATACAACATTGGCAAGCTTATCTAGACGCGAGTCTAAACGTGATTTTTTATCGGTTTCAAAGAAGAACTCGGCATCAGCAAGGCGAGGGCGAACAACTTTCTCGTTACCTTCGATAACTTGCTGAGGATCTTTACTAACAATGTTAGATACAAAGATAAAACGTGGTAGTAAGTTACCCTTGGTATCTAAAATCGGGAAGTATTTCTGATTGTCCTTCATGGTATAAATTAGCGCTTCAGCAGGAACTTCCAAGAATTTCTCTTCAAAGCTACCTACCATAGCTACTGGCCATTCAACCAAAGAACATACTTCTTCAAGTAATGCTTCATCCATTTCCACTACGCCGCCTTCTCGGGCTGCTTCAGCTTCAATTTGCTCGCGAATAATGGCTTTACGTTGTTGGTAATCAACAATTACTTTGCCGCGGCGATCTAGCTGTTTAACGTAGTCGTTAGCGTGGTTTAGTTCGAACTCGGCTTCACCCATAAAGCGGTGGCCGCGCACGGTACGGGCTGACTCGATACCCAGAATATTGCCTTGAACTAACTTCTCACCGTATAGCATGGTGATGGTATGAACAGGGCGAATGAACTGAGTGCTTTTAGCGCCCCAGCGCATCGGTTTTGGAATTGGCAGCTTGGCTAAGCCATCAGCCACAATTTCTGGAAATAATTGATAAATGCTTTGGCCACTTATTTCAGCTTTGTGCAGTAGCCATTCGCCTTTATCAGTTTTTAAACGCTCTGCTTGATCAACGGTAATACCATTTGAACGCGCCCAGCCTTCGGCGGCTTTGGTGGCATTGCCGTCGGCGTCAAAAGCACTGCTAATAGCAGGGCCGCGCTTTTCTACAACTTTATCTGGGGTCTGCTCACTCAAGCTTTGAATGCTTAGTGCTAGACGACGCGGAGCGGCATACCACTCAACGCTGGTAAATTCAAAACCGGCTTTTTCTAAGCTTTGCTGTACGTTGCTTTTAAAAGACTCAGCCAAGCCGCGTAAGGCTTTAGGTGGCAACTCTTCGGTGCCGATTTCTACTAATAGGTTTTCGTTACTCATGCTGCCTCCGTTACTTTTTGTCTTTGCATAATGGGAAACCAAGCTCTTCACGAGCACTGTAATACGTTTCGGCTACGGCTTTAGAAAGGGTTCTAACACGTAGGATGAAACGCTGACGTTCGGTTACCGATATAGCATGGCGAGCATCAAGTAGGTTGAAGGCGTGTGAGGCTTTCATTACCTGTTCGTAAGCTGGCAGTGGTAAGCCTGCTTCGATTAATTTTTGGCTATCTTTTTCACACTGATCAAATTGGGCGAATAAGGCTGTGGTGTCGGCATGTTCAAAGTTGTAAGTAGACTGCTCTACTTCGTTTTGATGGAATACATCACCATAGGTCACTTTGCCCATTGGGCCATCTGTCCACACTAGGTCATAGATACTGTCTACGCCCTGAATGTACATGGCTAAGCGTTCTAAACCGTAAGTGATTTCACCGGTTACTGGCGAGCATTCTAAGCCACCAACTTGTTGGAAGTAGGTGAACTGAGTGATTTCCATACCGTTTAACCAGATTTCCCAGCCTAGACCCCAAGCACCAAGTGTTGGTGATTCCCAGTTGTCTTCAACAAAGCGTATGTCGTGAACTTCTGGGTTGATGCCAAGCTCAACTAAAGAGCCTAGGTAGAGCTCTTGAATGTTGTCTGGCGATGGCTTCATCACTACCTGAAATTGGTAGTAGTGTTGCAAGCGGTTAGGGTTTTCACCATAGCGGCCATCGGTTGGGCGACGACATGGTTGTACATAAGCACTAGACATCGGTTCTGGACCGATAGAGCGCAAAAAGGTTTGCGGATGAAAGGTGCCTGCACCTACTTCCATGTCTAAAGGTTGAACAATTACGCAGCCTTGGCGGGCCCAGTAGTCCTGTAAGGCCAAAATAAGGCCTTGAAAGGTTTTAATATCGTATTTATGCATGATTAGTGTCGCGCGTATGAAAAATAATCGGTTTTATAACTGACGGAGTATACCCTAGCAAGCAGGCAGACCCTAGTGCTGTTGTGCGGGGAATTGCTGATAAATTAGACTTTTTTGAAAAAACTAAGCTAACTGCCTTTCTTGATCAAATACTGGAAGGGCGTTTGGTCAGTTTTTTTAGCCACTAAGGTGTGGTCCATGAACTCGCAAAAGCTGACCATGTCGCGAGTGGTTGATGGGTCGTCGGCTTGCACTAACAAGGTTTCGCCAATATCAATGTTACGGATGGCTTTGCGAACCATCATAACAGGTTCAGGGCAACGTAAACCTAAGGCATCTAATTGGTGATCGGCTTGATTGAAATCTAAGTTATTGCTCATTCTACTGCGGTCTCTTTGTGCTACAGCGCTATTGTATACCAGCTAAAAGCGAGGTGTCAGCTGTCAACTTTGACCATTGTGTAGAGAGTGAGCAATATGGCAGCGGAATAAGGTGCAGAAAACCCAACAAAAAGAGGCCGAAGCCTCTTGTTGCTAGGGGCTGTTGATCTTTGGTGTTGAAATGTTGTTCGAGATAAGCGGGCTTTAATCGCGGCGAGCACTTAGAGGCCTAGTGGGCTAAGCAAAAAGTGCTTAACAAAGAGTAAAGCCCGCTTATCCGAACCCTTCGGGCAGTATTTCTTAGCCATTTATTCAGCGTTAGCGAGTGATTATTAAGCGCACTTAACTGCACACTCACTGCCTTGCCTAAATGGCTAATAAATTGATGCAAAAACCATCAGCAAAGATCAACAGACCCTAGTGTATTACTTAGCGTATCCGTTGTTCGCTATTAGGGTCAAAAAACACTGCGCTCGACATATCAAACATCAAGTCTAGACTTTCGCCCATCACCGCTGGCTTATCAGGATCTAAACGACAGCTAATTTCTTTGTCGTTTAATGTCACCAGTGCAATGGTATCGGGGCCAGTAGGTTCTAAAACACCCAGTTTTAGGTTTAAGGTTGTGACTAGGGGCTTGTCTTGTTTGTAAGGATTCACATGGGTAATCTGCTCTGGGCGAATGCCTACCACAACCGACTTGCCGGCGTATTTTGCTAAGTGGTCTGGCAGTGGAATAGTGTGTGACTGTTGTTGGTCACACACTAAGGAGCCTACTAAACCTTGTTCACTTTGCTCCACACTGCAATGTAAAAAGTTCATGGCTGGCGAGCCCATAAAGCCAGCAACAAACATGTCTGCTGGGTCGTTATAAATCTCAGCTGGTGAGCCCAATTGTAGTAGCTGGCCATCTTTCATCACGGCGATGCGATCGGCTAAAGTCATGGCTTCAATTTGATCGTGTGTTACATAAACAATGGTAGTGCCCAAGCGCTGGTGTAGCTTTTTAATCTCATGACGCATTTCCACTCGTAGCTTGGCGTCTAGATTACTTAAAGGCTCATCAAACAAGTAGATCTTAGGTTGGCGCGCTAAGGCGCGGCCCATTGATACCCGTTGTTGCTGGCCACCAGAGAGCTGCGAAGGCTTTCTATCTAGCAGGTGCTCAATTTGCAGTAATTGGGCAACCCGGGTGATCTCTTTATCGCGTTCTGGTTTATCCATTTTTTGAATTTTTAAGGCAAACTCAATATTGCCACGCACTGTCATATTGGGGTAAAGCGCGTAAGACTGGAACACCATCGCAATATCGCGGTCTTTAGGGTCTACGCCGTTTACTACTTTGCCATCTATGCAAATGTCTCCGGCGGTAATTTCTTCTAAGCCGGCAATCATGTTCATTAAAGTAGATTTACCACAGCCTGAAGGACCAACTAGGATTAAAAACTCACCCGACTCAATGGAGATATTAATATCTTCTAGGGTATTGGGACCGTTTTTACCATAGCGCTTATAAAGTTGTTTTATATCTAAGGTCGCCATTAATTTTTATCCTTTTACTGAGCCAGCGGTTAAGCCGCGCACAAAATATTTTCCTGCTACAACATAAACAAATAGGGTAGGTAACGCGGCGATAATCGCGGCGGCCATGTCTACGTTGTATTCTTTAACACCAGTACTGGTGTTTACTAAGTTGTTTAACGCCACGGTTATAGGCTGCGAGTCTGAGCCCGAATACACCACCCCAAATAAGAAGTCGTTCCAAATCTGAGTAAACTGCCAAATGATGCAAACCATGATGATAGGTTTGGAGATGGGCAGCATTATTTTGAAGAAAATGGTGAAGAAGCCAGCGCCATCTAATTTGGCTGCCTTTACTAGCTCTCCTGGTACCGATACATAGAAGTTACGGAAGAACAGGGTAGTAAATACCAAGCCATAAACCACATGCACAAATACCAAACCGGTGGTGGTATTGGCTAAGCCAAATTTACCTAAGGTAGCTGCCATAGGGAGCAAAATTACCTGGAAGGGAATAAAGCAGCCAAATAGCATTAAGGCAAAAAACAAGTTTGAACCTTTAAAACGCCAGTGAGCAATGACATAGCCGTTTAAAGCGCCAATTAGGGTAGAGATAAATACTGCTGGAATGGCCATTTTAAAGGAGTTCCAGAAGTAGCCTTTAACTCCTTCACAAGTTACCCCTGTACAGGCGCTGCCCCAAGCTTTAAACCAAGCTTCAAATACCCATACTTCTGGCAACGACAACAGGTTGCCACCACGAATATCCGGTAGGGTTTTAAACGAGGTTAATAGCATAACCAGTAGTGGCATTAAATAAATGGCACAAAACAATATTAAGATGAAGTAGATGAACAAACGTCCCGGAGAAAATTTAGTCATGATTATTGCTCCCGGTTACGCAGTTCAGAGTATAAATACGGCACGAGTATCGCGAGTACGCCGCCTAACATCATCATCGCGCTGGCCGCACCTAAGCCCATTTGTCCGCGAGTAAAGGCGTGGGTATACATAAAGAGTGCCGGTAAATCCGAGGAATAACCTGGGCCACCAGAGGTTAGGGCGGTTACTAAGTCAAAGCTCTTAATCGCAATGTGAGAGGTGATAATTACCGCACTAAAGAACACCGGGCGCAGGCAAGGAAGTATGATCTTCCAGTAAATGGTGGGCATGCTAGCGCCATCGATTTGCGCCGCTTTAACTATGCTTGAGTCGATGCCACGTAGGCCAGCCAGAAACATTGCCATTACAAAGCCGGAGGATTGCCAAACGGCTGCAATCACTAAGGTATACACCGACATGTCATTGCTCACCAGCCAGTTGAACTCAAAGCTGGTCCAACCCCAGTCGTGCATCATTTTTTCTAAACCTAAACCGGGGTTTAAAATCCACTTCCAGGCAGTACCTGTCACAATAAATGACAGCGCCATCGGGTAAAGGTAAATCGTGCGGATAGCTCCCTCTTGGCGAATATTCTGATCCAGAAATATCGCTAACAAGGTGCCTAAAATAATTGAGATGATGATAAACAATACGCCAAAAATCAGCAGGTTAATGCAGGATGTGACCCAGCGATCATTCTCCATCAATTTTTGGTATTGCAGTAAACCCGCCCACTTAAAGTTGGGTAAAAAGCGAGAATGGGTTAACGATAAGTAGCCAGTCCAAGCTACGTAGCCATAAATACACACTGTAACCAGAAATATCGACGGCGACAGAATGATTTTAGGCAACCATTTTTGCAGAGTATTAAACATAGTACAGCCTCGTTCGAACTCCGTGTTCAAACTAACATGGGGATAGCAAAGGTAAACTCCGACCGGGTGGCCGGAGTTTTAAGGCTTATTTAGCGGCTTTAACTACGCGCGCTAACTTAGTTACTGCTTCTTTAGGGTCACCGTCTGGATCATTAAAGAAGTTAGTCACTACATCATAAATGGCACCTTGAACGTAACCAGTAGTGGCTAGGCCATGCGCCATGCTTGGCACTAGGTCGCCTGATTGGTTACTGGCTTTAAAGGTCGCCATTGAATCCAAGGCACAACTGTCAAACTTGCTCATATCCATATCGGTACGTACTGGAATAGAACCTTTGTTTAAGTTAAATACTTCTTGGAATTCTGGAGTAAGGATAGTTTTAGCTAGGGCTTTTTGCGCTTTAACATTATCGGCGTTGCCTAGTTCAAACATGGCGAAGCTGTCGATGTTAAAGGTAAATTGGCCGTCGGTACCTGGCGCTGGTAAGCAAACGAAATCTTTGCCTGGCACTTTACCTGCAGCAACAAATTCGCCTTTCGCCCAGTCTCCCATAATTTGCATACCGGCTTGGCCATTAATTACCATGCTGGTGGCAATGTTCCAATCACGGCCTGGTGAGTCGCTATCGATGTAGTTACTCATTTTTTTGAAAACCGTAAATACTTCAACCATTTTGTCGCTGCTAAGCACTGCATCGTCGTGCATCACAAACGCTTTGTTGTAGTCTTCAGAACCTAAGATGTCTAAAGCCACGGCTTCAAATACTGTGGCGTCTTGCCAAGCTTGGCCACCGTGAGCTAATGGGATAATACCAGCCGCTTTAAGTTTTTCTGCAGAAACAAAAAACTCATCCATAGTGGTAGGGATTTTAGCGCCCGCTTTTTCAAATACTGCTGGGTTAGCCCATAACCAGTTTACGCGGTGCACGTTTACAGGAACGGCTACATAGTCACCGTTAAACTTCATCACGTTGGTAACCACTGCCGGAACCGCATCGTCCCATTTCTCGGCTTTAGCTACGTCATTCAGGTTACTTAAAAATCCAAGGTCTGCCCATTCTTGAATGTCGTGACCTTTGATTTGAGCTGCTGCTGGTGGGTTACCAGAGATCGCGCGAGTTTTAAGTACTGTCATCGCACTTTCACCACCGCCGCCAGCTACGGCAAAGTCTTTCCAAGAATGCCCTTGGGCTTCTAACATTTCTTTTAGCACGCCTACAGATTTGGCTTCACCACCGGAAGTCCACCAGTGAAGAACTTCTACTTCCCCTGCATAAGCAAGGTTAATAGCGCTAGTAAGTGCCAGGGTAGAGGCGAGAGTTGCAAATTTACGCATATTGATGCCTTTGTTATTTTTTTGTGAATTCCATTCCTTATTTCACCAATCTTACTGCGCTGATTGGCTACTAAATAGACTAGATGAAACAGCTTGATAACAAAGTAACCTTTTGTAACGAAGTTGTTACAAAAGGCTTATTTAATGTGAGGCAGTTGGAGTTTTACTTCTAAACCCCCTTGAGGGAGGTTTTGTAGGGTGATGTCACCACCATGAGCATGGGCAATATTGCGGGCAATACCTAGGCCTAAACCAGAGCCAGAATCGTCTTTACTTAATCGTACGTAGGGGTTAAATACTTCTTTAATTCGCTCTTCCGGAATACCAGGGCCATGGTCAACAAATAGCAAACAAAGCTCGGCATCATCATCGAGCAAATAAATCTCAATATCGTTGCCGTACTTAATGCCATTTTCTACAAGGTTGCTGATGCAGCGCTTTATCGCTAGCGGTTTCCCGCGATAAGGATTGTCGGTTTCACCAAATACCACTACTTTGCCTAAGAACGGTTCAATGCAGTGTTTTAAGTGAGTCATTATATTGATATCACTTAAGTTTTCATGAATGTCGGTATCTTTAACTGTTTGCAAAGCACCCTTTGCCATGATCTCTAACTCGTCTAAATCACGGTTAAAGGCATCAATTATCTTCTCATCATCAAGTAATTCTGCGCGCAAGCGTAGCCGGGTAATCGGCGTTTTTAAGTCGTGAGAAATAGAGCGAAATAATAATTCTCGATCTTCAATATAACGCTTCAGTTTACCCTGCATGGTATTAAAGGCCCGGGTAGCTTTGCGAATTTCATCGCTGCCTTCTTCCACTAACGGCGGTTGAAATAAATCGATGGTTAAACGTGAAGCCGCTTTGGCCAAACGGCGCAGTGGGCGAGTTTGACGGCGAACTAAGATAAAGGTGAACAGTAGCAAGAAAAAAGTCATCAAGGCGATGAACATGATGCGATCTTGCGGTAACAAGTTGTCTTGCAAGGTCATATAGGGCGCGGGCAATAATGCGGCTAAATAAATCCACTCGCCACTTTCTAGCTCGATTTGAGTCACTAAAATGGGTGGGTTAAGCGGTTGAACTTGCAGAGTATGTGATGCCCAAGAAGAGGGTAAGTCTTTAAGCAATATATCGTTTTTTAGTACATGTAGCTTATCGGGCATGGAAAAGTCTACATCAATCATTGGGCTGCGATTGAGCTCGCGATGCAGTACTTCTCCCACGGTTTGAATCACAATGTTTTTACGGTGACTATCGGGGATGGAGTCAATGTGAATGTATTCTTGATTGAGCGAAACAAAGAAGCGGGTGCCGCCCATTTTGCGCAACTGATTAAGCACAATGTGGCGATATTCAGAAGGTAAAGACTCAAAAAAGGTCACCGTAGAGGCCAAACTTAAGGCTAAGTTTTGCGAGGTTGAACGCAAACCATCAGACTCGGATTGGCGCAATTGGTAAAACCAGATAAAGCTACTGGCACCCTGCGCTAGGCCAATTGCTAATAACAATAGCAGTAGCATTCTCGCTAATAATGAGTTGGGCTTTATTCGATTTAAGAAGGCCTTAAACTTCATGGCTCACTTGCGTCACCATCATATAACCAACACCGCGAATAGTTCTAATTAAGCGGGTATTACTGCCATCGTCTTTGAGGCGCTGGCGCAAACGAGAAATTTGTACATCTATACCACGCTCCATTGGCAAGCTTTCGCGGCCGCGGGTGGCATCGCTAATGGTATCGCGATCGAGGGTTTCGTTGGGGTGCTGCAAAAACAGTTGTAGCAGGCGGTAGTCACTACTTGATAGTTCGAGCTTATCCCCGTCTTCATGTTCAAGTTGCTGAGTTTGGCTATCTAAACGCCACTGGCCAAAGCGAATATAGCGGGTATTTTGTTGCGCATTAGCGGTTACTTGAGAACGGCGCAACAAGGCTTTTACGCGTGCTAATAGTTCGCGAGGGTTAAAGGGTTTACCAATGTAATCATCTGCGCCTAACTCTAAACCTACAATCCGGTCCATTTCGTCGGAGTTGGCAGTAAGCATAATAATTGGCACATTTGAGGTACGACGAATTTTTTGGCAAAGGGTGAAGCCGTCGTCGCCGGGTAACATGATATCAAGAATGATTAACTCAGGGTCGTTGCTCTCTAGCAACTTTGCCATCTCTTCACCGTCGTTGGCGCTAATCACGTCAAAACCTGACTTACTTAAATATTGTTCAAGTAAGCTGCGAATTTCTAAGTCATCATCCACTACCAATAACTGTTTAGCTATAACCATGAGCCTCAATTCTGTTTTTCGAAGAGTTTATGGTCTAAGAATAACAAACAACGGGCTTGGGAAAAACGCTTGCTCTGCTTAAGCAAAAAAAATGGGAGCTTAATGCTCCCGTTCACAGCTATTTTTTAGACTTTATGGTCGTTCAAACACTGTCGCGATGCCTTGGCCTAAACCAATACACATAGTAGCAACACCCAGTTTGGCGTCTTTGGCTTCCATAAGGTTAATTAGCGTTGTAGAGATTCGCGTGCCAGAACAGCCCAAAGGATGACCTAAAGCAATGGCACCACCGTTTAGGTTTACCTTATCGTCTACTTGGTCCATCAAGCCTAAGTCTTTAACACAAGGTAAAGACTGTGCAGCAAAGGCTTCGTTAAGTTCGAATAAATCGATATCTTCAACTTTTAGACCGGCACGTTTAAGTGCTTTTTGGGTCGCTGGCACTGGGCCGTAACCCATAATCGACGGATCGCAGCCCGCAATGGCCATTGAGCGTACTTTCGCGCGTACCGTTAAACCAAGCTCAGCGGCTTTCTCTGCCGACATTACTAACATGGCCGATGCGCCGTCTGACAAGGCAGAAGAGGTACCCGCGGTTACTTTACCGTTAGCTGGGTCAAATACCGGACGTAGTTGAGACAAACCTTCTGCTGTGGTTTCTGGGCGAATCACTTCGTCTGTTTCAATTAACTTTAAGGTACCGTCGGCATCGTGGCCTTCAACTGGGAAGATTTCGCTGGCGAAGCGACCTTCTAGTGTCGCTTGATGAGCCAAGCGGTGTGAGCGAGCGCCAAATTCATCCATCGCTTCACGGCTAATCCCGTGCATTTGCGATAGCAACTCGGCGGTTAAGCCCATCATGCCCGCTGCTTTTGCTACTGATTTAGCCATGCCAGGGTGAAAGTCTACCCCGTGATTCATTGGCACGTGGCCCATGTGTTCAACACCACCTACGATGAATACATCACCTTGGTCGGCCATAATGGCGCGTGCGGCGTCGTGCAAGGCTTGCATCGACGAACCACATAAACGGTTTACGGTGACAGCTCCGGTTGAATGCGGCAAGCCGGCTAACAATGCGGCATTACGCGCAACGTTAAAGCCTTGCTCTAAGGTTTGTTGAACACAACCCCAGTAAACATCTTCAATGTCATTGGGATCGAGCTTAGGGTTACGCTCTACCAAGCCTTTCATTAGCTGAGCAGACAAGTCTTCGGCACGTACATTTCTAAAACATCCGTTTTTAGAGCGGCCCATAGGAGTACGAATACAATCTACAATCACTACTTCTTTCATTTTATATTCCTCCATTAACCTTGCTTGCCGTAGTAAGTTTCGCCCGCCGCTGCTTTAGCGCGAAGGTCGTCGGTAACTTGGTAAAGTGGACCAAGTTCAGCGTATTGATCTGCAAGAGCTACGTAGTTATCTAACCCCATGGTATCTAGGTAGCGGAATACACCACCTCGGAATGGAGGGAAGCCTAAGCCATAAACCAGTGCCATATCGGCTTCGGCAGGGCTTTGAATAATGCCTTCTTCTAAACAGCGCACCACTTCGTTAATCATTGGAATCATCATGCGGGCAATAATCTGCTCACTGCTGTAGTCGTAACGTTCTTTGCAAATTTTGGTGAGCAAATCATAGCTGGCCGGATCGGCATCCTTTTTCGGTTTACCTCGGCGGTCTTTGGTATAGGCATAAAATCCTAAGCCATTTTTCTGGCCAAAGCGTTCAGCTTGGTACATAACATCAATCGCATCTTCTCCGGTTTTGCTCATGCGCTCAGGGAAGCCGTTAGCCATTACTGCGCCAGCATGGTGGCCGGTATCAATACCTACCACATCAAGCAGGTAAGCTGGGCCCATCGGCCAACCGAATTGCTTCTCCATGATTTTGTCTACTTTTACAAAATCAGCACCATCTTGAAGTAGGCGAGTAAAACCAAAGAAGTAAGGGAACAATACACGGTTTACAAAAAAGCCTGGGCAGTCATTAACTACCACCGGGGTTTTGCCCATTTTGGCAGCGTAAGCCACCACGCTATCGATGGTTTCTTGAGAAGTCTTTTCACCGCGAATAACTTCAACCAATGGCATACGATGCACCGGGTTGAAGAAGTGCATACCACAGAACTTTTCTGGGCGGGTTAGGTTTTTAGCCAATAGCGAAATAGGAATGGTGGAAGTATTTGAGGCCACAATGGTGTCGGCAGAGACTTTCTGTTCCACCTCTTGTAGCACAGCTGCTTTAATCTTTGGATTTTCAACCACTGCTTCAACCACGATGTCGCTATTAGCGATAGACTCATAATTTAAGCTCGGGTCAATGGCTGAAAGGATTTTGCCCATTTTCAAACCATCTATGCGACCACGCTCTAGCTGTTTGTTGAGTAACTTAGTTGCTTCATTCATGCCAAGCTCAAGTGCTGCTTGGTTAATGTCTTTCATTACCGCGGGTACGCCACGGCTAGCGCTTTGATAAGCGATACCACCACCCATAATGCCAGCGCCTAGTACTGCGGCTTGATTAATGGCTTGGGCATTTTTAGCTGCCTTTTTAGCTAAACCTTTTAGTTGTTGGTCATTTAGGAAGATACCAACCAGGGCTTGAGCAACATCTGATTTTGCCAAACCAATAAAGTATTTACCTTCTAAGGCTAAAGCTTCTTCACGTCCGCAAGCTGCGGCCTTTTCCATGGTTTTAACTGCAGTGATAGGAGCAGGGTAGTGTGGCCCCGCTTTTGCGATAACCATACCTTTGGCGCAGTTAAAGCTCATCATGGCTTCGATTTTGTTTAATGCGAGGGGCGATAGTTTAGCTTTGCGACGGTTCTGCCAATCAATTTTTTCATTGATGGCTTCTTGCAGCATGGCTAAGGCCGCATCATGTAATCGTTCTGCGGGGACAACAGCGTCTACCATGCCAAATTTTTGTGCTTCTGCTGCTTTGTAGTTTTTACCGGTAGTAATCCATTCCATGGCGTTATCGGCACCAATTACTCGGGGTAATCTCACTGTGCCACCAAAGCCAGGCATAATGCCCAGTTGGGTTTCGGGTAAGCCAATGCGAGCGCTAGGCTCGGCAATACGTAAATCTGTAGAGAGGATAAATTCGCAGCCGCCACCGAGTGCGTAGCCATTAATCGCGGAAACGGTAGGTACAGGTAGATCTTCTAGGGCGTTAAAAATGTCATTGGCTTTGGTTAGCCAAGCGCCTAGCTCTTCTTCTGGCAGTGCAAACAAACCCAAAAACTCGGTGATATCAGCACCAACAATGAAGGCGTCTTTTGCCGAACTAAGCAATAAGCCTTTTAGTTCTGTTTGCTGTTGCAACGCGCTAATAGCTTCATCTAGCGATACTAAAGTGCTTTTATCTAGCTTATTTACACTTCCTTGCTTGGCATCGAATGTTAGTTCAGCGATACCGTCGGCAATATAACGAACACTAAGGTTCTCGCCTTGATATATCATTCTGCTCTCCTTGTGGCTGGTGTGCATTGCACCAGTTTTGTGTAGGGGTTAGAGATAAACTTGTAATCAATTTGTTACTCAAACATTAAAACAAATATAACACCCATTTAAAACACTTGTTTGATATTTTGTTGCTTGCCGCACAAAACCGCTTGTGAGTGGCTGGCTTATATCCTTAATAAATCATCAATTAACTGCTCTAGATCCAACTATATGTTTATTAAATGCGCTATAACTAAATAGCTAATTAATAGTCGTAGAGAGGGTGCTATGCCAACTATTCATCAACTGTTTTCTCAGCATATTGAACAATTGCAGCAGCGGGTTGCAGATGTATTAGAGCGTGAGGAGCTTGACGCCTTAATCATTCATTCCGGTTACCCTCTACGAACCTTTTTGGATGATCAGCATTATCCATTTAAAACTAACCCGCATTTCAAACATTGGCTGCCACTTACAGAGCATCCACATTGTTGGCTGGTGGTTGATGGCACAAGCAAGCCGGTATTGATTTATCATCAGCCAAGTGACTATTGGCATAAAACGGCAGGTGACCCAGAGGGCTTTTGGGTAGATAGTTTTGAGATTAAGCGGATGGCTAATCCGCAAGATATTGAGCCTTTCCTGCCAGTTAAACGACAACGATGTGCCTACATCGGCGAGCATCCAGACAGAATTAGCTGAGGCTTTGGATATTGGGGAGCGAAACCCAGAATCAGTGCTTAACTACCTGCATTATTACCGCGCATACAAAACCGACTACGAGCTTGAATGCATTCATGAGGCAAACCGTCGTGCGGTTAAAGCCCACCTGAGCGCTAAAGAGCTGTTTTTTGCTGGTGCATCAGAGTTTGAAATTAACTTAGCTTATTTAGCTAGCTTGGGAAAAAGTGAATACTCACTTCCATATTCAAACATAATTGGCATGAATCAAAATGCAGCAATTCTTCATTACACCGCTTTAAGTGCTAGTAAGCTTGCCGAGAAACAGCATTATTCAATGTTGATTGATGCTGGCGCTGAGTATCGGGGGTACGCGGCAGACATCACCCGCACCTATGCTTACCGTAAAGGACTGTTTGCTGAGCTGGTGGCTGAAATGGACAAACTGCAGCTGGCTTTGATTGCTGATTTAAAACCCGGGTATCGCTATACCGACCTGCACTTTAAAGCGCATCGACAGTTAGCCAAGCTGTTAGTGGATTTTGAGTTTGTATATTGCAGTGCCGCTGCTGCCGTGGAAAAAGGCATTACACGTTGTTTTTTCCCACATGGTTTAGGTCATCACTTAGGATTGCAGGTGCATGACGTAGGTGGTTTTATGCAAGATGAAGACGGCGATGTACAAGCTGCACCGGCCAGCGATCCGTTTTTGCGCTGTACTCGCATGATTGAACCGCGCCAAGTGCTTACCATAGAGCCCGGTTTATATTTTATCGAAAGTTTGTTAACCGAATTGGCTGAATCAGAACATACTCGCTTGATTAATTGGGCAAGGGTTGATGAAATGCGTCGCTTTGGCGGTATTCGTATAGAAGACAATGTGGTGGTTACCGCGCTGGCTTGTAACAACCTAACGCGAGAGCAAAATTGGCAATAGCAGTAAATGATTATTTTAAACCGCAGCAAACGGTGAGTTGCGAAGAGTTAATCAAACGTAGCCGTTTTATTAGCTTGATTATTCCAGTTGCTAATCGCCAACAAGCACAGCAACAGTTAGAAGAAATAAAACAGTTACATCCACAAGCGCGTCATCATTGTTGGGCTTTTGTGGCCGGTCACCCTAACGATAGCCAATGTTTGGGTTTTAGTGATGATGGCGAACCCTCGGGGACAGCGGGTAAACCCATGTTAGCCCAATTGCAGGGAAGTGGCTTAGGTCAAATTCTGGCGGTGGTTGTTCGTTATTCAGGTGGCATTAAACTTGGTACAGGAGGCCTAGTTAAAGCTTATGGCGGTGGCGTTCAGCAAGCATTAAAGTTGGTTGAATCTGAGCGAGTGGTCGCTTGTGGAGAGTGCAGCTTGGAATTTGATTATGCCTATACAGTCCAAGTAGAGAGTATGCTCGAGCGCCATCAAGCGCTTAAGCTTGATACTCAGTTTTCTAGCCTAGCGCAGATGCAGGTTAGTTTACCGCTTAGTGAATATGCAGCTTTCAAACAACAGCTGATTAACCTCTCAAGTGGGCAGATTAAGGTAGGGAAGCTGCTGTCTTAAGTTGTCTTGTGCAACGCTTTACTTCAAGATATGCAGCATTAACTTTATTTAGAAAGAGATACGACACGGATGCAGATCAGAGCGATTATTAGGATCGTTGGACTTCTAGTAATGCTATTTAGTCTCGCTATGATCGTTCCGGCTATTGTCGCTGCGGTATATAAAGATGGTGCTGGTAAGGCCTTTATGGCCGCTTTTGCACTGTGTGTTAGCGCTGGTTTTCTATTGTGGTTCCCACAAAGGCATCAAAAAACTGAGCTTAAAGCCAAAGAAGGCTTTCTCATTGTTGTTCTATTCTGGACAGTGCTGGGCAGCGTAGGTGCGCTGCCGTTTATTCTTACCGAAAACCCCAACATGTCGGTTACCGACTCCTTTTTTGAATCATTTTCTGGCTTAACCACAACCGGCGCCACAGTGATTGTTGGTATCGAAAACCTGCCTAAAGGTATTTTGTTTTACCGGCAAATGCTGCAATGGTTGGGTGGAATGGGCATCATTGTATTAGCGGTTGCGGTATTGCCTATTCTTGGGGTTGGGGGCATGCAGTTATATCGCGCCGAAATTCCCGGTCCAGTTAAAGACAAAAAGATGACCCCCAGAATTGCCGAAACCGCCAAGGTGCTTTGGTACATCTATTTGTTTCTCACTATTAGTTGTACGGTGGCATTTTGGTTGGCGGGCATGTCGATGTTTGATGCGATTTGTCACGCTTTCTCCACCATTGCTATTGGTGGTTTTTCTACCTATGACGCCAGCCTTGGTCACTTCGATAGTTCTCTCATTAATACCATCTGTGCGGTGTTTCTTATTATTTCCGGGATTAATTTCTCTTTACACTTTGCCGCGGTAAATGGTCGCAACATCACCTTTAAGTACTATTTTCTTGACCCTGAGTGCCGAGCGTTTTTCTTTATTCAGATTAGCTTAACTCTGATTTGTGTGGCTATTTTGTTAGCCCAGCAAGTCTATAGCTCACCCACGGTTGCGCTAGACCAAGCCTTTATTCAATCTGTGTCCATCTCAACGACAGCTGGTTTTACTACCACCAGTTTCTCTGAGTGGCCATTGTTTTTGCCTGTGTTGTTAGTATTTTCTAGCTTTATTGGTGGTTGCGCAGGTTCGACCGGTGGTGGCTTAAAGGTAATTCGGGTATTTCTGTTAAGTCTGCAGGGCATGCGAGAGCTCAAGCGCCTGGTTCACCCTCGTGCGGTTTATCAAATTAAGTTGGCAAATAAAGCTTTGCCCGATCGAGTATTAGAAGCGGTATGGGGCTTCTTCTCTGCCTATACATTAGTGTTTGTTATTTGTATGTTGGGGCTTATAGCGTCAGGTATGGACGAGTTATCGGCATTTTCAGCAGTGGTGGCTTGTTTAAACAACCTTGGTCCGGGGCTTGGTCAAGTAGCGGTGCACTATTCAGATATAAGCGACGCCAGCAAATGGGTATTGTTAATTGCTATGCTATTTGGCCGCCTAGAAGTGTTTACCTTATTGGTACTATTTACCCCAGTGTTTTGGAAAAGTTAATCATGAAGTTGTTAGTATTATATTCAAGCTGCGAAGGACAAACCTTAAAGATTGCTAAACATATTGTGTCTCAGCAAGCAGGTGAGGTAGCGGCTGATTACATACAGATAGATAGTAATCAACAAAGCCTAGATTTAACGGCCTATGACAAAGTACTCATTGGCGCATCCATTCGTTATGGTAAATTCAGGCCGCAACTGTATTCCTTGTTAGCCAAGTACCAAAACCAACTGGCTAATGTTCCTGTAGCGTTCTTTGGTGTGTGCCTTACCGCCCGTAAGCCAGAAAAAAATACGCCCGAAACTAGTGTATATATGAAGAAGCTAAACCTTAATGCCGCTTGGATGCCTAAATTGCAGGCTGTGTTTGCGGGTGCATTGCTTTATTCAAAGTACACTTGGTGGCAAGCGCTGCTTATTCAATTCATCATGAAAATGACCGGTGGTAGCACCGACAAAAGCCAAGACCTAGAGTTAACTGATTGGGCGAAGGTAGATGAATTTGCTACTCAGTTCGCAAAACTGGATAAATAATCAGCGAAATCTATAGTTTTTGTGTGGATTTGCACAAGCTTTAACCACTTAAACAAAAATCCTAATATTTCTTCAAAAAACGCTTGCGCCGCGGGAATCGATCCCTATAATGCACCTCCACTGACACGGCACGCAGCGCGCTAAAGCAAAGCAAGGCTACGTCAGGGTTAGCAAGGCCTAGGGCTGAGTTGACCGGTTGAAAAACTTCTTCTTAATTAATATTAAAAAGCGGTTGACAGCCACAGAGGAAAGCGTAGAATGCGCACCTCGCTTCGGCAACGAAGCAACGCTCTTTAACAATTTATCAAGCAATCTGTGTGAGCACTCACAGGACCTTAAGCGAAAAAATTAAGCTTAAGTGAACTGGAGTCTTGCACTGTAAAACACAGTAATAATTTCAGTTTTTAACTTTGAGCGAAAAAACTTTTGATTGAAGAGTTTGATCATGGCTCAGATTGAACGCTGGCGGCAGGCTTAACACATGCAAGTCGAGCGGTAACAGAGAGTAGCTTGCTACTTTGCTGACGAGCGGCGGACGGGTGAGTAATGCTTGGGAATATGCCTTTACGTGGGGGACAACAGTTGGAAACGACTGCTAATACCGCATAATGTCTTCGGACCAAAGGAGGGGATGCTTCGGCACCTTTCGCGTAAAGATTAGCCCAAGTGGGATTAGCTAGTTGGTAAGGTAATGGCTTACCAAGGCGACGATCCCTAGCTGGTTTGAGAGGATGATCAGCCACACTGGGACTGAGACACGGCCCAGACTCCTACGGGAGGCAGCAGTGGGGAATATTGCACAATGGGCGAAAGCCTGATGCAGCCATGCCGCGTGTGTGAAGAAGGCCTTCGGGTTGTAAAGCACTTTCAGTCGTGAGGAAGGGGTAGTAATTAATACTTGCTATCTTTGACGTTAGCGACAGAAGAAGGACCGGCTAACTCCGTGCCAGCAGCCGCGGTAATACGGAGGGTCCGAGCGTTAATCGGAATTACTGGGCGTAAAGCGTACGCAGGCGGCTTGTTAAGCCAGATGTGAAATCCCCGGGCTCAACCTGGGAATGGCATTTGGAACTGGCAAGCTAGAGTTTTGTAGAGGGTGGTAGAATTTCAGGTGTAGCGGTGAAATGCGTAGAGATCTGAAGGAATACCAGTGGCGAAGGCGGCCACCTGGACAAAAACTGACGCTCATGTACGAAAGCGTGGGGAGCAAACAGGATTAGATACCCTGGTAGTCCACGCCGTAAACGATGTCTACTAGTTGTCTGTGAGTTTAACTCGTGGGTAACGCAGCTAACGCATTAAGTAGACCGCCTGGGGAGTACGGCCGCAAGGTTAAAACTCAAATGAATTGACGGGGGCCCGCACAAGCGGTGGAGCATGTGGTTTAATTCGATGCAACGCGAAGAACCTTACCTGCCCTTGACATACTGAGAACTTGGAAGAGATTCCTTGGTGCCTTCGGGAACTCAGATACAGGTGCTGCATGGCTGTCGTCAGCTCGTGTCGTGAGATGTTGGGTTAAGTCCCGCAACGAGCGCAACCCCTATCCTTATTTGCCAGCACGTAATGGTGGGAACTCTAGGGAGACTGCCGGTGATAAACCGGAGGAAGGTGGGGACGACGTCAAGTCATCATGGCCCTTACGGGCAGGGCTACACACGTGCTACAATGGCATGTACAGAGGGATGCGAACTCGCGAGAGCAAGCGGACCCCAAAAAGCATGTCGTAGTCCGGATCGGAGTCTGCAACTCGACTCCGTGAAGTCGGAATCGCTAGTAATCGTAGATCAGAATGCTACGGTGAATACGTTCCCGGGCCTTGTACACACCGCCCGTCACACCATGGGAGTGGGCTGCAAAAGAAGTGGGTAGTTTAACCTTCGGGAGGACGCTCACCACTTTGTGGTTCATGACTGGGGTGAAGTCGTAACAAGGTAGCCCTAGGGGAACCTGGGGCTGGATCACCTCCTTATTATGATGCTTAGGTTTTGTGACGTGTTCACACAGATTGCTTGATAGAAAGTAAGAGAAAGTTGGCACCTATTTAGGTCTGTAGCTCAGCTGGTTAGAGCGCACCCCTGATAAGGGTGAGGTCGGCAGTTCAAGTCTGCCCAGACCTACCAGGGTCCAACTAAGTAAGAAATGGGGCTATAGCTCAGCTGGGAGAGCGCCTGCCTTGCACGCAGGAGGTCTGCGGTTCGATCCCGCATAGCTCCACCACTTCTTACCTAAAAACCAAAGATAAGTCGCCGAAACTTGGCCATTTACCTTTGGTTTTTTTATGAACCAATGCTCTTTAACAATTTGGAAAAGCTGATAAAAAATATCTCAAGAATATGAGTTTAATAACAAGTGTTCTTGGTATTCAAAAATAAGGTGATCGTACTCGAATGGCAGGACTTATACAGCCTGACCATTCAAGTGATTTAAGCGACAACATTTAGGTGTTGTATGGTTAAGTGACTAAGCGTATACGGTGGATGCCTTGGCAGTCAGAGGCGATGAAGGACGTGTTAATCTGCGATAAGCTGTGTTAAGTCGATAAAAGACGTTATAGACACAGATTTCCGAATGGGGAAACCCACTGCATTTTATGCAGTATCGTAACGTGAATACATAGCGTTGCGAGGCGAACCCGGGGAACTGAAACATCTAAGTACCCGGAGGAAAAGAAATCAACCGAGATTCTGGTAGTAGCGGCGAGCGAACCCGGATTAGCCCTTAAGCTTTTAGGTGATTAGTGGAACATTCTGGAAAGGATGGCGATACAGGGTGATAGCCCCGTACATGAAAATCTACTTTAAGTGAAATCGAGTAGGACGGCACACGTGATATGTTGTCTGAATATGGGGGGACCATCCTCCAAGGCTAAATACTCCTGACTGACCGATAGTGAACCAGTACCGTGAGGGAAAGGCGAAAAGAACCCCTGTGAGGGGAGTGAAATAGAACCTGAAACCGTATACGTACAAGCAGTGGGAGCCCCCTTGTGGGGTGACTGCGTACCTTTTGTATAATGGGTCAACGACTTAATTTCAGTAGCAAGGTTAAGCGAATAGCGGAGCCGTAGGGAAACCGAGTGTTAACTGCGCGCATAGTTGCTGGGATTAGACCCGAAACCCGGTGATCTAGCCATGGGCAGGTTGAAGATTGGGTAACACCAATTGGAGGACCGAACCGACTAATGTTGAAAAATTAGCGGATGACTTGTGGCTGGGGGTGAAAGGCCAATCAAACCGGGAGATAGCTGGTTCTCCTCGAAAGCTATTTAGGTAGCGCCTCGAGCGAATACTGATGGGGGTAGAGCACTGTTAAGGCTAGGGGGTCATCCCGACTTACCAACCCTTTGCAAACTCCGAATACCATCAAGTACTACTCGGGAGACACACGGCGGGTGCTAACGTCCGTCGTGGAAAGGGAAACAACCCAGACCGTCAGCTAAGGTCCCAAAGTGTATGTTAAGTGGGAAACGATGTGGGAAGGCTTAGACAGCCAGGATGTTGGCTTAGAAGCAGCCATCATTTAAAGAAAGCGTAATAGCTCACTGGTCGAGTCGGCCTGCGCGGAAGATGTAACGGGGCTAAACATACCACCGAAGCTACGGGAGCATGCTTGCATGCTCGGTAGAGGAGCGTTCTGTAAGCCGTTGAAGGTGGATCGTAAGGTTTGCTGGAGGTATCAGAAGTGCGAATGTTGACATGAGTAACGATAAAGGGGGTGAAAAGCCCCCTCGCCGAAAGACCAAGGTTTCCTGTCCAATGTTAATCAGGGCAGGGTGAGTCGGCCCCTAAGGCGAGACTGAAAAGTGTAGTCGATGGGAAACAGGTTAATATTCCTGTACTTCGTATAATTGCGATGGGAGGACGGAGAAGGCTAGGCCAGCGTGGCGATGGTTGTCCACGTGAAAGGCAGTAGGCGGTAAACTTAGGCAAATCCGGGTTTACATTACGCTGAGAGTTGATGACGAGTGTCTACGGACACGAAGTGGTTGATGCCCTGCTTCCAGGAAAAGTCTCTAAGCTTCAGATTATACGAAACCGTACCCCAAACCGACACAGGTGGTTGGGTAGAGAATACCAAGGCGCTTGAGAGAACTCGGGTGAAGGAACTAGGCAAAATGGTACCGTAACTTCGGGAGAAGGTACGCTCTTGATGGTGATGGGACTTGCTCCCTAAGCTGCTGAGAGTCGCAGATACCAGTTGGCTGCAACTGTTTATTAAAAACACAGCACTGTGCTAAATCGAAAGATGACGTATACGGTGTGACGCCTGCCCGGTGCCGGAAGGTTAATTGATGTGGTTAGCGTTCGCGCGAAGCTATTGATCGAAGCCCCGGTAAACGGCGGCCGTAACTATAACGGTCCTAAGGTAGCGAAATTCCTTGTCGGGTAAGTTCCGACCTGCACGAATGGCGTAATGATGGCCAAGCTGTCTCCACCCGAGACTCAGTGAAATTGAAATTGCCGTGAAGATGCGGTGTACCCGCGGCTAGACGGAAAGACCCCGTGAACCTTTACTACAGCTTGACACTGAACATTGACCCTACATGTGTAGGATAGGTGGGAGGCTTTGAAGCGTTGTCGCTAGATGACGTGGAGCCGACCTTGAAATACCACCCTTGTAGTGTTGATGTTCTAACGTTGGTCCCTTATCGGGATTGCGGACAGTGTCTGGTGGGTAGTTTGACTGGGGCGGTCTCCTCCCAAAGAGTAACGGAGGAGCACGAAGGTTGGCTAAGTATGGTCGGACATCATACGGTTAGTGCAATGGCATAAGCCAGCTTAACTGCGAGACAGACACGTCGAGCAGGTACGAAAGTAGGTCATAGTGATCCGGTGGTTCTGTATGGAAGGGCCATCGCTCAACGGATAAAAGGTACTCCGGGGATAACAGGCTGATACCGCCCAAGAGTTCATATCGACGGCGGTGTTTGGCACCTCGATGTCGGCTCATCACATCCTGGGGCTGAAGTCGGTCCCAAGGGTATGGCTGTTCGCCATTTAAAGTGGTACGCGAGCTGGGTTTAGAACGTCGTGAGACAGTTCGGTCCCTATCTGCCGTGGGCGTTTGAGAATTGAGGGGAGCTGCTCCTAGTACGAGAGGACCGGAGTGGACGAACCGCTGGTGTTTGGGTTGTTATGCCAATAGCATTGCCCAGTAGCTACGTTCGGAACTGATAACCGCTGAAAGCATCTAAGCGGGAAGCAGGCCTCGAGATTAATTCTCACTAGGACTTTAAGTCCTCTGAAGGGCCGTTGGAGACTACAACGTTGATAGGCAAGGTGTGTAAGTGCTGTGAGGCATTGAGCTAACTTGTACTAATTACCCGTGAGGCTTAACCATACAACACCTAAAGGGTGTTGCTTATAGATACTTTATTTTAGAAACCATGAATACTTGTTAGTGCTCATGAGATGTTTCAGCTTTTTCGAATGTTAAAGACAACAGTTTTTGCCTGGTGGCAATAGCGTTGTGGACCCACCTGACTCCATGCCGAACTCAGAAGTGAAACGCAACTGCGCCGATGATAGTGTGGGGCTTCCCCATGTGAAAGTAGGTCTCCGCCAGGCTCTTATACTAAGCCCTCGTCTAATGACGAGGGCTTTTTACTCTAGCTAAGGAAATTTTGGCCTCGCCAACTAGCTTGAGTGAACAATGTAAAAGTTTTTGCCTGGTGGCAATAGCGTTGTGGACCCACCTGACTCCATGCCGAACTCAGAAGTGAAACGCAACTGCGCCGATGATAGTGTGGGGCTTCCCCATGTGAAAGTAGGTCACTGCTAGGCTCCAAATAGTAAAGGGCTTCCCAATGGGAAGCCCTTTTTCTTTGTGCGCCATAGTTGTGTGGAGCTAGCAGCAATTTTACGCTTTGTTGATAGCTTTCTTAGTGGCCAAGCTGATCCTTTGTTACAATTAGCCAAGCATAGTGCTAGTAATCAAGAATCTATATTAATGACTCCACGTTTTTCTCGTAACGCATCGTTACAGTCTCTTCCCAAAATTGCGCAAGATCCACTGCAGTTTAAAACCTTGCTGAGTGCAGAAGAGTATCGCCTTGCCTTGCTAGAGCAGATAGCTGAGGCTAAGTCTCGGATTTATATCGTTGCGCTTTACCTTGAAGATGATCAAGCTGGCCGCAGCATAATGGAAGGCCTGTATTCTGCTAAACAGCGTAACCCAGAGCTAGAAGTTGTTGTCTTAGTTGATTGGCATCGTGCTCAACGTGGTTTGATTGGCGATGAGCAGGCCGAGGGTAACGCTGCGATGTACCGTGAGTATGAACAACGTTACCCAGGCCTTATTACCTTCTACGGTGTGCCTGTGAGTAATCGCGAATTGTTTGGCGTACTGCATTTAAAAGGTAGCATTATTGATGATACGGTAGTGTATAGCGGTGCCAGTATTAACAATATCTATTTAGCGCAGCAACAGCGCTACCGCTTTGATCGTTACCACTTGATTGATAATGCTCGCCTAGCTAATGCGATGGTTGACTATGTAGAGCAGTACCTAGTGAATAGCGAAGCAGTGTCTAGCTTATCGACAAATGAGCCGGTGACTACTCGTTCGCTAAAGCCTGCTATTCGTCGTTTACGCTTGTCATTGCAACGTGAGCAATACTCTTACTATCCTCAGCAATGTGAGGAATCTGAAGTTGGCATCACACCTTTACTGGGTTTGGGGCGTCGCCAAAATTTACTCAATAAAACCATTCGCCAGCTGATCATAAAAGCCAGCCATCAAATAACCTTATGCACGCCGTATTTTAATCCTCCAGGTAGCTTGTCTAGGGAAATTAGCAAAGCTTTAAAAAATGGTGTGAAAGTAAAGCTGATTGTTGGCGATAAAACCGCAAGCGACTTTTACAGCAAGCCAGATGAAAACTTTAAGGTTATCCATGCGCTACCTTATCTGTACGAACTGAATTTGTCTAAGTTTGTTAAACGCCAGCTAAAATACATAAATAGTGGTTTGTTAAGTATTCATTTGTGGTCGCATCAAGATAATAGCTTTCATGTAAAAGGTTTGTGGGTCGATGAGCGCTATAGCTTATTAACCGGTAATAACTTGAATCCACGCGCTTGGAACTTGGATTTAGAGAATGGCTTATTGATTGATGACCCGAAAGGATTGTTAAGTGAGCAAAAGGAGGTCGAGCTGAATAATATATTGGCTCACACAAAGTTAGTGCATTGTGTAGCAGATTTGGACAGCCTGGCTAATTACCCCTTGCCAGTGAAGCGCTTGCTAAAACGAATAAACAGAGTGCGCGCTGACCGTTTGTTAAAACAAATCTTATAGGTAGCTGCCTACCTGCTTAGCCCAGCCTTAAGCTGGGCTAGTAAGACAAATAAGCCCTTTAGCTAGGGAATGAGAAATTTACCCCTTCGCGTACCGACGCTGATGGCCAACGCTGGGTAATGGTTTTACGTTTAGTATAAAAGCGCACAGCATCTGGTCCGTAGGCGTGTAAATCACCAAACAAAGAACGCTTCCAACCACCAAAGCTATGATAAGAAACCGGCACAGGCAAAGGAATGTTGATACCTACCATTCCAACTTGAATGTTGTCTGAGAAGTAACGTGCAGCCTCGCCATCACGGGTATATAGGCAAGTACCATTACCAAATTGATGCTTGTTAATCAGTTGCATACCTTGTTCCATGCTATCCACTCGAACCACACACAACACCGGTCCAAAAATCTCTTCTTGGTAGGCTTTCATCGTTTCGGTGACATGGTCAATTAGAGTTCCTCCAACGTAGAAGCCATTAGGGTAGCCCGCTACTTGAGTATTGCGACCATCTACAACTACGGTGGCGCCATCTGCTTCAGCACTACTAATGTACATTTCAACTTTGTCTCGCTGTTCGCCACTAATTAGTGGTCCAAAGTCGTTTTCTTTATCTGAGTAGGCACCAACCTTTAGGTTCTGCATTTGCTGAGTTAAACCATCTACCAGCTTGTCGGCAATTTCGTCACCTACGGCAACCGCAACCGATAAGGCCATACAACGTTCACCCGAGGAGCCAAAAGCTGCGCCAAGTAGAGAGTTTACGGCGTTATCTAAATCGGCATCAGGCATGATGATGGCGTGATTTTTTGCCCCGCCTAAGGCCTGGCAGCGCTTACCATTGGCGGTAGCGGTGCTGTATATGTACTCGGCGATTGGGGTAGAACCTACAAAGCTTACTGCTGCAACACGAGGGTCGGTAAGTAAGGTATCTACGGCTTCTTTATCGCCATTCACTACATTAAATACACCTGCTGGTAATCCTGCTTGATGAAGGAGTTCGGCAATTAGCATTGTCGCCGACGGATCTCGCTCAGAGGGTTTTAATACAAAGCTATTCCCGCACATAAGTGCCATAGGGAACATCCACATAGGCACCATTACAGGGAAATTGAATGGGGTTATCCCAGCTACTACTCCCAAGGCTTGGAATTCACTCCATGAGTCTATGCCTGGGCCAACGTTACGCGAATGTTCACCTTTAAGTACCTCGGGTGCAGCACAGGCGTATTCAACATTTTCAATGCCCCGGGTAAGCTCGCCCATAGCGTCATGGACGATTTTTCCGTGCTGTTGGCCTACCAGTTCACAAATGCGCTCGGCATTCTCTTCCAGCAAGGTTTTGTAGCGAAACATAATTTGGGCACGTTTTGCCACTGGCGTATCTCGCCAAGCGGGAAAAGCTTGTTGAGCGGCGCTAATGGCTTGCTCAACCGTAGTTTTGTCAGCCAAGGCAACTTGGCTAGCAACTTGACCGGTAGAAGGGTTATACACATCTTGTGAGCGCGTGTAGTCGTTGTGGTTTTCGCCGTTAATTAAATGACCGATGATAGACATAAAGCTTTCCTTATAGGCTTAGGCCTGGCCTGATAGTTGGTTGATGGAGTCGCCTAAGGCATTAAATAGGCTGTCGATTTCTGCTGCGCTTACGTTAAACGGAGGCGCTATTTGTATGGTGTCGGCGCCATAGCGCACGTAGTATCCTTTTTGCCACATTTGTTGGGCCACTAAAAATGGATTAAGTGCTGGCTCACCGGGTGCATGAACAAGGCTTAAGCCTGCGGCTAAGCCCATGTTTCTTACATCGCTTACTAAATCCAACTGTCCTAGCTGATGCGCGGCATGTTCAAGAACTGGGCTCATTTCCCTTACTTGCTCGAACATCTGTTCTTTTTCCAATAAGTCCAAAGAGGCAAGTGCTGCGGCACAAGCAATAGGGTGAGCTGAGTAGGTATAGCCGTGGGGCAGCTCTAACATGTAGTTTGGACCACCTTCGTCCATAAAGGTGTCGTAAATTTCTTGCTTGCAGGCCACTGCTCCCATAGGAATAACCCCATTGGTGAGCTGCTTGGCCATGTTAATGATGTCTGGTGTAACGCCGCAGGCCTCTGCTCCGGTTTTGTAACCTAAGCGGCCAAAAGCACAAATCACTTCATCGAAAATCAATAAGATTTGGTGTTGGTCGCAGATCTCACGTAAACGCTTTAAGTAGCCAACCGGTGGTGGAATTACCCCAGCACTGCCGGCCATAGGTTCAACAATCACTGCCGCTATATTGGAAGCATCATGCATGGCGATTAAGTCGATTAAGTCATTGGCGAGTTCAGCGCCTTGGCTAGGTTGGCCTTTAGTAAAGGCATTTTCTGGCAATACCGTATGGCGCATGTGAGCGCTATCTACACCAGCACCAAATATGGCGCGATTTGGGCCTATGCCGCCCACTGATATGCCACCAAAGTTTACCCCGTGGTAGCCTTTGCCGCGGCCAATCAATTTGGTTTTACTGGCAAGGCCTTTTTTACGCCAATAAGCGCGAGCGATTTTTAGTGAGGTATCGGCAGACTCAGAGCCTGAGCCAGTGAAAAATACTCGATTTAAGCCCTCCGGCATAAACTCGGTAATTCGCTCTGCCAGCTGAAATGATTTTGGGTGACCAAACTGAAAAGCCGGTGAGTAATCAAGCTGGCTGGCCTGTTGGGCAATGGCATCTACTATTTCTTGGCGGCCATGTCCCAAGCCGCAAGTCCACAGGCCTGACAAACCATCAAATATTTTTCGGCCGTCGGCGTCGAAGTAATATTTGCCCTTAGCTTGGCAAATCATGCGTGGATCTTGTTTGAACTGGCGATTACCTGAATAAGCCATCCAGTGGCTATCAAGTTGATTTTGAGTAATTCCCATATCTTGCAATGTGGCCATTTGCTTCTCCTAGCAAAGCTTTACGCTAGGTTTAGCCTAATGCTGGTTTTAAGTTACATAAATATGTATCTTTGAATCTAAAGTTTCATAAGAGTGAAACATAATGCAGACAATTTTGGGTCAACTTAGTGATATTGATTTACGCCTGCTAAAAGTTTTTAGGGTAGTGGTGGAGTGTGGAGGTATTTCGGCAGCCGAAGTCGAACTCAATATTGGTCGCTCAACCATTAGCCGACATGTTAAGGATTTGGAGATCCGCCTTGGGGTTACCTTATGCCAGCGGGGCAGAGCGGGTTTTGTATTAAGTGCCGAAGGACAACATATCTATCAATCTAGCTTACGTTTGATGGGCGCCTTAGATGAGTTTCGCGCAGACGTCCAAGGCTTACATAAAGAAATGACCGGTAACCTAGCCATTGCCTTGTTCGATAAAACCGTCACCAACCAAGAAGCTAAAATCTCCCAAGCATTACAGCTATTCGACCAACGAGCACCCAAGGTTAGTTTAGATTTATACGTAGAAACCTTATCGGTGATCGAAAGTGGAGTGATAGAAGGGCGTTATCATGTTGGTGTGGTGCCGGGGCCGCGTCAATCTGCCAGTTTGGCCTATCAGTGGTTATTTGATGAAAAAATGTCTCTGTATTGTGGCTATCATCACCCCTTGTTTAAACGCAGTGATATTACGATTAGCGAGCAAGAGATTGTTAGCCAAAAATATGCAGGCCTTGGCCACAACTCACCTAATATGGATACTTCTCAGCAAAAAGGCTTTAAGCGACACGCCACCGCTTATGACCAAGAAGCAGTCGCAACTTTATTGTTGTCGGGCAGCTATTTGGCTTATTTACCCGACCATTATGCACGTAGTTTTGTAGAGCAAGGCCTGATTAGAGCCATTGGTGGCGAGGTGTTTAGCTATGACTGTCCGTTTTTAGCGGTAAATCGTATATCACCCAAACCCTCACGGATATTGGCTTGTTTCCTAGAATGCTTAAAGCAAGCCCATCATTTAGTTTAAACGGGCGCCTATCCAGGCTTTAATCGCCTTTATTTGGCTCGGTGATACACTGTGCGCCATATCAAATAGGCTAAATTCCGCTTGGTAGCCTAAAGCTGATAGTTGCTGATAGGCTTGCTCACCTAAGCTTGGGGCAACCACATCATCTTGTCGGCCATGCTGGATGAGGATCGGCGTATTAGCTTGGAAGTGCTGTTTAGGCAGGCTTTCATTGACTAAGTAAGTAGACATACACAACACACCACCTAAGGCATGCTTTAGGTTTAATGCACAGTGATACGCCACCGCACCGCCTTGAGAGAAACCGGCCAAAATAATGTTTTTACTGGGGATGCCTTGAGCAAGTTGTTGCTCAATTAGCTGGCTAATTTCTTGGCTTACTTGTTTTAAGTGCTGTTGATTAATTTTACGCTGCGGTGAAAATGCCAGTATGTCGTACCAAGCGGGCATAAAGTAGCCAGCGTTTACGGTAACGGCGCGCTCGGGCGCTGCTGGAAAGATAAAGCGCACTGCTGCTTCATCGGGCAGCTTTAGTTGCTTAGCTAAAGGGACAAAATCTTCTGGTCCTGCGCCTAAGCCATGTAGCCAAATAATACAATGGCGAGCAGCTTGCTCGGGTTCTACAGTTATAGCGTGAAGTGGCATGGATATTCCTTTGCTGATTGAGAGTCTTCTAGGTAAGCTGTGCACCAGTTTTAGCAACAGGCATTGTATGCCAATGCCGCGGAGAGACAAGCATGCAAGAATTAATCGATGAAATTAGAGCTGCCGATCAGTCTGGCGCCTATCCTAGTGAGCCACCAACAGAAGCGCAATTAGTTGAAGTTGAAGAACTTATCTTAATTCCCATGCCTAGTGATCTGCGTGCTTTCCAACTTACCGTTAGTAATGTTATCTGTGGTAGCTTAGAGCCTGTAACCATTAGTGACCCTTACTTACATACTTATTTGCCAGAGGTAGCGGCTACCGCATGGAGCTTAGGTTTACCGCGTGAGTTTATTCCTATTTGCCAAAATGGTGACAACTTCTACTTCATTAGCCAAGAAGGTGAAATTGGCTACTGGCAAGGCCAAGAAGATCTAGTACCAGAGTGGGATACCATCTGGGATTGGGCTAGCGAAGTATGGATGCAAAGCTAAACAAGCATGGATCAACAAGACTACCTCGCTAAGTTTTGGTTGGTGATTGGCCATATTCCAGAAGGGAAGGTGGCCACTTATGGCGGGGTTGCCGAAATGGCTGGTTATCCTCGAATGGCGCGTGCAGTAGGGCGCTGCTTAAAAACCTTACCCGAAGACTCCAATTTACCATGGCATAGAGTGATTAATGCTAAAGGCATGATCTCCTTCCCAGAAGGCTCCCCGCAATATCAATGTCAGCGTCAGCGTCTTGAGGATGAAGGGATTATCTTTCGCAATAATAAAGTGCCTCTCACCCAGCACCTTTGGCTGGGTGATTAAGTTACTTTAGGTAGCTTAAGGCTATTTGGGCTTTAATATAGCCTGTTGTTTGGGTTCTTCTAAACCTGCTAAGTGATGAGTTAAAGCTCGCACCAAGTAAGACTTAGACAAACCGGTTTTTTGCTTTATTTGATCTAACTCGGCAATTACCGCTTGGTTTAAGCTAAACGTGGCATTTTTTGCTGGCTGCTTAGATGCATTTCGCCTGGCTTGTATTGGCAAGTGCACCACATTTTCGCAGCCACGAGCATACAGCTCGGCTTGCGCAATAAAGCTATCTACATCGCAAAACTGTTTCGGTTTAGAAGCCCGAGGCTTTTTCTTGAGATCGTGCAATGCCATGATCTGCCGCTCCTTGCTCACATACTATAAATTCTTCAGCAATATTGCGGATTTCTTGGGCTGCTTTTCCTTCCGGCTCAAGCTCCAACACCGTGTAGCCACGCTCTTCGCTATCATCATAGATATTGCGATTAAAGGTGATGGCGTCTAGCACATTTAAACCATAGGTTCTGCATACCTCTTTGGCCTCTTCAATACGCTTGTATTGGCTTGGCAACGATGGACATTGGGTGAGTACAACTGCTTCTTTTAAATGGGGCAGGGTTTTTATATCACGCCGCTTAGGGCGTAGTGGAACGATGGCGTGGGTGGCAACTGCCATACTCGAGCGTAGGGCTTTGCTATCTTGCCCTCCGCAATCTACTACCACAAAGTCGAAGCGATTTTGTAGGCTAAGTAAGTCGTTGCGAATGTTGCCGTACAGTTGCACGCAGTTAATAGTTGGAAGGTCTTCTTGCTCGTTACGTGCTTGCACCCAATCGGAGCTAGTACGTTGTGGATCGCAATCAACCAAGAGAATTTCGGTATTAAAGCGTTGTTTCAAATACACCGCCAAGTTTTGGGCCAGACAGCTTTTTCCACTGCCCCCCTTTTCACCGCCAACGAGAAGTATCATGGCTAAGTCCTTTTTGTTTTGGTCTTTTGTAAGTGTCTATGTCGGCGGAATTATTGTTTTTTAGCCGACTCCCCCCAGCTTAGGCGAAAAAATAATCAAAGCAATAACCCTAATTGTTTTGAGTGTTTTTAAAAGCATTTAAGTCATTGAATTTAATATATATTATTGGGTTTTGAACAAGCTTAATCTAGCTGTAACAAAAGTTTTACATCAATACTAAAGTCGTAGTGCTTCAGCTTGCTTAGTCCTTGAGATAGTTTTCACTTGAACCTCGCTGCAAGCTAGTTACACTGCTTATCGCTGAATTACTCCTTAGAAGGCGGAGCGCATGTTAAAAAAATTGATGAGTGTTATGGCGTTGGTGATGGCGGTATTGATTATTACCCCCGACGCAGAGGCCAAACGCTTTGGTGGTGGTAAGTCTTGGGGCAAAAGCCAACCCACCTTTAAAAAACAACCAAGCCAAACTAATCAACAGGCCAATCAGCAGCAGAACCAAAACAATGGTACTGCCGCAAATACTGGCCGTCGCTCAGGGATGATGGGTGGATTGCTAGGCGGCTTATTAGCCGGCGGTTTGTTTGCTGCTTTGCTTGGCGGTGGGGCCTTTGAAGGCCTGCAGATGATGGACATTTTGTTGTTTGCTTTAATTGCCTTTGTGGCGGTGCGTTTCTTACGTGGCCTCAACCAACAAAAGGCAGCGGCAATGAATCACCAACCCGCGCAGGCTTACCAAGGCCCTCAGGCAGAGCAACAGTGGCAACAAGGTGGTTTTGCTAGTGCTAGTCAACTTGCTAGCGGAGGCGAAGATGACGTGCCGTTTAATCCGCCAGCAGGTTTTGACGCGAATGCATTTTTAGAAGGCGCTCGTGGTCACTTTGATACCCTGCAGCGCGCTTGGAACGACAACAAGCTAGAGGTGATGCAAGAATACTTGAGCATTGAACTATACAACGCCCTAGCTGAAGAGCGTCGCTCATACGGTTCTGAAGAAATTAATAGTAGTGTTGTGTTTATTGACGCCGAATTGGTTCGTGCTGATCACTCAATGTTAAATGCCGAAGTAAGCGTTAAGTTCACCGGTAAAACACGTGATGAGGTTAGCGGCCAAGAAAGCGATGTTGCCGAAGTGTGGCACTTAGAGCGCAAACTCGATCAAGCTAATTCACCGTGGTTGATTGTAGGCATAGAAGCGTAATGTCTGGTGATGACTCACTAGTAGTTAAACAAGCTGCTAGTGAGTGGTTTTTATATATTATTAGAACCAAACAACAGCATTTGTATACCGGCGTGACTACCGATGTAGCGCGCCGATTTACTGAGCACCAACAAGGTGGTGTAAAAGGTGCCAAAGCCCTACGAGGAAAAGGTCCGCTACAGTTGGTGTATCAACAATGTTTGGCCTCTAAGCAGCAGGCCATGCGCTTAGAGTATGCCATTAAACAATTACCAAAAGCCGCTAAGGAACGCTTGGTGCAGGGAGAAATAGATTGGCAAAGCGTGTTGCCTGAGTCAAACTCCAAAGCTTAAGTTACTATGAGTTAACTTAAGCTCTACACATCAATGTTATTGCCAGTCGCTAAGTCCATAGCGTTGTAAAATCTTGGCTAACTCTCCACTGTTTCTTAAACCTTGTATACCTTCGCTTAAGCGATGAGCTAAAGCCGGGCTTTGTGGATTAGCCGGAGAAAAGGCAATGTATACTGGCTCGGTACTAAAGCTTGTGGCGAAGCGAATGTCGTTATTATCTCTCCGTTGGTGGGTGTAATAATTCACTACACTTTTATCTTCGACGTAGCCATCAATTTTCCGTTCCATCAGCAGCTTATGCATACGCTCCAGCGCCTGTTCACTGCGAACAACCACCAAATTACGTCGATGTTGATGAGCACTAATGTAGGCATCAAGTTCATCGTTGTAGTCATAATCAGCAATCACCGCTATCGTCAGGTCTTCCAGTGAAGGAACGCCTTGATACTGCCAATTGCTATCGCTACGCATTACTAGCACTTGCTGCGCTTTACCAATGGCCAGCTTAGGGTAAATAAAACCTTCGGCTTCGCCGGCGAGCGCCCCTACCACAGCTTGATAAACACCTTTTTGAGTATGACGCAGCGCGCGTGACCAGGGCATTTCAACCAGGCTTACTTGATAATCGGGCGCAAAAACCTGCTGTGCAATCTCGATGATGTAACCTGGTGAGCGACTGCTTGCTTGGCAGTTAAAAGGGCACCAGCGATCAGCGGCCAAACGCAGAGGCTCCGCTTGGCTAGCTGCGCTCGGCAAGCTAAGTACCAGCAACAGTAAGGTGGTTAAGGTGTTTTTGTAGGCTAACAAGGCGAGCTTAAATCAAGGGTGACGATAGTAAGCATTGCATAATCTCAATACAGCTAGTTAATGCAGTGCATTATGCTGATTTATTGATGGATTGTACTGATTTACCCAAGGCGCCTTAGCGGTTAATTCTATAGTGCTGTTTAGCTAAGTTGACAGTAAAAGCTTTTCTTCGAGATTTAAAGCTGCTTAGGCCTATAAGCTTGCTGGCCTAAGCTTATAGGCCAGTGTCTGAAGCAGAACGCTTTACGCGCTTTTGGCTTAACTGTTTTTTCCATAGGGCGAGTTGCTTAGGTAAGGGGCTTTGCAATACCAAAGGTACCACAATTAGAGCCGCGCCGAGCCAGGTTAACCAGTCGGGCATTTCACTAAAAAATAACCAGCCAAAGATAGCTGCACCAATCAATCCGGTGTATTCGGCGCTAGCAATGCTGTTGGCATTAGCCGACTTATAGGCAATGACGGAACCGGCGTGCAAAAACAAAATGAATAAGCTACTACCGCCGGCAAGGTAAAGCAGTGACCAATTAAAGCCGTGCAAGTGTGGCCAAGCCAGAGTTAGCGTGGCTGGGACAACCATTAGGTTGGTCCAAAATAAGCTGGTGACTACCGATTCTTGTTTAGGAATGTACTTTACCGTTAGGTTGCTTAAGGCAAGTGTAAGCGCCGTGCCTAAAGCTGCGATGGCTCCCCAGTTAAATTCGGTGGGGCGAATAATTACCAGTACGCCGATAAAGCCAATGAATGCGGCAGCCACTTGAGTTCGGTTTACTGGGCTTTTGTGTAACCACATGCCTAGTGGCAACATCATAATGGGTGCGGCGTAAAATAGCGCATTGGCGGTGGCTAGCGGCAGCGCTATTAAGGCTACCACCATGCAGCCAGAGCCTGCTAACCATAAATGCCCACGAACTACATGCACTAAGGGTTTTGCTGGCAGTTTTTGTTTGGTGAGCAAAAATAAAGGCAATAGCAATAATAGCGTACTGAGTTGGCGATATAGCAGTATTTCAAATACTGAGGCTTGCTCTCCGGCTACTTTCATCAGTGCGTCAGACAGCACTGCGATCTGATTAGCTACCACTAAAATGAGGATGGCAATAAAGGTTGAGTTGTTACGCATAGCTGCCTCCCGTTAATTAATGGCTAATAGGTGAAGCAGCAGTGTAGAAGCTTGTTAAACATTAAAAAAATGATAATAATTAAAAAAACATGAATAAATTTAATGTATTTGCATGCGAACTCTACCTCCCCTTAATGCCTTAATTGCCTTTGAGGCTGTCGCGCGAAATCAAAGTGTCGCCAAAGCAGGCGAAGAATTAGGCATTAGCCAGAGCGCGGTAAGCCACCGTTTGCGTTTGCTTGAAGAGTATTTAGCCGAGCCTTTGCTGATTAAAGTTGGCCGCCAACTACAACTTAGTGAGGCTGGGCGCAGCTACTTTAGCGAAGTGGAGCGTATTTTAAATGAACTAAGCCACATTACTCGGCAAGTAAAAGGTGAAGGGGTTGCGCAACTTAGGCTTACTGCTTACAGCTCATTTGCCTTAAAACGTTTGATACCCTTGCTTCCAAGCTTTAGGGCGCGTAACCCAGAAATTGATTTACGCTTGCAAATGATTACCGAGGAGCCGGTCTTGTCTAGCGCTACTGGTGACTTGTTCATTTGTTTTGCTGATTCAGCTCCTGGTTATGTGAGCCACTTATTGCACAAAGAACGTTTGGTGGCGGTATGTTCGCCGAGCTTTTATCAAGAAATCGACCAAAATAACTGGCGGCAAGAACTCCCACAATTTCCCTTGTTGTCTTGTGACTTAGATGAAGATGCTCAGCAACCAGGCGGGGATTGGGCGGTGTGGTCTAAGGGTTTGGGGATATCGCTGCCAAGCAATCAAGGCTTCCATAGTTTTAGCCACCAAGTACTCGCCTTAGAAGCCGCAGCAACTGGTCAAGGCATTGCGCTAGTGAGCGATTTTATGGTGGAAAAAGACATTCGCGAGGGTAGCTTAGTCGATCTACCGGTGTCTTCGGTATATACCGGTTACGACTTCTACCTTTGTTATAAACAAGCTCGCAGCCGGGACCAAGGCTTACGCGCAGTGGCCGATTGGCTGATAGAAACGGCGGCTAGTCCGCTAGAAGTTTAACTAACAGTAAACTTAAGCTGTCGACAAAGTCTAAACGTAAAATTTCAAACTCATCGTTTTGCATCACTTGCTGCATGGTCGACGAAGGGTGGCTGGTATGCCAACAACCAATTACGGCTTGATAAAGAAACATCACTTTAGTGAGAGCTTGTTGTTGGCTTAGCTGAGGCGACCAATGTAAAAACAACTTGGCTAGTTGTTCGGCCATGGTTTTGAGCTCTCGTTTAAAGCTGATGGCTTGTTCGATGTTCTCTTGTTTTTCTAATACCGTATGCAAAATGGCCGAGAGGTAACAAAAGGTAGGTTGAGCTGCAATGGTCTCGGCTAATACTCTAGGTTTTAGATTTTGCTGAGATAAACGCTCCAGCCCTAGTAATAGCTGCTTAGCCTCTTCTAAATAAAGTGCCATAAACAAGCTTTCTTTGTTGGCAAAGTAACGATACAAAGCCGGCTTTGATAGCTCTAGTTGTTCGGCAAGTTGGCTAAGTACTACCTGTTCGTAGCCATGTTCGCCTAAGGCTAATTTAGCAGTGCTGAGTATCTGTTGGCGGCGTAATTGCTTTTGTTCAGGGCTGATGGCGCGTTTTTTAATAGCTGTATTCACAATGGTATTCATTAAGCTCTTGATAGGTAAACCTTAGTCACTAATTGCGCTAAAAGCTATTTAGCAATTGCTTAGCTCTTGGCAAATCTCTTATGGGAGAGAGCAGGTTTACTGTAGCGTTCTATTATTAAGTGATAATACCGCCAAGCTTGGCGGTAAAGAAACCTAAGTTTTGCGAGCTTTGATCCAAACTTTAAATAAGTTACTCATGGAAACTTGTGTTTAGGGGTGGTGAGGTCTATATAAGTTACCAATGGTATCTTAATTTAAGTCTTAGGGCAGGGAGCCAAGTGAAACTCAGTCGCCGTTCATTGTTAAAATACAGTATTGCTACTGCTGCGCTAGCTAGCGGAGGAGCATGGCTGGTAAGCCCTGCTTCCATAGATTTTAAACCTATGCCAAGGCTTACTTTAAAGCCGCAATACCAACAGGTGTTTTGGTACTTAATTCCTGCTTTCTTAGAAGGTGCTGTGGCTAGTGATGATGTGGCGCGAAAGCAACATGTGCTGGCCAATATCGATCAAGCGTTCAGCATTCTAGAGCCCCACACTCAAGCTGAGTTAAATCAACTACTAGAGATATTAGCCTCTCGTGGAGGTTGGTTATTGCTAAGCGCTGGTGCAGCCCAGCTTAGTGAGTTATCGATAGCGCAGCGCTTATTGTTGTTACAGCAATGGCAGCAGCACTATCTACAGCTATTACGACAAGCCTATCAAGGCTTACATGAACTGATTACTGCCGCTTGGTACGGTGATCCAACAGCATGGCCAGAATTAGCTTATCATCTGCCAGTGCAAGCTAGGGGCTTAGTGAATGATTAAAGATATTATTGCTGAGGGCCTAGCATCGGGCTGGCAACATATTGATGGGGCCAGCCAACAAGGTGAGCAAGAGCTAGATTGTGACGTACTAATTATTGGCAGTGGTGCCGGTGGCGGGATCAGTGCGCAAGTGCTTAGCCAGGCAGGGCTTAAAGTGATGATCGTGGATGAGGGGCCACTCAAAAGCAGTCAAGACTTTAAGATGCAAGAGCGCAGCGCTTACCCCGACTTATACCAAGAATCGGCTGCACGAAAAACCAAAGATAAAGCCATTAGCATTTTCCAAGGGCGTTGTGTGGGCGGTTCAACCACCGTAAATTGGACCACCTCTTTGCGTACTCCTGAACCCACCTTGCAGCATTGGCAACAGCGCTGGGGTTTTAAGCAGGTAAATTCGCAAAGCCTTGTGCCTTACTTTGTTAAGGCAGAACAAATGTTGGGCATTAGCCCTTGGCTGCAAACAAATCAAAACAATGCTTTATTGGCGAAAGGCTGCGAGGCTTTAGCGTGGTCTTATCAAGCGATACCTCGCAATGTAAAACAGTGTTGGGACTTAGGTTACTGTGGTATGGGTTGTCCAACCAACGCTAAGCAGTCGATGTTAGTGACAACAATTCCAGCTGCGCTCAGTGCTGGCGCAACCTTGTTAAGTCGGTTTCGAGTGCAAACTTTGCATTTTGATAAAGCTGCTATCACCGGTGCGCAATTGCAGGCTTTAAATACTTCGCAGCGCTTGCATGGCGCGAGTATTAAGATTAAAGCGCGCCAGGTCGTGTTGTCGGCAGGTGCTATTGGTAGTCCTGCTGTACTGTTACGCTCCAAGGTTCCAGATCCTTATCAGCTGGTGGGTAAACGAACCTTTTTGCACCCAAGTGTGATGAGTGGGGCGGTGTTTGAGCAAGCGGTAAACAGTCATCAAGGCGCGCCGCAATCGGTGTATTCCGATCACTTTGTATGGCGAGAAGGCAGCGAAGGAGAGTGTGGTTATAAACTGGAAGTACCTCCGGTACATCCTATTCTGTTGGCCACTAAAATTAGCGGCTTTGGTCAGTTTCATAGTGACATGGTGCAGCAGATTAACCATCTGCAAGTTACCATTGCCCTTCTGCGCGACGGCTTTAATGAGCAAAGTGTAGGCGGGCAAGTACAGCTTCGTGATGATGGCAGCCCTGTGCTGGATTACCCGATTAGTGACTTTGTTTGGCGAGGTGCGCGCCGTGCCTTACTCAGTATGGCTGAGTTGCAGTTTGCTGCTGGTGCTAAGCAGGTCTTTCCGCTGCATGAACAAAGCAGGCTAGTGAATTCATGGCCGCAGGCAAAAGCTATGATTGAGCAATTGCCAATGCAGGCCTTGGCTACGCGTTTAGCCTCGGCACATGTGATGGGAGGTTGTGCCATGGGAGGCGATGAACAAACATCCTTAGTAGATGAAGACGGTAATTATCGCTGGCTGGATGGCTTAAGCGTGATTGATGGCTCGGTGTTTCCCACTAGTTTAGGTGCTAATCCGCAACTCAGTATTTATGCTATGGCTTTAAGAAATGCCGAATTGCTGGCAAAACGCCTACAAGCTTAGGCTTTGCTTAAGCAAAGCGTTTACAAACCAAGCTAGCCACTGCTAGTCTTAAACAAAGATTAAAAAAGGCCTAGCTTCATGTGGTTACAACGTTTGGTAAGGTTAAAGGCGCGACCGCGCGGCTTTCATCTAATTACCGAAGAATTGATTTTGCAGTTACCTGAACTGCAAGATTTTAAAGTGGGCTTGTGCCACCTTTTATTGCAGCACACCAGTGCTAGCTTAAGCTTGAATGAAAATGCAGATCCCAGTGTTCGAGCCGATTTAGACGCTCATCTAAATAAAATGGTGCCGGAAAATGCCCCCTATTTTGAGCACACCTACGAAGGTGCCGACGACATGCCTGCTCATATTAAAAGCAGCATGCTAGGGGCTGAGTTAACCCTGCCGATAAACCGAGGCGAGTTGGCATTGGGAATATGGCAGGGCATTTACCTTGGTGAGCATCGCAATCAAGGTGGTAATCGGCAAATTATCGCCACCATCTCTGGTGAATAGTCGTTGTATAGCTTTACTTGTTATTCACAATACTGTCCCAATATCTTAAGCAAAGTCTTTATCTAAGTTGGCGCCATGGATCTGTTAGCTATATTTCTGCTCACCTTTATTGTGATGTTCTTTTGGCGTCGCCGAAAAGACGCTGAGCGTGCTCAACACTTAATCAAACAAAAATGTAAGACGCTAGAGCTACAGCTACTTGAAGTAAATTTTAAGCAAGAAAAACCGCAGAAAATGGCAGGCTACTGGCGCTGGTGTCGTTACTACCAATTTGAATTTTCTTCCACTGGCGACAGCCGTTACCAAGGTCAATTGATTATGGCTGGCAGCCAATACAAATTTGAGTTGCCCGTTTACCGAGTGGGTGATGATTTGTATGAGGGGTAGGCTAAGCGCTGCTAATCGTACATCAGCGTTTCTGCCTTATTGCTATCGAACTCTTTCAAAGATTTACGTGCTAGCTGCCTAAAAGGTAGGGCTTTTACTATTTCTTCAAAGGGCTGAATAGCAAAGGCCCAAAAGATAGATACCTCAAAATAAAGAATCAGCAGTGCGCACAATGGAATAGAGATTAGCCATTGCCCTATAAAGTTGATTTTAAACACGCTGGTGGTTTTACCTAAGGCGCGTAAGGCATGTCCATGCACGGTATTGTAACCCCGCACTATCGGCAAAAAGATATACAAAGGTGCGATGAGACTAAGCGCTTGATAGGTTTCGGCATCTAAATCGGGGTAGATATTTGGCAGCATAAAACTAAGCCCGGCAAATAACAGCGCACAAATCACCGATATTGCTACAGAAACATCAATACTTTTGTTCACATTTGCGCTTAAGTCATCGAGCTTTCTTGAACCAATGGCTTGGCTAATACTAATCGCAGAAGAGTGTGCCCAAGCGGCAATAAACTGGGTGCCGGCTCTAAGCCAGGGCATCACCAAAGTAATGGCCACGTAAGCGTTAATGTTGAGCTGGGAGTACAGCAGCTGATAAACACTAATGCCAATTTGCAGGATGGTAACGTTCACCGCTACCGGGAAGATTTCCTTGCTATGAAGTCGAATGCTATTAAACAAGGCTGGCATCGACTGATTTAAACTTAGCTGTAGGCTTTGATCGGCTTTTAAACATAAACTTAAATAGCTCATGCGGATAACGATAGCTATTAAGCTACCCAAGGCTGCGCCCTCTACTCCCATGCCCGAAAACTCACCCCAGCCATGAATGAGTAAGTAAGATAGCAAGGCGTTGATTGGCATTTCGATGAGGTAGCCTTGCAGCGGAATTTTGCTTTTTCCTTGGCTGTTGAGCAGGGCGATCATCACTTGGGTAACGGCGGTAAATAGCACCAAGTATTTAGAAATGGCTAAGTAGCTAATAATTTGTTGCTGTAGCGCGATGTCATCGGCGAGCGCGCCAACAATGGCTTGGTCACCAAGGTGCAATACTAACCAAAAGATTATCGCTACAGTCACGTTGATCGCTAAACCAGACCAAAAACCTTTGGCAATGGCTTGCTTATTGCCCGAACCTATTGCTCGACTAAGTACTAATTGTGAGCCGTTGGCCAAGGCCATTTGAATGCCCATGATAAAGGCCACCAGGGTCGCCGCTATACCCATAGCAGCTAGAGGGATCTCGCCCAGAGGAGACACCAATAAGGTGTCTACCATCAACATTGATTGCATTAATAGGCCGTTTAAGGCGAGCGGCCAAGCTAAGGCGATATTCTTTTTAAGGTAGGATTGGCTCGGCACAACAGTCTCTAGTTATAGCAATCAATTTAGGATAATCAGTAGTATATGTGGTTTTGTATTACAAATTAAGTTGATAGATCAAATTCTGTTGAAATAAGCAGCGTTTTACTAAGACATTAAAAAATAACTTAGCATGGCACTACCACCAGAAATGGCACATAAACTTAAAGAAAATGTACGAATCCATTGCTGTGGAAAGCGTTTGCCGTAGCGTCGCCCCAGAAAAGCCCCTAACAGCGCAGCAGGAATTAAAGGCAGAGTCGCAGATAAATGCGTTAGCGACATAAATCCTACCGACGTTTGCACGATGAGCGACATAAAGCAGCTAGCAACAAAAAAAGCCGACAGATTTGCTCGTAAATAGCTGGCTTGCTGATGTTGTAATAGCAAGGCCATTGGTGGTCCGCCAATTGAGCTGCTCGTTCCCATAAAACCAGAAATGAATCCGGCTATTGCCATGCGCCTAGGTGTGGGAGCGATACGAATAGGAAACAAGCTAATGGCTACGGCGATAATTACCGACAAACCTAACCAAAAAGACAAACTTGCTAGGTCGGCCCACAGTAATAAAAGTCCGCCCGCAATAGAGCCAGGGATGCGGCCGATAATCGCCGCTTTTAAGCCGCCAAATGCAATGCTGTGTCGGTATTCAATGGCACTTAAGCTTGCCACTACCAGCGCAACCACAACCATGGGACCTGGCACATAAACAGGGGAGAGTTGGAACAATAACGGCGCAGCAATTACCGCTAGGCCAAAACCTATGGTGTATTGCACAAATGCACCGCTTAACACCAGTAAACAGGCTAACAGTGTAATCACTTTGCCACCTCACTCACCCAAGCCTTGGCTAAGCAAAGTGGGTCGTTGATAAAAGCTATTCGCCTAGTTAAGCGAACATATCGTTTGTTGCTGGTGGCTAAGAGTAGCTAGTTCGATTAAGGCAATTACTTCGCTGGCTTGCTGAGCACTTACAGCAAGCGGTTCATCCTTAGTCACTGCATTTACAAAGTTATCATAAAATGCCAAATAATTACCTTTAATTAATGACTTATGCAACAAGGCCTGGCCTGCTAAGTGAATTTCGCTGCGATTATTATCTTGGCCAAATATCGCTGCATTAGCCGACAAGCCCGCTGCAAGTTGTTGCTCCTGAGGATCCATGCCCCATTTAGCGTAGGAGCCTTTACTACCATGTAGCTGAAAGCGAGGGCCCGGCTCAACCATTAAGGAATTACAGCTAAGCTGTACTTTTTTGTCGGGATAAATCAGCTGTAGGTCAAAGCTGTCAGGTGTTACCGCCCCGTCACGCTGAGTATCCAGATGAGCCCATAGTTTGTCTGGTTTACCAAATAAGCTAAGTACTTGGTCGATAAGGTGAGCGCCCAAATCGTAGAGCACCCCGCCGCCTTGAGGGTCGAGCTCCTTCCAGCGTTGTTTCACTACTGGGCGATAGCGGTGAAAATGGGCGGAATAACTATGAATACGACCAAGATTTTGGCTAGCAAGCAGCTGAGAGATAGTTAAAAAGTCACTATCCCAGCGGCGATTATGAAACACGCTTAAACACTTACCGGTTTGGTCTGCAATTTGTTGCAGTTGCAGACATTGTTCGCTGGTTATGGCCAAGGGTTTTTCAACGATTACATGTTTGCCGACTAGCATGGCTTGTTCGGCTTGCTCTGCATGAAGCGAGTTGGGGCTGGCGATAACGACAATATCAATGTTGGGGTGATTGATCAGTGTATCGCTGTCCAAACATAATGCTTGAGGGTAAGCATCGGCAATCTCTTGCTTGCGAGAGCTTGCAATGGCAAATACGTTCAGCTGCTGATGGGCGCTAATCAATGGGCCGTGAAATACTCGACCAGATAAACCAAATCCAATAATACCAACGTTTAACATGCGTGCTCCTATAATGGGCTTAAGGCAAAGGAATTGTTGCTAGCTTAACCGCCTCAGGTTGCTGGCGTATGACCGACAGTAACCAAAGTTGCTCGCCGTCGCTAGCAATGGCTTGCGCGGTATCGGCTTGCTCTAATGCTATTACCTGCAGCACTTCCCCAGATTGTGGCTCAATTTCCAATAGGCTACTGTATCGAGAGCTGAGCACAAACCAACTACCTTGATGCAAAGTCATGCTGCCTAACTGATATTGGGAGAGCTGATCTTGCTGGCCTGCGCGGCTTAGCTCAAAGCTTTGTTGCTGTTGACCGTCGCGGTTGCCGCGATAGCAGCGTTTTAGGCCTTCGCGTTCGCAGGTATAAAGAAGTTGAGCTTGTGGATCCCAGACTAAACCTGCGGTTTTATGATGTAAGCCGTCACGTAACCACTTACGCTTATCTACAAACTTCCAGCTTTGCTCGGCTAGCTCAAAATACAATAAGCGTGCATCGCTGGAAATACCCACTAGATGATCTTCTAACAAGACTAAATCGGCGATATCGCCACTGGCGGGTAACTCTTCTAGTCTGGCTTCGGTGAGTTGCGGGTTAAGATAAGCCAGTTTTGCAGAACCAGTGACTAACACGGTTTGCGGTGCCAGAGTGCCAATTAACCAGTGCTGTTGTTTTGGTAGCCACAAAAGGCTGGCCGCATTTGGTACGCCGTTTAGTTGAGCTACTAACTGCGGTTTTACGCTGTGCTCTGCTAAAGGACTATCTTGAAACTCACTACTTGGCGGTGGAAACATCACCAAGCCGACCAGGGTGCCAATCATTAATAGGGCGATTAAACCAATAACTTTAAACATGCTGTGCCCACCTTGGCGACATCGATAAAAAACCTTAGCTTTTATGGCTTAGGCTGGTAATAACTTAAAAACATGGCAATGCAGCTTTCTACAAGTTCTGCTTGTTCGTCAGCGCTTGGCATTGGCATGCGGTTGATAATTTGTGGCCAAAAACAGCGGCCTTTTAACATCGATAAAAACTGACTGCTCACCAAACTAGGGTTTTCACTTTGGATGCGTCCGTCTTTAATGGCACATTCAAACCAATAATTGATGCTGTTTTCTAAGGTAGCCATATGTTGCATGGTTGCAACCATTTGCTCTGGCATATGAATCGCTTCGGCAATCACTAATCGAGCAAGGTCGATAAACTCGGGATCGGCAAATAGCCTTAATTCTTTTTGCGCCAGTTGCTGCAGCTGCTCCGCCAAACTAAGTTGGCTGGAATAGTCCATTTTAGTGGCTGCAGAAATCAAATCTAGCATCATGCTAACAATGCCAATAAACAAAGCCTGTTTACTGGGAAAGTGGTTATAAACAGTGCGTTTACTTACCTGAGCCGTTTGAGCAACGCGATCCATGCTGGTGGCGGCATAGCCACTAGCCTTAAATTCAGCGATAGCTGCATTGATGATTTGAGCGCGTTTTTTCTGGCTAAGAGTCATTGTTCAGGAAAAATTAATTTAAGCGGAATTGCTGTTGGTTGATTCTAACAAATTTAGTAAATACATGGGCTAACAAATTGCCGCTGATTGTTCATTGAAATGTCACCTGCTGGTTCGCAATAACAGCCACACTGGGAAGGAGAATTGAGCATGGGCTTTCAAGATGAACCAAGACACTGTTTTAGAGCGAGAGTGGCAATACCCACCTTATGAGCGAAGTGATATTAGTACAAAACTAAGCGGCTTACCTCCCAGTTTACGCCAGTATTACTTGTTGCTTAGTTGGCCGCTTCAGTTTGGTTTAGCGCCTGCTGTGGAATCGAGATAATAAAGCGAAAGCCTTTTTCTGGTTGAGTATCAACTTGTAGCTGCCACTGCAGTTTTTGGGTGATGAGGTTATACACAATATGCATACCTAGGCCGCAGCCTCCTTGGCCTCGGGCTGTAGTATAGAAGGGCTCAAAAATGTGGCTTACGGTTTCTTGGCTAGCACCTTTTCCTGTATCGGCCACGATGAGTTGCGCGCCTTGGTCAGCTTTTTCTAGGGTAATACTAATTTTGCCTTCGGTTTTTCCATGGTCGAGCCCGTGAATAAGCGCATTGCCAAACAAATTGGTAATCACTTGGGCGATCGCTCCCGGATAGGTAAATACATGTAGATTGGGCTCTAGCTGAGTATTGAGGCTAACCTTAGTGCCCTTAAGTTGATGTTGTAAGCTACGGAGAACTTTGTTGATGTAGTCGGCAAGGTTAATACTGCGCTGCTCTTCGTAGCTTTGGTCTACTGCAACTTGCTTAAAGCTGGTGATTAGTTCTGCAGCGCGTTGCGCACTGCTAATGATAATGTCACTGGTATTGGAGGCATCATCAACAAACTTTTCAAAATTGGCTTTGGTAAGCTGCTGGTTTTTCATTTGAGAAGCCAACAGCGCAATCTGTTCTTTAAGGTGGCTCGCTGCTAGTAAACTGTTGCCCAAAGGGGTATTTATTTCATGGGCAACACCACTGACCAAGCCGCCTAAGGCCGCCATTTTTTCACTTAACTCAACTTGAGCTTGGTATTGTTTGGTTTCTTCGAGTAGCCGCTGGTGGTCAATAATGTCGGCGATTTGCGGTGCCATAAATTCGATGAATTCAGCATGCACGCCTTCAGTAAGCGCAACCATATAGCCAAAGTGCTGGTTACCACTTTTAAGTTCGCTTATCACCCATAAGCCTTGATGCGCTTTGTCGCCAATTACTTCCTCAAAGGCGGCTGGCAAGGGCGTTACCGATTCTGCTAAGGCTAGGCTGCCAGGTTGTAAGCGGTGAGCCAAATAAGTGTGGCTTTTTCCTTGTTCACTAAAGCCTTGCTGATAGATATACAGCTCAGGTATACCTAGCTCGTCTAGGGTGGGTTGAGCTTGAGTTAAAATGGTATCTAAGGTTTGTCGTTGGTGCAGTAAGCGAGTTACCGCTAGGCGCTGGGCATTGCTGTCGCGCTGTTGGATAAGCAAACGGTTTTGCTCGTCGTTGCTGCGTAGTTCTACATCTTTTGCCGGAGCTCCGGTACTCGCTCGGAGTATCGACATGGTTTCTAATTGATATTGGGCGTCGAGAGTTGCTCCATTAATGCTTTCGACCACTAATTGCGCCGCAAGAGAGCCAGTGCGCTGAGCGGGATAAATGGCGGTGGTGAGGCTAGGGCGAATGGCATCGGCATATTCAAAATCATCAAAGCCACTTACTTTTACTTGCTCTGGAATAGCCACCTGTTGCTTATCGAGTTCTTCGATTACACCCTTAGCGCTTAGGTCATTAACACACATAATGGCATCGGGCAGACGCTGCTGCTTGGCTAGCCATTGATGGCAGAGTTTGCCTGCACCAACCGGTGTCATATCGCCATGCAGGTGTTGTTCAGGAGCGTGACTTAAACCATGTTCTGCGAGTACATCTCTAAAGGCTTTATAACGTTGCTGGGAGTCAAAATTGTTTTCTGGGCCGTCGATATACAGAATGTCTTTGCAGCCAATCTCTAGCATATGCTGGGTGAGTTGATACATGCCGCTGTAGTTATCGACCAATACCGATGGAATGCCTTCTATCACCGATCCAACATTCACGATGGGTAGCTTACCAATCGCTTCAACTACTTTGCGCATTACCTTATCTGAGGTCTTGTAGCCTACACCGCCGCCGTATAAAACCACCCCGTCTATATCTAGTTTGCTTAGTTGTTTTATGAGCCATAGATCTTTGTCTTGAAAATCTTGCTCATCAGGGAGGTAGCCAACAGGCATGAATAGGCAGCTATATAATTGCGGATCAAGACTCGTTTGAATGCCTCGAATCACCTGCTGATCGATGGTTTGAGACAAGGTTGGCAATATAATCGCAATGCGTTTTTTCATTTAGAACAATAGTTTTGGTGTTAATACCTTTCAATGTAACAAGTGAAACTGAGATTGCTGTGATTTAGCTAGGAGAATTGTTAATAAATTGTATTTTTGCGGCTTAGTGGCATGCTTCTTATGGCAAAGAAGCATGCCGGTCACATTTAGCTAACGATAGGCATTACTCGATTGCGACCTAGCCTTTTGGCTTCGTAAAGCTGTGTATCTGCTGCATCAACAATCGCCCGAGACTTACTCACCACGTTGTATTCGGCCACACCAAAGGAGCTTGTGATGTTGTCGATACGTTGGTTGGAACGACGATCTTTAAGACTGAGCTTCTCAATGGCTCGGCGAACCGACTCTGCTAAATGGCGCGCTGAGCGTAGGTTTGATTTAGGACAGATAATGGCAAATTCTTCGCCGCCAATTCGATAGGCTTTTGCGCCATCGCGACATGCTTCGTTAATCCGCTTAGCAACAATTTTTAGTACTTGATCACCGAGAACGTGGCCGTAATTGTCGTTAAAGGCTTTAAAGTGATCAATATCGGCCAGAATAATGCACAAACCTTCTGGGCTTGATTCGAACAAGTCTTTAAAATCTGCGTCAAAGGCACGTCTATTCAACGCGCCAGTAAGCGCATCGTAGAGAGCTTCTTTCTCGGTTTCTTTAAGTTGATTCTTTAGGTTCTCGATTTCAGCTTGGGCTTTGCCTAACTGAGAGTTGAAAAAGTCGGTGCTTTGTCGAATGCTGGCGGCATCGTCAATCAGATTACGGACTAAGCCAAGTACTTGCTCTAGTGGAATGCCGTCTTCTTCAATACGATTTAATTTGGCGAAGTTCTTATCTATGCTGGATTGGAAGGCGTTAGTATCTGAGCCGGTATCGGTCATGGTTTGTGACAGCTCGGTGGCCATGGCTTCTAGGCTATGGCGCATGCTTTTCACATCTAATTCTTCTTGGCTAGCAATATGATTTTGATAAAGGATTTGGCTGCTAGTAGTGGGAACGGTGTCGTATTCGCTAATGATTTCGTCAATGGCTGCATTTAGCTCAGGGTTTTGATCATCAACGTACAAATACCATAAGGCATAGTTGCTAGGTGTGGCAGGAATTTGATGCTTCATCATCAAAGGCACTGCCTTTTTTAAATTTAGGGTCGCTTTTTTTAAAATTTTATCGCTCATATGAGCTCCATCGATACTCGTTGCTTAACGCCATTCGCAGCCTGCTTGTTTGGCGTTGTAAACAATACGGCTTTTGTTAATCAATAATGAACCAACAGGAGCCGAGTAAGCTCCTTCATTCGAGGTTATCAAACTTACTATGAAGCCTCGGGACACTGGTAAACATGTGCGCTAACTAACTCTGGCTCTGCTGTAGTTAAAGGAATCAGTTGCACTGCATTACCTTTAAGGCTAATAACCCGCTGGCTTAACTCTTGTTTGCCGTTATCGCTGTTTAAACTTTGCGGGTCTACGTTAAATACCCCTAGAATATTGCAATCAACCACATCGGTTGATTTCTCGGTAATCATCACACCTTGGTTTTGTTCAGGAGCAGAGCTTGAACAAGCTCCCAGTAAGGCAATTGCGCTGGCAACAATGAGAGTTTTTTTCATCGCGATTCCTACAATTTCAACGAATTAGTAAATAAAGGATATTTTTCTTATCAATAGCTTAGTAAATTTTGCTCAGCTATGAAAACAATTTGCTGCTTAATTGTTGTTTGTGTTGTTCAAGGGAGAAAATGGCCCAGTCTAAAATCCCAATTTGTAACTTGCTGAGCTAATGAAAAGCAAAAAAAGCCCAGTTGAGTAACTGGGCTTTATCGATTTTAAACTTGCTTACTTGCCTATTAAGATGCGCAACATGCGGCGTAGCGGTTCTGCTGCGCCCCATAGCAATTGGTCACCCACGGTGAAGGCCGAAATGTATTCCGGGCCCATGGTGAGCTTACGAATACGACCAACCGGAACACTAAGTGTGCCAGTTACTTTGGTTGGAGTAAGTTCTTGAGCAGATAATTCGCGATCGTTTGGAATCACTTTTACCCAATCATTGTGAGCGGCTAAAATTTCTTCAATCTCGGCCACTGGAATGTCTTTTTTCAGCTTAATAGTAAGCGCTTGGCTGTGACAACGCATAGCGCCAATGCGCACACATATCCCGTCGATAGGGGTTTGTTGATCGCTGGTGCCAAGAATTTTGTTCGCTTCAACTTGCGCCTTCCATTCTTCTTTACTTTGCCCACTGGCTAGTGGCACGTCAATCCAAGGGATTAAGCTGCCAGCTAACGGTACGCCAAATTGATCGGTAGGGAAGTCGTCACTACGCATTTTATCGGCCACTTTGCGGTCGATATCAAGAATGGCAGATGCTGGATCGGCTAACTCTGTGGCTACATCGTCACGAATCTCGCCCATTTGGCTGATTAACTCGCGCATGTTGCGCGCACCAGCGCCAGAAGCTGCTTGGTAGGTCATTGGGCTAACCCATTCGATAAGGTCTTTTTCGAACAATCCGCCAATGGCCATTAATAACAATGAAACGGTACAGTTACCGCCTACATAGGTTTTTACACCCTTGCTTAAGGCTTGGTCAATCACGTCACGGTTTACTGGGTCTAATACAATAACTGCATCATCTTCCATACGAAGTGCTGATGCTGCATCAATCCAGTACCCGTCCCAACCACTTTCGCGTAGTTTAGGGTAAACGTCTTTGGTGTAATCACCACCCTGACAGGTGATAATGGTGTCCATGGTTTTTAGGCTGTCGATATCGAAGGCATCTTGCAAGATGGTTTCGCCGGTGCCAACATCTGGACCTGCAATACCTACTTGAGAAGTACTAAAAAAAACCGGAGCTATGTGGGCAAAATCGCTCTCTTCGCGCATACGCTGCATTAACACGGAACCCACCATGCCGCGCCAACCAACCAAACCTACTTTCATGGTCCGTTTTACATCCTTTATTTTATGATCTTTGTGTTTGCTGTTTGGCTAAACAAGTGCGTTTAGCCAATCTTTGAGATTACCATTGGCAAGCCTTTAACACTAGCGCTTATCAACGAAAATTGAGCGCTTTTCGACCACTATTTGCGAAGATGATTGCTGCGCTTTTTAACGTGGGCTAGTTGGAAAGTTAACCACTTTGGGAGATTGGCGCTGATCTTCGCTAATGTTTATGTTGCGGCTGCGGCGCTTTCCTTGGGAATAGCGGTCGTAGCAAGCATCGGTAATGCCCATTTCTTGGCAAAATTGTACGAAGCTGGCAAAGTCCTTACCGCTAAAGGCGTTGTCACTGCGGGTGAGTTGGCTGTCGATGTAGGCTTGGGTGCCGTTAAAGTTGATATTGGCGCAGGCATCATAGGGCTGCCCATATTCACTTACCCGGATAGCGCGCACCATTTTTATTTCGAAAATCCAATCGCCAATTCTTAAACAACGTTGATCAAACTGTTCCATTTTGATTCCTTTAGCTAAATAATTTGGCGAGATAATAAGAAGCCGCTCACCCTAAACCCTGTGAGCTACAGCACAAATTAAGCCAAAAATTTAGCACTTAAAAATCAAAGCCTTAGTTATAGAGTCGACAAAAAGTGTCGCTGATTGGCGACGGTGGTGGGAAAATTTGCGGTTTAAATCTAGCCTACTAGCAACAAAAGTTTACACTTGTACCTTAAATCAGAGGCTTAGCTTGGTTATTCATCATATGTAATAACTGTCTCTGATTGGCGACAGTGGGATTTTTGTGCATCTCTGGCATTATAGTCCGCTGTTTGGATTGTTGTTCCTCGCTAGGGATAGTTGTTTGATTAATTTTCGCGTGCTGGCCTCTATTCGCCGGCTTAGCTTTTGGGCCTTAGCCACCTTGGGGTTGCCCTTACTACTTAGTTTATTGCTTGCCTCATATTATTTGCAACAAGTGTCTATGCAAGGCCAGCAAACTGCGTTTTTGTCGGCGCAAGTGGTGTCGGCAAGTAAACGTTTAGACGAGTCTTTATTAGATTTAGAACGCAGTGCGCGGCAGTTTAGAGTACTTGCCGATGAAAATCGTTTAAAGCTTTATCAGCGCCAGTGGCAACGGGTATCTAAAGGTTTGTTTGAGCTGCGTACTGGCACTGAAGATAAAGAGCTATTGCAGATTGTTTATGAATTAGAGCAGCAACTGCAATCTTTAAGTGAGCTAATGGAGAGCCCTCAAGCCTTACAAAGAGTGGCTCTAAATATACAATTTAAGCGCTTTGCTAGCTTAAGTCATCGCTTCGACCAACGCAGTCAAAGTTTAATTAATGAACTGGCTATGGCTTTGCAACATACTACGCAACAGGCTCAGCAACGTTTGTTGTTTAGCATGATCAGCCTGCCTTTTGCCTTGGCCGCGGCGGTATTGCTGGTATTGGTGATTACTCGGCCCTTGCAACAGTTACGGCCACAAATTGCTCGTCTAAAGTCAGGTGAGTTTGAGCAAGCCATTAAGGTAAGTGGGGCTACCGAAGTGATGGCGATTGCCGATGCCTTGGATGATATGCGTTTAAGGCTATTGAGTTTAGAGCAGCAAAAAACCGCTTTTATTCGACATATTTCGCATGAGCTAAAAACTCCGTTGGCGGCTATTCGTGAAGGTAACGAACTGCTCTATGACAACAGTGCAGGGCCACTTAACGCTCAGCAGCAGGAAATTACTGAAATACTGCGTGATAGCAGTTTGCGCTTGCAGCAGTTGATTGAAGCCTTGCTGGATTTTAATTTGCTGTTGGATACCCCAGGTGAACAAGTGCATCACCCAGTGGACTTAAAGCCACTTATTGAAAAAGTGTTAGCAAGCCATCGCTTGAGCCTGTCTAGCCGGGGCTTAAACCCTAAGATAGAGTTGGGAGAGAGCTGTGTGATGGCCAACCAAGAGCAGCTCCGGGTGATCGTCGATAACCTATTGTCGAACGCGATTAAGTTCTCGCCACAAGCTGGGGTGATAAAACTGGGCTCGTTTGCCACGGTAAACGGGGTAAGTTTATATATTGATGACGAAGGTGAAGGCATTGAAGATGAGCTACAGCAACGGATCTTCCAACCCTTCGTTCAAGGAAAAACCGCTAAAGATCCGCGTTTAAAAGGCAGCGGTTTAGGTTTAACCATTGCCAAAGAGTTAGTTGAACGGCAACACGCCAGTTTGCGTTATCAGCGCTTAGAACAAGGCAGTCGATTTGTCGTAGAAGGTTTACAGGGAAGCGAGTTAGATGAAAGTTAAATTGTACGTAATGCTGCTTAGTATGGTAACGCTAATGCTTAGCGGTTGTGAGTTAACACGCCCCAATCAACCAGTGGTGCCTGTTAGCGACGCTCAGCAACTTGAGTTGGGTAAGTTTGACCCAGCGGCCTATTATTTAAATCTTGAAAGCCTCAGTGAAGATCAAATATTCAACGAGTTAGAGCTGTTATTACTGGATCCGCAGCAGGGTAATAATGGTATTAAACTTGGCCTAATATATGCCTATAAGAAGTCACCAGTGAAGAATCCGCACCGCGCTCATGCGCTGTTTAATAAGGCTTTAGCTAGCGAGCAAGTATTTGCCCAACGTGGCATGCTGGTGGCCTTAAACGACCAAATTGCGGATAGCTTGCGTTGGTTACATAAATACGAAGATCTCGCTTCTACCCAGCAGCAGCAAGAAGATTTACTGCAGCAGCAAATTGGGGCATTAAAAATGCAGCTAGATGAACTCACGCGAATTGAGCAACAACTAAATGAACGAAATTAATCATCAAGGCGGAAAGCTACTGGTTGTCGATGACGACCCCAGCCTACTACGTCTGATAAGCCTGCGATTACAATCAGCCGGATATGAAGTGCACGCTGTTGCCAGCGCCAAAGAAGCTTTGGCAGAGTTGGAAAGCTACCCGGCCCAGCTGGTTATTAGTGATGTACGCATGGACGGTATGGACGGCCTTGCTTTGTTTAATGCGATAAAGCAGTTGTACCCCAGCTTGCCGGTGATGCTACTTACCGCTCACGGTAATATTCCCGATGCTATTGCGGCCACTCAACAAGGTGTATTTGGCTATTTAACTAAACCTTTCGATAGCCAAGAGTTGCTGGCAAAAGTAGCTGATGCTTTACAGCTTCAGCCAAATATTGCGGAAGGCGAAAGCCAACAACCTCAGGCTAGCTGGCGCAGTGACATTATTAGTCGTAGCCCAATAATGGATGTGCTGATCAAGCAAATTCAACAAGTTGCACCCAGTGATGTAAATATCATGATTCAGGGTGAAAGTGGCTCGGGTAAAGAGTTGTTGGCTAAGGCGATTCATCAGGCTAGCCAGCGTCACCAAGGCCCATTTGTTGCGGTGAACTGTGCCGCTATTCCCGAAGGCTTGTTTGAGTCTGAGCTATTTGGTCATGCCAAAGGCGCGTTTAGTGGTGCAGCCAATGCGCATCCCGGTTTATTTCAAGCTGCTAACGGTGGAACCTTATTTTTAGATGAAATCGCTGATACGCCCTTAAGTGTGCAAGTTAAATTACTGCGTGCTCTGCAGGAGCGGGAAGTCCGTCCGGTGGGTTCAACCAAGAACATTCCAGTTGATGTGCGAATTGTTTCGGCCACCCACCAAGATCTATATCAAGCAGTGCAGCAACAAGAGTTCAGGGAAGATCTTTATTATCGCCTTAATGTGGTTGAGTTGGGCTTGCCGCCATTAGCCAAGCGCCGAGAGGATATTCCTTTATTGGTGCATCATTTCAGCCAGCAAATTGCCGATCGCCAAGGCAGTGCGCTAAAAACCTATTCTCCAGAAGCCATGTCTAGCTTGGTATCGGCGCGTTGGCCAGGCAATGTTAGGCAGCTAATGAATGTGGTTGAGCAAACCAATGCCTTATCTACTGGGCCGTTGATTCCGGCGCAGCTGGTTCAACAAGCCTTGCGAGAAAAGGCCGAGTTGGTGAGTTTTTCTCAGGCTAGGGATGAGTTTGAGCGAGGTTATTTAGCGCGGTTATTGCGCCTAACTCAAGGTAATGTGAGTCAGGCAGCGCGCTTAGCGATGCGTAATCGCACCGAGTTTTATAAGTTACTGGAGCGCCATCATCTGCGCCCCGAATCGTTCCGTGCTTAAAGGTGCTTTTCGTTAAAACGATCAACAATCACGGCACAAGCTGCATCGCCAGTGATGTTTAACGAAGTACGGATCATGTCGAAAATACGGTCCAATGCAAACAATAGTGGTAGGCCTTCAATAGGAATGCCTGCCGCTAGCAATACCGCGACTACCAAGAACGATGGGCCTGGCACACCTGCTTGACCAATTGCCCCCAAAGTAGCGGTAAAAATAATTGCCGCATAAGCCGCTAAGCCTAAGTCTACTTGGAACATTTGCGCAAAAAATACCGCCACTAAACCGTAGTAAATAGCATTACCACTCATGTTAATGGTTGCCCCTAAAGGCAGTACAAAAGAGGCTGTCGCTTTAGATACTTTTAGTTCTTCTTCTACTACTTCCATGGTAACCGGCAGGGTTGCCATAGATGATGAAGTTGATAACGCCACTGCTTGAGGCTTTTTCATAGCACTCATAAACTCACGCACCGACATGTTAGAGAACAGCTTAATGGTGAGTGGGTAGAAGACAAAACCGTAGATTAGAATAGCTGCTACATATACAGCAAACAGCTTAGCAACTAGGCCTAGCATGGCAAAGCCAAAGGTTCCCACCGATTCAGCCATAAGACCAAATACACCAAGTGGCGCAATTAGCATTACTACGTTGATCATCCAAATAAAGGCACGAATAACAGTGTCTAAGCCGCTCATGATAGGAGCTGTTTTATCGCTAGGTTGCTTTGATAAGGCAATACCGAAGAACAAACAAAACACCATGATCTGCAGAATATTTGCATCCATTAACGAGGCAAAAATGTTTTCTGGGATCATGCCGATAACGGTTTCCATTACACCTGGTACGCCACCTTTATCGGCGTATTCGTTAGAAAACATATCGCTAGCTTGGCTTAAGTCTAAACCGGTACCTGGCTGGAATAGTGAACCCATGACTAAGGCGAGTGCCACAGCAACCGCTGAGGTAGCCATAAAGAAGCCAAAGGTAGAAATGCCAATTTTACCCGCTGCAGGGCTGTTACCAAGGTTGGCTGCGCCAGAAATAATCGACACGCCAATGAGTGGAATAACCAGCATTTTAATTAAATGGATGAAGATCGCGCCAAGTGGGGCAAATATAGCAGCTTGCTCACCCATTACTGCGCCAACTACCGTACCAATAATCATTGCTATGACTACTTGTACGCCAATATTTTTATAGAGTGGTTGTGCTGTGTCCATCAAGTTTCCTGTTGTGAATAGTGTTATCAGTGCAATTGATGGTCGCGAATTGTACTGTATAAAATCTATAAAGTAATCATATATACTTATTTTTGATTGTTTTTTAGCTTTATATGTTGCAGGTGGAATTGGGAAACAGGCAGCTATTTGAGGTGCAATTGCGCTTCTATTGTTAAATAGTTAACTATCGTTTTTTCAACAGGCTATTATGTCGCACTTTTATCATTTAGTTTTCCTAGCATGCATACTTTAGAGCAACTTCGTTCCGGCCAACTACGCCAACACACTCGCATCAATATCAAAGATAACCTAGAGCAACTGCCAGAAGAGTTTGCAGAGTATTGCCCACAAGTCGAGGTGCTGGACTTAAGTGACAATCAATTGAGTGCCTTACCTGAATCACTTAGCCAATTACAAAACTTGCGAATAGTGTTTGCCTCAAATAATCAGTTTGAAGTATTGCCTGGGGCGCTGCGCTAAGCTTGATATGATAGGTTTTAAATCAAATAGCATTCGCCACGTATCTGCAGCAGCACTGCCGGCAAAGTTGCGTTGGTTAATTCTTACCGACAATCAAATTGAAAGCTTGCCCGAACAACTGGGTGAGTGTAGCGAGCTGCAAAAGTGTGCCTTGGCGGGCAACCGCCTTACTGCCTTGCCACAATCAATGCAGCACTGCCACAAATTAGAACTACTGCGTGTATCCGCCAACCAACTGGCTAGCTTTCCTACTCAATTATTAGAGCTTCCGCGCTTGGCGTGGCTGGCGTTTGCCGGAAACCCTTTTTGCCAAGGTTTTGAGCATGGATCTGGTTTAGCAAAGTATTCACTTGAAGATTTTGTGTTTGATAAAGTTCTAGGAAAAGGCGCTTCGGGCGTTATTTCTCTCGCTCATCCTAAACCCGGTGTAGCGCTACCCAGCAGCGTGGCTATTAAAGTGTTTAAGGGAGAGCTTACCAGCGACGGTTATCCAAGTGATGAGCTAGACGCCTGTTTGCATGTAGACCAACACCCAGCCTTGGTTAATTTTATTGGTCAAATTAGTGAGCTTGATTGCTCTGCGGTGATAATGAAATTGATTCCCGAGCATTTTAGCAATTTAGGCCAGCCACCTAGCTTAGCGACTTGTACGCGGGATACTTTTTTACCGGAACAGCAACTGGGCATTGCGGCAATTGCTAAGATTGTGGAGCAAATGCAAAGCCTACTGCAACACTTGGTTGAGCATCACTTGTGCCACGGAGATTTGTACGCACATAATGTGCTGGTGGATGACAATTACAACATTGTATTGGGAGATTTTGGTGCTGCTTCGCATTACGAATTTTTACCGCAAGCAGTACAAGCAAAACTAATGCGCGTAGAGCAACGCGCATTAGTGTTTTTTATCGAAGATATGCTAAGCATATGTTTAGCCGACGATCGAAGTTCTATCTCTTATCGTCAGCTAAACCAATTAGCTAGTAAGCTTCTTGGGAGCTAGATAGCTGATTACGGTATAACTCGCGACAATGACTAATAAAGTCGTGAGTTTCGGCATTGTCATTGGGGAAGCGCATCTCTAAGCTTGATTCAATAAGTTGCGGCTCATTTTCATCAATGGCGATGCAATAGTGCTGGTTAGCATCTTCCGCAAAAATGGTTTGGGTATATAAGAAGTTTTGCTGTTCGTCGTAAATATCAAAGGTATTACTGTTACTAAAGCTCACCCTAAATACGGCATATTGATAAGCGGGCTTTCCTGCATCATCCATTGGAGCTTCACCATCTAAACGTTGATTCAAAGTAATATCAACTTCTTCAACACCATTGGCAATTAGCAAGCGTTCAAACTCCAGTACTTGCTCTGGTAAAGCATCATCGGGGAAAGAGCTTTGCAAGGGGTAAAACGTTAAGAATACTCGGTTGAGCGGATCCGGCTCTGTTGAATCATTACAGGCCGTTAAGCCCAAGGCTAGTAGTAGTGCGCTTAGTAATCGACAGGTCATGTGCTTTCCTATTTATTGTTTTTCACATCCTGTGGGCTGGCTTCCTTAAGAGACGCTTCAAAAAGTTTGAGGCGTCATCTTCAGTTTTATTCGGCTTTCTCTTCCACGCCTTCATTAATTGTTCGGCAGGCTAAAATGAACTCGTGGGCTTCTTTTTTGGTTTCGGAAATTTTAACGGGCGAGTCCACTACTAGCTCAAATTTGCTCATGTAGATACTGGGTAAGCAAAGGTGGCGCTGGGTCATATCTGCGAAGATATCGATGTTATATAAAAACTCACCGCTCTCAGAGTAAACATCTAAGGTAGTGCTGCCTAAAAAATCAATTATGAAAGTAGCATTTTGGCTGGCGTCTTCGCCGTTAATTCTTGGCTGCTCACCATCACGACGCTGGTTAATGGTGATGCTTTGCGCGGGCGACCCGCCATCAGCTCTAAAGTGACGTTTTTGAGTTATCGTTTCAGTGTCGCCGGCAGCACCAGGGAAAGACGTTGCAGGAGGGTAAAAAGTGACAGCAATTTGGCTTCTGGGTTGGTCATCTTCAACAGAACAAGCCATCAATAAAGCAGACAGTAGCGCAACAACAGCAATACGCGGGGACAACATTTAAACTCCTAAATAAGCAACAAGGCTAACTTTCCTGTTAGCTATTATCGTCCCTGAGTAATTACCGAGCTTTTTACAGAAAGCGTTTAACAGACGCAAGTGAAACTTTTAATTGTTGGCTAACTATCGGTAATTATTTTAGTTTTTGCGAGATTAATAACACAAAGCTTACTAATTGCTTAGCTCTAGGTCCGCCAACGGTTGCCTAAAAATCTGTACATGATATTTTCGTTGCACGATTTAGTTAAGGGCTTCAGCCATGCCAAAGGCCAGTGAAATAAAAAAGAATGCCGCCATCGAACATAACGGCAAAGTGTATTTTGTAAAAGACATCGCTAAGTTAACCCCTAGCGGACGTGCTGGTGCTAGCCTGTACCGTATGCGCTTATACGATGTAGCCACCGGCGCAAAAGCTGACGAAAGCTTTAAAGCCGACGAAATGATTAACCTTGCTGATGTGAGCCGCCATCAAGTGATGTTTTCTTACATTGATGGTGACGAGTATGTGTTTATGGATAACGAGGATTACACCCCTTACAACCTAAACAGCGAAACCATCGCCGATGAAATTCCTTTTATCACTGAAGATACCGCGGGTATGCAAGTGGTTACCGTAGACGGAGCCCCAGTAGCTGTAGAACTACCTGCCAGTGTTGAGTTGGTTATCGTAGAAACTGACCCTTCAATTAAAGGTGCTTCAGCTAGTGCCCGCACCAAGCCTGCTATCTTAAGCACCGGCTTGTCGGTACAGGTGCCTGAATACATCGCCAGCGGCGAGAAGATTAAGGTAAGCACTGCCGAGAAGAAATTTATGAGTCGCGCAGAGAAGTAACTTGCTTTGATGGAAGTTAGGTGGACAAAGCAGCTTTAGGGCTGCTTTTTTGTTTCAAGGAATGAAATGTGAGCAGTGACTGGAGCTTTTCTAGCTCAAAATCTTATCAACTAAAAACAGCATCTATTGGTTTGGCTTTCTGGCTAGGCTTTAATTTACTAACAGGCTTCATTACCGGAGACAGAAGTTTAGATGACAATTATTTTGTTTTGTTTCTGGTTATTATTTATGTGGCCATTAAATGCAGTTACAAAGCGGTATTAGTAAATTCTTATCTTACTATTTCACGTTTTGGAATGGTCACCGCATACGTCGATTTGTATAAGCTAGAAACTGTTGCTTCTAATAAAAAAGAACTCAACTTGGTGACCATGGAACAGGCGCGTTACAAGCTTAAACTTTCCAAATTACCTGAAAGTTCTCATGTTGATATTCGTAACTCAATCATACCGCTAGCTGGTGAGCGACAGCCTGTGCCTGCAGCAGTTGTTGGTTTGAAAAAAGATGATAAGCGTCAGCAAGTTATTTCGGTTTTTGGCGTAGCATTTGGCTTGGTTTTAATTTTTGAAAGTATCAGTTCCATTGGTAACGGTAATCTAAACTTTGCTTCAGAAGGTTCTCGATTAAATGCTCAGTTAGTTACTTTGTTACACGGGCTTCTTGTTGCCAGCCTATTGATAGGTAATGGGCTGAGTCAGTTTTACGGCAAAACGATCTATCAGCGTATTAAGAGAGCTAAAGCCAATACCGTTGTATTAATCGCATTTATCTTATTTGGGATCACAGTAGGCCTAAATGAAAACGGTGTGTTCAATCAGCTTGAAAACCCGATATTGGCCAATGTTATCGCTATTTCTCTTACTCTAACCTTTGTCGGCCTGTTGGTATTTGCCTATTTTTTAAAGAAAAAGACAGGGGCGTAAACTGCTATGATCAAAACTAACAACTGTCAGATAAACAAGACCAACGAACTTCTGGTTCTTGGCAGTTAGGACTGTTTGTTAAATGAAGAAACTAAGTCGCATCGTAAAGTTTCTAGCTATTTTACTTTGCGGTTATTTTGTTTTGTATCAGCTATACGGTGCTGGTGTTTACGGAGAGATCGCCGCAAGAGGAGTAAATCCGGATATTAAATCAAGTCCATTTAAGTTTTGGTTGGTCGTTTCTGTATATATTCTGATTTTAGCTGTAGTTCTGTTATTGCTTGGTTTGAGCATTGGTGGGGATATAAATCGTAGATTCAAAAAGTATGGTGGAAGTTATAGTTTGAAAACTGCCCTACATGTCTTTAAGGACGCTTTTAGTAAAGATAAATAGCAAGCCGTGAAGATTCAAACGCCAGTATAGATTTGGCTTTGCGTAGATAATGCTCATTTAGTTATGGAGCTTTAGCTTAGGCAGCTCCATATGCAGGCTATCCCGGAACACCTTTGTATAAGTTGAAAGCTTAAACTCACTTTTACTTAGAAATGAGTTTAAAGCTAATCAACTAAACTGCTCTCTTCAAATGACTAAATCATCGTCCTACCTTGGCGCATCAGCTCTTCAATTTCGCCTAAGCTGGCTGGGTCGTCGATGGTGGAAGGGATGGCGTATTCTTCGCCGTCGGCCAGTTGGCGCAGGGTGCGGCGGAGGATTTTGCCGGAGCGGGTTTTAGGCAAACGCTGCACAATAATGGCTTGTTTAAAGCAGGCTAAAGGGCCAATTTCATTACGTACTTTTTGTACCAGTTCTTTGGATACCTCTTGCTCACTTTGTTGCACGCCATCTTTAAGCACCACTAGGCCAAAGGGCACTTGGCCTTTTAGGTCGTCGTGGCTGCCAATAACCGCGCACTCGGCTACCGCGGGGTGGGCGCCAACCACTTCTTCCATCTCACCGGTTGATAAACGGTGACCTGCTACGTTAATTACATCGTCGATACGACCCATTACAAACAGGTAATCATCTTCATCAATGTATCCGCCATCACCAGAGACATAGTAACCGGGGAATTGTTTTAAATAGGCCGATTCAAACCTCGCTTGGTCTCCCCAAACCGTAGGCAAACAACCAGGCGGAAGCGGCAGTTTTATGGCGATAAAGCCTTGTGCCATTGGACCACACTCGTCGCCCATTTCATCTAAGATAGTGACTTGGTAGCCGGGTAGGGCTTTGGTGGCACTGCCGGCTTTTACTGGCATACGCTCTAAGCCAAGAGGGTTACCTGCAATGGCCCAGCCGGTTTCGGTTTGCCACCAATGGTCGGTCACTGGTTTGTCGGTTTTGTTGATGGTCCATTCTAATGTTGGTGGGTCTAAACGTTCGCCGGCCATGAAGATGTCTTGCAGCTGGCTTAGGTCGTAATCTTTAACCAACGCGCCATCGGGATCTTCTTTCTTAATCGCGCGAAAGGCAGTGGGGGCGGCAAACAATACTTTTACTTTGTGCTCGCTAGCAACCCGCCAAAATGCACCAGCATCGGGAGTGCGCACTGGTTTGCCTTCGTACAAGATGGTGGTGCAGCCGTAAATTAGCGGAGCGTAAACGATGTAAGAGTGACCCACTACCCAGCCTACATCGGAGGCCGCCCAAAATACATCACCGCGTTTTACGTTGTACACCGCTTGCATCGAGTAGTTCATGGCAACGGCGTGGCCGCCGTTATCGCGCACTACGCCTTTGGGTTTGCCGGTGGTGCCAGAGGTATACAAAATGTATAGCGGATCGGTGGCGTCTACTGGCACGCAATCAGCCGGCTCAGCTTGCTGTTGCAATGCTTGCCAATCTAGATATTGCTGATTAAATTCAACCGCTTGCTGAGGGCGTTGCCATACTAATACTGGGGTAGTCATCTGTTGGCTTTGCTCTAAAGCCAAGCTTACCATGGGCATGTAGTTGATGACTTTGGCGCCTTCCAGCCCGCAGCTAGCGGTAAGAATCACTTTAGGTTGGGCGTCATCTATGCGAACCGCCAGCTCTTGCGCAGCAAAGCCACCAAATACTACCGAGTGAATCGCTCCAAGGCGTGCACAAGCTAGCATGGCGATGGCAGCTTGAGGGATCATTGGCATATACAGCACCACTCGGTCGCCTTTAGTGACGCCTTGGGCCGCTAACATGCCTGCGGTACTGGCTACTTCATCACGCAATTGTGCGTAAGTGAATTGTTGTTTTTGTTCGGCTACTGGCGAGTCATAAATAAGCGCGGTTTGTTCCGCTCGGCCATTTTCACAATGGTAATCCAGCGCCAAATACGCGGTGTTCATACTGCCGCCTTTAAACCAGCGATAATTGCCGTGTTCATCTTGGCTAAGTGCTTGTTCGGGTGGGCTATACCAAGCCAGTTGTTGGGCTTGCTCTAACCAAAACTGTTCGGGTTGCTGTTTGGCGTGGTCTGCTTGTTGCTGATAACTCATAATATGCTCCTCGTCCCTAAGCTGTTTACCACTTGGCAAGGGGAATTTTTTATTAGGCTTTACTTTGGTTACCTTAGGTAACTTAAAAGCTGTTGCTGGGCACGCGTACCCAACCTTCCATTAGTATTCTGGCGCTGCGACTCATGCTTACTTTGGTCACTTGCCATTGCTGGTTAACTTGTTGAGCTTGTGCGCCAACTTTAAGGCTGCCCGAGGGGTGGCCAAAACGCACTACCTCGCGCTCGCCGCCGCCAGCAGCTTGATTTACCAAAGTGCCGGGAATAGCAGCCGCTGTGCCAATGGCTACTGCTGCGGTGCCCATCATGGCGTGGTGTAACTTACCCATAGATAAAGCGCGTACACATAAATCATTGTCTTCAGCCTTAATCTGTTTGCCGCTGGAACTCTGATAGTTTTGCGACTTGGCAACAAAGGCGACTTTGGGTGTATGTTGGCGTTGAGCGGCTTGTTCCAGTGAGTCTATTAAGCCCATTTTGAGTGCGCCATGGGCGCGAATGCTTTCAAACATGGCTAAGGCTTTTTCATCATTATTAATGTCTTCTTGTAGCTCTACGCCGCTGTAACCAAGCTGCTTGGCATCAACAAAAATTGTAGGGATGCCGGCGTTAATCATGGTGGCTTGTAGGCTACCAATTCCCGGAACCTCTAATTGTTCGCATAAGTTACCAGTAGGAAATAAGGCCCCTTCGCCATCGGCAGGGTCAATGAAGTCAATTTGCACTTCGGCAGCCGGGAAGGTCACGCCATCTAATTCAAAATCGCCACACTCTTGCACCTCGCCATTAAGCATAGGTACATGAGCAACAATGGTTTTTTGAATATTAGCTTGCCAAATGCGGACGCTGGCAAGGCCATTCTGTGGCAGAGAAGCGGGATCTACTAAGCCTGCGTTAATGGCAAAAGCGCCCACTGCAGCGGTTAAGTTGCCGCAGTTGCCACTCCAATCCACAAAGGCCTTGTCGATAGCAACTTGGCCAAACAGGTAATCGACATGGTGATTAGGCTGCTGGCTTTTCGCTAGAATTACCGTTTTGCTGGTGCTTGACGTAGCGCCACCCATGCCATCAATTTGTTTGGCGTAAGGGTCGGGGCTGCCTATCACTCGTAACAACAAGTTGTCACGTGCCTCACCAGCTTGCTGCGCAGCTTTGGGTAAGTCATCAAGCTTAAAAAACACCCCTTTACTGGTGCCGCCACGCATATAGGTGGCAGCAATGCGTTGTTGCTTAATTTGGCTCATGCTGCCTCCTATTGGCTATTTTCAAGAAAGTCTTGAGCGAAGCGCTGTAATACTCCACCGGCTTGATAAACCGAGACTTCTTCGGCGGTGTCTAAGCGACAAACTACCGGTAAGTCGATGCGTTCGCCGCTGGTGCGAGTAATCACTAAAGTAAGCAATTCGCCCGGTGCAGGTGTACCAATTACATCGAAGGTTTCGCTGCCATCTATGCGGTAGCTATGGCGGTTGTTACCCTTGGTAAATTCCAGCGGTAATACACCCATGCCCACTAAATTGGTACGGTGAATTCGCTCGAAGCCTTCGGCCACAATTACCTCAACGCCTGCAAGGCGAACCCCTTTGGCCGCCCAGTCGCGAGACGAGCCTTGGCCATAGTCAGCACCTGCCACAATGATTAATGGTTGCTTACGCTGCATGTAGGTTTCTATGGCCTCCCACATGCGCATTACTTTGCCTTCGGGCTCTACTCTCGCTAGAGAACCTTGCTTAACCTTGCCGCTTTCTTTCACCATTTCGTTGAACAGCTTAGGGTTGGCAAAGGTGGCGCGTTGTGCAGTTAAATGGTCACCGCGGTGAGTGGCGTAGGAGTTAAAATCTTCTTCCGGTAAACCCATCTTATCGAGATAAGCGCCAGCGGCGCTGTCTAGCATAATCGCGTTCGACGGGGATAAATGGTCGGTGGTGATGTTATCCCCCAATACCGCCAACGGGCGCATGCCTTGTAAGCTTCGCTCGCCAGCCAAGGCTCCTTCCCAGTAGGGAGGGCGGCGAATATAGGTGCTTTGTGGCCGCCATTCATAGAGAGGAGAACTGGCACTGCCATAATCGACTTTTAGGTCGAACATTGGTTGGTACACTTGGCGAAATTGCTCGGGTTTAACGCTTTGTTTAACCACTGCATCTATTTCTTCGTCACTTGGCCAAATATCTTTTAGGGTAATCGGCTTACCTTGGCTGTCGTGGCCTAATGCGTCTTTTTCAATATCAAAACGAATAGTGCCGGCAATGGCATAAGCCACAACCAAAGGTGGCGATGCCAAAAAGGCTTGCTTTGCGTAGGGGTGAATACGGCCGTCGAAGTTACGATTGCCCGATAGCACCGCGGTGGCGTAAAGGTCTCGTTCAATCACTTCTTGCTGAATCTTTGGATCGAGCGCACCGCTCATGCCGTTACAGGTAGTACAGGCAAATCCTACAATGCCAAAACCCAGTTGCTCTAGTTCGGCTAACAAATTGGCATCTTCTAGGTAAAGTTGTACTGCTTTTGAGCCAGGTGCGAGGGAGGTTTTCACCCATGGTTTGCGGCTTAAACCTAATTGATTGGCTTTACGCGCTAATAAACCCGCGGCAATAACGTTGCGTGGGTTAGAGGTATTGGTACAGCTGGTGATAGCGGCAATAATACAGGCGCCATCGGGCATTATGCCGTCAAGCTGTGGTACTGGTGAAGCAATGCCTTGGCTAGCTAAATCGCTGGTGGCTACCCGACGATGCGGATTGGACGGCCCTGCGATGTTGCGGCCAACGCTGGATAGGTCGAAGTGTAACACGCGTTCGTATTCGGCCTGTTGTAAGTCATCTGCCCATAGGCCAGTGGTTTTGGCGTAGTTTTCTACTAAGGCAACTTGCTCGGCCTCTCGCCCTGTGAGTTTAAGGTAGTCGAGAGTATTGTTGTCGATATAAAACATGGCTGCGGTTGCGCCAAATTCTGGAGTCATATTGGAGATAGTGGCTCGGTCGCCCAAGCTTAGCTGGGCAGCTCCCTCACCATAAAACTCTAAGTAGCTAGACACTACCCCTTGCTCACGCAAGAACTCGGTAATGGCCAGTACAATGTCGGTAGCAGTAATGCCAGCTTGGCGCTGGCCAGTTAGTTCTACGCCAATAATGTCGGGTAAACGCATATAAGAGGCGCGCCCAAGCATTACGTTTTCGGCTTCTAAGCCGCCCACACCAATAGCTATTACCCCTAAGGCATCGACGTGCGGAGTATGGCTGTCGGTACCCACTAATGTATCGGGAAAGGCCACACCATCTCGCGCTTGAATCACCGGCGACATTTTCTCGAGGTTGATTTGATGCATGATGCCGTTACCTGGCGGAATAACATCTACATTTTCAAAGGCGGTTTTACACCAGTTGATAAAGTGGAAACGGTCGTCATTACGGCGGTCTTCAATGGCGCGGTTTTTTTCAAAGGCATCAGCTTCAAAGCCGGCATGCTCTACAGCTAAGGAGTGGTCAACAATTAGCTGGGTAGGCACCACAGGGTTTACCTTGGCGGGATCACCGCCTTTATCGGCAATGGCGTCTCGCAAGCCTGCTAAATCGACCAAGGCTGTTTGGCCAAGAATGTCGTGGCAGACTACGCGAGCAGGGTACCACGGAAAATCTAAGTCGCGTTTGCGCTTAATGATTTGGCTAAGCGCAGCATTGAGTTGCTCTGGGGGGCAGCGGCGTACCAGGTTTTCGGCCAGCACCCGCGAGGTATAAGGCAGGCCAGCGTAGGCACCAGCTTGAATGGCTTCTACTGCCGCGCGAGTATCAAAATAGTCGAGCTGGCTATTGGCTAGAGGTTTTCGGTATTCGGTATTCATAAGCGTTTCCACAGCAAAAAGGGAAGGCAGTGGAGCACCAGGCTCCACTTACTGGTACTGGCAAAAACTAGTCGCGCTGCTCAAGCGGTACATAGCTGCGAGGCTCGCTACCGGTGTAGTCGGCGCTGGGGCGAATAATCCGGTTATTAGCGCGCTGTTCCATAATGTGTGCAGCCCAGCCGCTTACCCGCGAGCAAACAAAAATTGGCGTAAACAGTGGCGTGGGAATATTCATGAAGTGGTAAGCGCTGGCATGGAAAAAGTCTGCGTTACAAAACAGCTCTTTTTCGCGCCACATTACCGCTTCTACTCGCTCGGATACGGCATAAAGGTGTTGATCGCCAGTGGCTTCGCTTAACTTTTTCGACCAGGCTTTAATCAGTGCGTTGCGTGGATCGCTGGTGCGATAAATGGCATGACCAAAACCCATAATTTTGTCTTTGCGGGCTAACATGGCCATGATTTCAGTTTCGGCTTGCTCTGCGCTGGTCCAATTTTCAATCATTGCCATGGCGGCCTCATTGGCGCCACCATGTAACGGCCCACGTAAGGCACCAATCGCACCCGAAACAGCAGAGTGGATATCGGAAAGGGTGGAAGCAATCACTCGGCCAGTAAAAGTGGAGGCGTTAAATTCATGCTCAGCGTATAGAATCAGTGAGCATTGCATAACTTGTTCGTGTAGCGGATCGGCAGGTTGGCCATGCAATAATTCTAAGAAATGCCCAGCAATAGACTTAGCCGAACTTTGGGTGGAGATACGCACGCCGTCGTGACTAAAGCGATACCAGTAACAGATAATGCCCGGCAAGGTCGCTAATAAACGGTCAGTGTGTTGCTGTTGCTCTGCAAAGCTGGCTTCGGTTTCTAAGTTACCCAGCATAGAAACCCCAGTGCGCATTACATCCATTGGATGAGCATCTGCGGGAATAAGCTCTAATACCGCTTTAAGCGCATCGGGCAATTCACGTAGATTATGCAAGGTGTCGTGATACGCAGCTAGTTGGTCGCGATTAGGTAGCTCGCCATGAAATAACAAATAAGCCACTTCTTCAAAGGTCGCTTGCTCGGCCAACTCACTAATGTCGTAACCACAATAGGTAAGCCCAGAACCACTTTGGCCAACTGTACATAATTTGGTTTCGCCTGCGCTTTGGCCTCGTAAGCCTGCGCCTCCTAAAGCTTTTTGTACCATGATGTTCTCCTTCATTCCTTTGGTTAACAAGCGTGGCGTCTGATGCGCGTATTTTTGGCTTGTTAATAGTGGCTTAGCCGCTAAATCTTGGTTTGGCTGGCTAAGTCCGTTCACGTAGTTAGGGTTTATTAATCCTGCTTAAATAATTGGTCTAGTTTTTGTTCGTAATCGTGGTAGCCCAAGTAGTCATAGAGCTCAGCGCGAGTTTGCATGCTGTTAACAACATCACGCTGGTGGCCATTTTCACGCAAGCTACGATATACATTTACTGCGGCTTGGTTCATTGCTCTAAAGGCCGATAGTGGGTAAAGCACCATATCTACACCTACACTCGCTAGCTCTTCACCACTAAATAATGGGGTTTGGCCAAACTCGGTAATATTGGCCAAAATCGGCACTTTTACTGCGTCGGCAAATTGTTGGTATTGCTCAAGCGTGAGCATGGCTTCGGGGAAGATCATGTCGGCGCCAGCTTCAACATATTGGCAAGCACGTTCAATAGCGCCTCCCATACCTTCTATTTGCAGGGCGTCGGTGCGGGCCATTACCACAAAGTCTGGATCTACGCGGGCATCTACAGCAGCCTTGATGCGGTCTACCATTTCTTGGCTAGAAACAATGGCTTTATTGGGGCGGTGGCCACAGCGTTTTTGCGCGACTTGGTCTTCCATGTGCACGGCGGCGGCATCGGAGCGGATCATTTCTTTTACGGTGCGAGCAATATTAAATGCGCCGCCAAAACCTACATCTATGTCTACCAGCAAAGGTAAATCACAGGCGGCGGTAATTCGGCGAACATCTTCTAGTACGTCATTCATGGTAGTAATGCCAAGATCGGGTAAACCGTATGAGGCATTGGCAATTCCGCCACCTGAGAGGTAAATAGCTTGGTGGCCTTCGCGCTGTGCCATCATGGCGCAGTAAGGGTTAATGGTGCCAACAATTTGTAATGGGTTTTGTTGGCTTACTGCTTGGCGAAAGCGTGCGCCGGGCGAGAGTTTTGAGCTGCTCATTAGTTCACTCCTTGAATTTGATTTGCCAAAGCAGTGGTTTCTAAGCTTTGGTCGGTCTGAGTATTTTGGTGTTGTTGTTCTATGGCTTTGCGTGCGCGAGCAATGTGGCGACGCATCAGTAATTCGGCGAGTTCACCATCACGATCGGCTAGTGCTTGCCAAATCGCCCAGTGTTCCTTTAATGCGCGCTCTGGGCGCGAAACTTGTTTAGCAGCTTGATAGCGATACATGCGCAGTAAATGATAGAGCTCATCACATAGCAGATTCACTAAACGTTGATTGGCGCTGCCTTTAATGATCAGATAATGAAAATCGAAATCACCTTGTTGTTCAAAATAGGCTTTGCCTTGGTGTTGTTGCAGGTAACTTTGATGGTGTTCAAGTAAGGTTTTTAACTCTTCAAGCTGAATTGTCGACAATTGCTCTGCAGCTAAACGACAAGCCATACCTTCTAGCGCTTCGCGCACCGAGTAAATATCTAACAATTGCTGCTGGTTTAGTTGCACCACTCTAGCGCCAACGTGCGGAACTCGTTCAACTAATCCCATTCCTTGTAGTTTAAGGATTGCTTCACGCAATGGGCCTCTGCTAACGCCGTAATGCCTTGCTAATTCTGGCTCAGAGATTTTTTCTCCCTGAGCTATTTGGCCGCTCACTATGGCTTCAATTAAGGTGTCGCTTAAGTTCTGCGAGAGTAGATTCTGTTTGTCGCTGAGCGATTTGCTGGGGCTAAGTTGAGACATATGCGGGTTACACTCAGGTTGTTTGAATGTTGCATAGTGTAGATCGGATGTTGCGCTTCGATCAAATTATTGTCGACAATTTGTGCTTATACTTTAGTTTAATGGCCTTAAAATGTCTGTTTAAGCTGGGTTTTGTTTACAAAGGTCGAGCGGGAAGCGAGATTGTTAACAATCTTTTAGAGTTAGTTTAATGGGGGCTTAGTTAACTAATGTGTAATTGAGATATTACTGATGAGGGAACTTCTACCTGCCAGTCTTTAAACTGCTGCAAACTATGTTCAATAGTGCTTAGTTGTACAAATTTGCAATTGTGCTTAGGCACCTCGGCATGGGCTTGCTGTTTTAAGTACTCTAATATGCCTGAGTTTGGAGCTAGGTAAATGCAGTGGCTGAGTTGATTTTGCAAACACCAAGCTATTTGCTGTTGCATAATAGGTAGGCTTTCTGGGGTAAGAAATTGCCAGTGGCGAATATCAAAAATAGCCGCCCAAGGTTTAGGGCCAAACTGGCTCATTTCCTGTTGAACGTCTTTGCGATATTCCTTGGTGGTGGTGACGTTCCAGCTATCATAAAGCTGTGCCAGCAAGAATCCTTCTTGAGCGTGCAGTTGGTAGTAACCATGACTGGCTGGATGCATTCAAACCTCGAATTAATTGCTTACAGCGGTAAGGATGTTAATTAACGCGTATCGTCTTCATTTCTCTTATTAAACTAGTAAATCAAACTGACTGCAAATCACTAGACTAATTGTAATTTAAAATAAGAATTTTAGTGTTTTAATCTGAAATAATCGTTTGTTTTTAGTAGATATTCTGCTGCTTAAAGCGCTGACAAAAAACTTAAAAAATGTTTATTAAGCAGCTTGTTATTTGGGCAAGCTCACGCTATGTTATGCCTTCAATCAATTACTGCATAGGTCGAGGCAACAATGAAACATTGTTTATGTTCAGCATATCGCTCAGCCCGACTTCTGTCTTTTATTTCGGTTCGCGTTGGTCACAATAAACCCGCGATGCGAAATGCAAGGCTATGCAGCTAATTTAAGATTGAGTTACCTACCAATTTTACCCGAGCTGCGAAGTGTCGCAGTGAAGGAATTCCAAATTTAACCCTATCTTAACTGTGTCACTTCGCTCTCTATCAAGGAGAACGAGACATGATGTCACTTAAAATTCGCGTACTTAGCTTTACTGTCGAGTTGTTATTGCGTTACCAAGCACATTTAGAGGTCCAGCAATGGCTTAAGCAACAACGCCAACAAAGCTGGCGAGTAGAGGGTATAAACTCCCACATCGCTAAAGATATTGGTGCTGATCCCGATGGTCGATTTAGAGCCAAAGTTAAGCAAGCTGAGCCAGCCACTAAAGCTAAAGAGCTTAAGCAGCAAACTAGCCATAAAGCTTGGCGCACACGACAGAAAACTGTGAAAATAGAGACGTAAACTAAGCGCCCTGCGGGGCGCTTTTTTATGAGCAACATACAAGGGTTGCTGAAGCTAAACCTGATGCTGTGCAATAACTTAACTATAATTCCCTAAATTGTATTTTCTGCCTGAATCACAACTATGGATGGTTTGATGAATAGATGGATGTTACTTAGTTTGTTATTACTTAGCGTTGCGGCTTGGTCAAGCGACAAGGTTCGTTTAAGCGATTATGGCATCCCGGATGATCTTCCTGACAATGTTGTGAGCTCTATGGAGCAGGGGCTCGCTTACACTATGATTCTTAATGTGGATGCGAGTGAGGGTGACGAACATATTCATGATGTGGTCTATGTGGTGTTTGAACCAAACAGCGAATACGGCATAGACTTATACCTTAAATACGATAAAACCCGCAGTGAAATCAGTTCAGAAAAATACTATCGGCAACTACTTAATGAGGCGATGAAATTACAGCATCGTTTAATTACCTTAGGTAATCGTTACGACCCAAATTCAGTAAAGCTTATTGAGCAAACAGAGCAGCATACTAAGCTTGGTTATCGCTATGAATCCTACGGTTTGCCGCAAGATATTGCTTTTATGCGTCACTTGGATGCAATTGCCACCATTGAACAAGGGCAACTAAAACGTATCGAACTAAATAATCGGCAAGCCTTCGACCACAGTTTTCGCCGCATTAATGAATACCGGCAGTCTGTGGAATTTTTCAAAAATGAATCCAACCAATACATCATGTCGCGCCGTAGTTTGAGCTTTTCAGGCACCCACTTTTCTAAGCCGTTCAAAGTAACCCTAGAGGGGGAGTTCATTTCTTATCGTTTGGCCAGTGGTGAAGAGGTGGTATTGCGGCCTGAGTTGGCTGTAGATATCAATGATGAACGTTTTGAAACAGTAAGAGTAAAACTTGATCGAACTTTCCCTATTTGGGGCAAAGAGGTACGCAAACGTGGTTACGACTTACCGATGCCATTTGGGGTAATGCTCACCTATAGAAGGCAATCTAACTTTCTCGATTTCACCAGTTTTACCATAAATGGAAGCCGTGCCTTTGAGGCTATTTTTGACCCCGAAGGTTCTAACGGCAATATTGATACCGATGCTTTCACCCTACGCGCCGATATGTTTGTGCTGCCATTTTTAAATGTGTATGGCGTTGTGGGTAAGATTAAAGCAAAAGCAGACTTAGTGATTGATACCACCAAACTTGGCGAGATACTCATCCCACAGGGCAAGTTGGTGATTCCGCTAGAGTTGAACAACACCATGGCTGGCTTGGGTGCAGTAAGCGCGGTGGGCTATAAAAACTATTTTGCTTCCTTAAATATCACTTACGCTATTTCGGTCACTGAAGAGGCAGGCACCAATACTAAAACATGGGTGATGCAGCCCATGGTGGGTTATCAGTTCCCTGATTACCGCGCGCGAGTTTTGTTGGGCGCCGAATACCAAGATTTGAGCTCTAGTATCTCTGGCTCTCTCAGCAGTGATTTTAACTATGATATTGGTATTAAGTCGGAAAAATGGGCTGGCGTAGTGGGTGTACACAAAGAGATTGGTAGCCAATTTGAAACGGTGCTGATGTATTCAAAAGGCCAGCACCGTGATGCGATAACCTGGGGTTTTGGTTATCGTTTTTAGATGTGAGTAGATACCAGCTCATGCTTTCTACAAAAAACTCACAGTGGATCTAGCGCAAGTGTTGGAGCATTAGCTCAGCTACAGTACACTAGCGACACACCGCATAAGTAGGAAGCAAACATGAGCGCTGAGCAAGACACTACCCATTTTGGCTATAAAACCGTTAATCGCGATGAAAAGGTAAACCTTGTCGCTGATGTATTTCATTCGGTTGCAGCTAAATACGACGTAATGAATGACCTTATGTCGGGTGGTATTCACCGTTTATGGAAGCGTTTCACTATTGATTGCAGCGGCGTTCGCCCTGGTCAAAAAGTCTTAGATTTGGCTGGTGGAACCGGCGATTTAACCGCTAAGTTCTCACGTATTGTGGGCAGTAAAGGTGAGGTGGTATTAGCCGATATTAATGACTCGATGCTAAAAATGGGCCGCAGCAAATTGCGTGACAAAGGTATCGTAGGCAATGTGCGCTATGTACAAGCTAATGCCGAAGCCTTGCCATTTCCTGATAATACTTTTGATGCGATCACTATTAGCTTTGGCCTGCGTAACGTTACCGATAAAGACGCTGCGCTGCGTTCTATGTATCGCGTATTAAAACCTGGCGGACGCTTGCTGGTGTTAGAGTTCTCGAAGCCAGAGCTTGAAGCCGTGAGCAAAGTCTATGACGCCTATTCTTTCCATTTATTACCTAAAATGGGCCAGCTGATTGCCAATGATGCCGAGAGCTATCAATACTTGGCGGAATCTATTCGTATGCATCCCGACCAAGACACGCTTAAAGAGATGATGCAGCAAGCGGGTTTTGAAGGTGCAGAATATTACAATTTAACCGGTGGTGTAGTTGCGCTGCATCGTGGTTATAAGTTTTAAGAGGCCGCTATGCCCTTATCGTCTTTAATTAGTGCTGGTGTAGAAGCTCTCAGCAACCAAGTATTGGCTCTGGATGAATCCAGTGAAGCGCGCCGTGGCCAATTAGCGGGTAAAGTGCTGGCGATTAAAATAACGCCGCTACCATGCTTTTACTTCGTGATTAGCGAACAGCAGCTGGATGTGCTTAATCAATATGAGGCAGAGCCCCACTGCAGTTTAAGCATGTCGCTGTTTACCTTGGCTGAGTTAAAACAAGCCGACAAAATTCCTAGTTTAATTAAACAAGATAAGTTGCAACTTGAAGGTGATATTAAACTTGCTCAACAGTTTTCCGATCTGTTTTTGCAGCTAGAGCCCGATTTTGAAGAGAAACTATCGCAGCGCATTGGCGATGTGGCCGCTTACCAAGTGGTGTCTAAAAGTCGCACGGTGGCGCAAGCGCTTAAAAGTGTATTGAATAAAACTCCAGCAAAGATAAATGAAATAGCCAGTGAAGAATGGGGATTGCTGGTGGGGCAATTGGAATACCAAACCTGGCAGCAGCAAGTTCAAGCCATGAGTAAGGATCTCGATAAACTAGCCTTGCGCATTGAGGGTTTAAGTAAATGACGCCCAAGGAGTTTGCGCGCTTTCGTCAAATAAACCGCACCCTTTGTCGTTATGGTATCGACCAACTGTTACCTAAGCGTTTTTGGCCTTGGCCGTTACGTTTACTGCGCAGTATGGTGTTTTGGTGGCGTAATCAGCATAAAAATGACTCTGCTGGTGCCCGTATTCGCATGGCGATGGAAGAGTTAGGGCCAGTATTCATAAAATTTGGCCAAATGATGTCGACCCGTCGCGACTTGTTACCGCCTGATATCGCCGATGAGCTAGCTTTGCTGCAAGACCAAGTGTCTCCGTTTTCTGGCGAGCTAGCTAAACAGCAAATTGAGTTGGCTTTAGAGCGCCCCATCGACGAGCTGTTTGATGACTTTGATATGCAGCCCTTGGCATCGGCCTCTATTGCCCAAGTACATACCGCCACCTTAAAAGAAAATGGCCAAGAGGTGGTGCTTAAAGTTATTCGCCCTGGCATCGAGCAAACCATTCTCTCAGACATTGCCTTAATGCAGCGGGTTGCAGGTTTTTTTGCCCTATTTTTTGCTGATGGTCGCCGCTTGCGTCCAAAAGAAGTGGTGGAAGAATACCGAAAAACCATTGTTGATGAATTAGACCTAGCGCGCGAAGCTTCTAACGCCATACAACTACGCCGTAATTTTACTGACGCAAAAGAGCTGTATGTTCCAGAGGTGTACAGTGATCATTGCCGCAAGACCTTGTTGGTTATGGAACGCATTTACGGTATCCCTGTTGCCAACATTGATGAGTTAGTAGCGCAAAACACCAATATGAAGCTATTGGCTGAGCGTGGTGTGGAAGTGTTCTTTACTCAGGTATTCAGAGACAGCTTTTTCCATGCTGATATGCATCCAGGGAATATTTTTGTATCACGCGAGCACCCAGAAGACCCCCAATACATAGGTATTGACTGTGGCATTGTGGGTACCTTGAATAAGGAAGATCAGCGCTATTTGGCCGAAAACTTTCTGGCGTTTTTTAATCGCGATTATCACAAGGTGGCCCAGTTACATGTAGATTCGGGTTGGGTGCCAGCAGATACCAAAGTGGAAGAGTTTGAGGCTGCAATTCGCACCGTGTGTGAACCTATTTTTGCCAAGCCGCTGTCAGAGATTTCCTTTGGTCACGTACTATTGAATTTGTTTAATACTGCGCGTCGCTTCAATATGGAAGTTCAACCGCAGTTGGTATTGTTACAAAAAACCTTGTTATATATAGAAGGTTTAGGGCGTCAGCTTTATCCAGAATTGGATTTGTGGGCAACCGCTAAACCCTTTTTAGAACGTTGGATGCGCAAACAAGTGGGGCCAGAGGCAGTATTTACCACCTTTAAAGAAAAGGCGCCTTACTGGTTGGAAACGCTGCCGCATTTACCAGAGTTGGTTTATGATAACCTGCAATTGGCAAAGCAACAGCAGCTTAAGTTTCAGCAATTTACCGCACAGTATTTGCAGCAACAAAAGCAGCGCCAGCGTAGTTTAATTTTAGCCTTGGCAGCCGCTTCAAGTTTGATTTCGGCAGCTTTGCTTTACCCAAGTTTACCGACCGTATCGATAGCCTTGGCAATAAGTAGTGGGTTTGTTGGGTTAATGAGTTGGCGACAACTAAAATAGATATATAGCCATTGTGGCTAAGCAGAACAGGAAAAGGAAAAACAGATGGGTGGAATTAGTATTTGGCAACTGTTGATCGTAGCGGTAATTGTGGTGTTGCTATTTGGAACCAAAAAACTGCGTAACATGGGTGGAGACCTAGGTTCTGCAGTAAAAGGTTTTAAAAATGCCATGAACGACGATGAAAGCAAAACGGCTGAAAAATCTACACCAGAACAACTTGCTCAAAACAAAGAGCAAGCTGAAGAAACCGCTAAAAGCAAAGACCAACAGCAAGGCTAAGCATGTTTGATATTGGGTTTTGGGAGTTAATCCTTATCTCGGTGATGGGCTTAGTGATACTAGGCCCAGAACGCTTGCCAGGTGCTATTCGTAGTGTGTTGGCGGTGGTGCGTAAGGTAAAGCAGTCGGTGTCTTCGGTAACTACCGAGCTTAAGCAAGAGCTTGAGCTAGACGAGCTTCACCAAAACCTTAAAAAAGCCGAGCAACAAGGTCTTGAGTCGCTTAATGGTGATTTAAGTGAATCTTTCGAAACCTTAAAAGCCCGCGCCGAATCGGTGACTCGCCCTTATCAAAAGAGTTCACCAGAGCAAAATCAACACGAGGCCGACACGGTAACCATGCCCAGTGATCCGCCACCTGAATCCAGCCAAGAAGATAAAAAATAAGCTATGAGTGACGCCCCTGCGCAGCCCTTAATTGAGCATTTAGTTGAGTTACGCAATCGCTTGTTACGTGGAGTATTGGCTTGTTTGCTAATTTTTCTCTGCCTAGTGTATTTTGCTAACGACATTTACGCTTTGCTCGCCGAGCCTTTGTTAAGCGTAATGCCAGAAAACGCCAGCATGATTGCTACCGATGTTGCTGCACCGTTTTTTACGCCGATAAAACTAACTTTGGTGGCCTCAGTATTTTTAGCCATGCCGTATTTGTTAGCGCAAGCTTGGGGCTTTATTGCGCCGGGTTTGTATCAACACGAGCGCAAACTGCTAATCCCCTTAGTGTTTGGCTCAGGCTTGTTGTTTTATGCAGGTGTGGCGTTCGCCTTTTATGTGGTATTTCCTCTGGCATTTGCTTTTTTCACTGCGGTTGCGCCCGAAGGCGTAACTATTGCTACCGACATCTCCAACTATTTGGATTTTGTACTTAAGCTGTTTTTTGCTTTTGGTTTAGCCTTTGAAATTCCCATCGCTACCATGTTGTTATGTTGGTCTGGCGCCACCACGCCTGAAAAGCTGCGCAGCAAGCGCCCTTACGTAATTGTGGGGGCCTTTGTGGTGGGCATGTTGCTAACCCCACCAGATGTTATTTCACAAACCTTGTTGGCGTTGCCAATGTGGTTGCTGTTTGAAGTGGGATTGTTCTTTGCGCGCTTTTATGTGCGTAAAGATGACGAAGAAGCGCAAGCTTAACGTACCCATGTTCGATATTGCACTAAACCTAACTAGCTCGCAGTTTGATAAAGACCGTGATGAAGTGATCGCTCGCGCCCAACAAGCCGGGGTAAACGGCATGTTGTTGTTGGCTAGCGATATGGATGAAAGCCTCGCGGTTAGCGAGTTGGCTTTGCAGTGGCCTGGCCTGTGTTATGCCGCGGCAGGTGTGCACCCTCATGATGCAAAGTCGGTAACTATTGAGCAATTACAACAGCTTAAACCTTTGCTTGCACAACCACAGGTGCTGGCAGTGGGGGAATGTGGCTTAGATTTCAACCGTGACTTTTCGCCGCGCCCGCAGCAAGAAGCCATTTTTGAAGCCCAGCTAGCTTTAGCTGCCGAGTTGAACATGCCGGTGGTAATGCATGAACGCGATGCGCATCAACGCTTTATCGATATTCTTACACCTTGGCGAGATAAGCTTCCCGGTGCAGTGTTGCACTGTTTTACCAGTGATAAAGCCGCACTTAAAGCGTGTTTAGATTTAGACTTATATATTGGTATCACAGGCTGGGTATGTGATGAACGCCGTGGTGAAGACCTGCAACAGCGCGTAACCGAGATCCCTAACGATCGCTTATTGCTAGAAACCGATGCCCCTTATTTGTTACCTCGCGATTTGCGCCCAAAGCCGAAAAGCCGTCGTAACGAACCTTGCTATTTACCCCACATCTATCAAAAAGTCGCTGGTTTGCGTGAGCAAACGGTGGCCGATTTACAGCTGCACACTCAGCAGAACATAAAACGCTTACTCAATCTCTAAGCTGATATAAGTCATTCAATTGTCATCTTTTTATGACTAACATCATTTGTTGGTTTGGCTCTTGCTTGGCTTTATTCTTAAAAGCTTTCTATGCTTGAAAGATAAATCTGAAACTCATCGTAAACCTTAATCAATTTGGCTATGAATGGCAGCTCAGGGAAGAGAAAAAACTTTGATGATTTTATCACTTATTGTTAAACCGTGGCGTAGTGTGTGGGTGTGTTTGTTATTGATAAGCCCTAGCAGCTTCGCGGCGATTGTAAACAACAACCACTTGTTTCAAAAAACGCAGATTATTAGTGGGCAATTGCAGGCCATTCGCTCAGCCAATGATTTAAGTGAATTACAGAGCGAACCACAGATTTTTGCCGATAAACTAGCAGTGCATTTGGTGTTTAAAACTCGTCAGCTAAGTGCTTTGGCTGCTAGCTTATTAAGTTCGCAAGGTTTAAACCCAATAGAGCCTAAGCCAGTGGCTTATAGTGTAATTCGCCCTCGCAGTGTAATGCCTTATCTAGAGGAATTAGAGCAGCAACTGAGTCAAGTGATGACTAAGTTGGGTGTGCCCGCAGGGGCAGAAGTAGAGCGACCTTTGGGGAAATCGGTTAACGATGTGTATCAACAGTTGGTGCTCATCGAGTACCTGTTTGAAGGTTTGGTCGAGAGAGATTCACTGCAAGACTTAGCCAACAACGTCAATAAAACCCAAGCAGAACTGCTACTTATTAGCCAAGCAAGAGAGCTACCTTTGCAGTTTTCCAATGCGCTAAGTGTCAGCGGCAGAGAGCTAACAGATGTAAACATCGTGGCTTTGCAATCTTGGTATTTGCTCGAAAGACTGTTTCGCCAATTGGCTATTGAGCCTAGCAAACCGGGGCGTTTGCCGGCCGGCGAGTCTAGTGCTTATCAACTTGTGGATACCAGCGTGAATATACTGGCCGAGCTACATCGCGCTAAAACCATTTTACAAATAGAAAAAGACAGCCCGCTCATGCAAGTAAACGCCTATTCCGATGCTAATCAGGCTTACGCTGCCTTTGTAAGTTTGCGCAGTGGCTTGTTGGTAATGGTAGGAGCGGCAGCCTTATGATGGACAAATTAAACCTAAGCCAAAAAATTGCGCTTATCCCTGTGGGCATAGTGTTGCTGCTTGCGCTGATGCTGTGGAATAGCCATTACTCGCTTAGTGGCGTAGAGCAACAAGCGGTAGAATTCTCCGATACTGTTGAGCCTAGCGCCCGCTTAGCTGGCGAGCTGTCGGTGAATGCCTTGCAGCGTCTGGTTCTGCAATCGCGCTATAGCCAAACAGAAGACCCGCGTTTGTTGCAGCAATACCAGCAGTTGGCAGAGCAAGCCCAAGCTTTGGCTAAGAGCCCTTATTTGGCAGCCTTTAATAATGCCGAGCAAATAACTAGCAACAGCCAATTGTTGGATCAGCACTTTGCTGATGAACTGGTGCCGCTGTTAGCCGAGGTGAGTAGCCTCGAGAACACCGTGCTGCGCCAGCTAGTGCCACAAGCCTTAGCTAAAACATCGGATATTCATGCCACCTTAGATCTTCTTAACTCAGGGCGTTTACCTGCTTTAACCGTGAGTTTAGCGAATCATATTCAGGCTGCATCTATCGGATTAATGAGTCACTTAAATCGCCGTGATAGCCGCAGTAAAGATCAGTTTTACTTGGAGTTGTTTGGCGCAGAAAATGATCTTATTGATTTGAAAAAGGGCTTAAACAGAGAGCACCACAAAGCGTGGATTATTGAAGTAGAACAGTATGTGGGCCAGCTTTCTGTTGCTGCCAACAGCATTTTTGAATTGCTCGAAGAGCAGCAGTTACTGATGGACGATTTGCTTAATCCCGCTGCTGAGCAAGTGGTAAAAGGGGCAGGAGATAGCCAGCAAACACAATGGCAGATTTTGGGAGAATCTAGCCAAGCCATTGTCCAGCAGCTGCACCAAACTGCGCGCACAAGCTTGGCTTTTGGTGTATCAATTGTATTTATTTCATTGTTGCTCGCATGGGTGATTACCCGATTTATTCGCCAACCGGTGGTTACCATGGTGCAAGCCATGCAGGCGATTGCCCAAGGAGATGGGGATTTAACCCAGCGTTTAAAAGTTAAAGGTAAAGATGAATTAGCGCAGCTGGCAGCGGCATTTAATCAATTTATTGAGTTGCTACAAGGCACGGTTACAAGCATTAACCAGCATGTTGCCACCTTGAATGAAGCGGCCAATCAGCTGAACCAGTTGGCCCAGCAATCTAAGGGGCAAGTAGGTCAACAGCAACAAGTTGTTGCCGAAGTAAGCCAGCATATTGGCAGCTTGTCCCAAGGTTTTAATGAAGTGGCCAATCATGTACGTAATGCCGATCAGTCAGCAATTGCGATTGATGAAGCGTCGATGCAAGGTAATACCCTGACTCAATCGGCTACCAATGAAATTAAGCACTTGGTGAGCCAAGTAGATACAGCCTCGATAGATATGCGTGAATTAGCGCAAAACAGTAAAGACGCCAGCAAAATCTTAGAAGTGATTAACGGCATTGCCGAACAAACTAACCTGCTGGCGCTTAATGCTGCGATTGAGTCTGCGCGCGCTGGTGAGCATGGCCGTGGCTTTGCGGTAGTTGCCGATGAGGTGCGCAACTTAGCTAAGCAAACCCGTGGTTCAACCGATCAAATCGAACAGATGATGAGTGACTTAGTGAAAGGCGCTGAGAAAACCGAGGGGCAAATGCAACAAGGCAAAGTGCAAGCTAATACCAGTTTTGAACTGATGTCAGAAATGCAGCTTTCAGTAGAGAAAACCCATCAATTGGTAAGCGACATCACACGTTTGCTTGATGATGTAAGTGCGGCTTGTGATGCGCAATTATCAACCTCTGAAACAGTGGTTAGTGAAATGCAAGATATTGAGTCGGCAGCTCAAATGAGCTTAGAAGGTACCGAACAAACCGCAGAGCAAGCCAAAAAAGTAGGCCAACTAAGTAGCCTCATTCAAGCCAGTATCGCTAATTTTAAAGTGTAAGAGTGTAAACCAAGGGAAGCTTGTTTCGCGTCTCCCTTGGTTTTTACTATTAACCTGGTCTGTCACAATTATTTCTTATTTTTTATTTCCTACTTTATGAAAATGTTTTCGATTCATTTTGAAAACCCTTTCTGATCTTCTCGCTAGTTTAATCTTTCTCTTTTTTATCTTTAAGTGAGCTTAATTGCTCATTTACTTTGATGGTAAACCGCTTTTGATTCATAGGCTTAATATAAGTGTCATTAATCGTAGCTAGCTTTCCCGCGGTATTTATTTCGATGTATCCGCAAGTTAATCAGTACTTATTGAGGAAATGTAATGCGTTTAGGGAAAGTATTAAAAGTAGTTGCAGGGGTGTCTATCGCATCTGCTGTAGTCGGTTGTAATAGTGATACTGAATATGTGTATCTCGATCCACCCATCGCCGACAGTATTGATTTAGGGCCGTTTAAATGTAGCGATGAAGAAATTGCTGCCGACGCCAACAAAGATTGTCGCTTGTATATCAAGGGTTCTATGAATAGCTGGTCTTCGCGCCCAGAAGCTCAATTGCACTACCAAGGCGACGGTGAATACATTGCCTTATTTAGCATGCAGCCAGGAGAGTACTCCTTCAAAATCTCTGACCCAAGCTGGAGTGCCGAGCGCGACTTAGCGATTGGTGAAGACGCCGATGCTGAAGTGGTATTTGATATCCCAATGGAACTGCAACGCAAGTACGATGACTTTGGTAACCAAAACATGGATATCACCGTTGCCGACGATGAAGATCAGGTATTTCGTTTTACCCTTGATGCTTCAGCCACCATCGACAATCCAACATTGTTGATTGAAAACATCACCGATAGTGACGTTGATAATTTAAGCCAAGCTATGTACCTAGTAGGCACCTTCAACGACTGGACCGCCGACGAAAGCAGCCAATTTAGCTATGCCGGTGCAGGTAACTACCAACTACAAATGAACTTTGCAGAAGCCGGTACCATTAGCTTTAACTTACACCAAGGCATCGATTCACCATTGGTTTATGGCTCTTTAGATAATCAGCCAATTAGCTTAACCGAAGGTGAGTCGTCACTGACAACTTACCCAGGCGGCAAAATGTCGGCACAGGTAGAAGCGGGCAGCTACGTATTTTCACTGTCTACTTTGGGTGATGGTCAGCAAGCTGTGCCACTTACCTTGGCAAAAGTACGTGCAGTGGTTGGTCACGACACCGTAACTGTGGCTAACTTGCCTACCAGCTTAACGGCAGACGGCAGCACCTTTGCGCAAAGTTACCACTGGGACACAGAAGGTGACATGAGCGTTACCCTAACTGACGATGATAGCCAAACCATTAGCGACATTCGCAAACTGGCCAGTGCTGATGCTACCGGTCGTTACCAAGTAAACTTAACCACCAATCAAGGTTTAGCGACTCAAACCAGTTCTAGCCAAGAGATTGATGTCATTGATCTTGAATCAGCCAACAACATTGTATTGATGATTGGTGACGGTATGGGTTACGGGCAAATTGATATTACTCGCGCCTACATGGGTGAAGCCTTATTCCTAGAGTCTGGTAAGCATCGCGGCGATATTAAAACTGCCAGTGCCGATACCTTGGGTTACGAGAACTTGGCAGAGCTAGGCATGAACTATTACACCGATTCAGCGGCGGCAGCCACGGCAATCTCAACTGGTCGTAAAGCCATATCTGGCACCATTGCACAAGCTCGTCCGGGAGATGGCTCTGATTTAGAAACCATCATGGAATATGCGCAAAAGCAGGGCAAATCGGTAGGTATTGTGGCAACGTCACACTGTGTTCACGCAACGCCTGCGGCCTTTGTTTCACATGGTCCAAATCGAAATGATTTTGTGACGCTTTCAAAAAGCATGTTTGGCGATGTAAAACCTAACGTAGCCTTATGTGGTAGCAAGCAAGTTGATGGCGTAGATGTGATTAGCCAGCAAGCTGACCTAGGTGGCTACACTATCGTGAAAAACAAAACCGATATGATTCCTGCAGTAGCGGCTTTACCTGCTAACGACCCAAATGCAGAAATTCTATTTGCCGGTATTTTTGGTGAAGATGAAATTCCTTACATATTGCCTTTGGGAGATCAAAAAAGTTACGAAGAGCAAGACATTCCACAGTTGAATGAAATGACCCAAGTAGCGATTGAAATCTTATCGAAAAATCCAAATGGCTTTGTATTGATGGTAGAAGGTTCACAAATCGACTTTGCTGGCCACCTCAACGATGAAGAGCGCTTAATTCACGAAACCATTGCTTTTGATAAGACAGTGGAAGAAGTGGTTAATTGGTCTGATTTACGCAGCGACAGCATGGTGATTGTAACTGCAGACCACGAAACCGGTGGTTTGGTACTTGAGAAAACCAACGGTATCGGTGTTGTACCAGAGGTAAGTTGGAAGTGGGGAAGCCACACTAACGTAGATGTGCCTATTGCATCTTGGGGTCTAAATTCACACGCCTTTGTGGGTCGTACGGTAGACAATACCGCTATTTACAATGTTATGCGTGGCGCTTTAGACGCTAATTGATTTACTAAGCTAAGCCCGGCGCAAGTCGGGCTTAAAGGTCTTTTTATGTTGCGTATTATATATTTAAGTTTACTGGTTCTGTTTAGCCCGAGTGTGTTAGCTGCGGCGAACCCATGGCAAACACTCATTCCTGAGCTGGAGCGTGGTCAAAAGCCCGCACCCATCAATCATGATGTGCAGTTAGATGAACGTGCCCCACAAATTAAAACTGGTGGCTTAGTTCATGCTCTCGATGGGCAAAACATGCGTATGCCCGGTTTTATTGTGCCATTAGAAAGTGATGGCAACAAAATCACCGAATTCTTTTTAGTGCCATTTTTTGGCGCGTGTTTGCATTTACCACCGCCACCACCTAATCAAATTATTCACGTTAGTCATCCCAAGGGAATAGATATGATAGAACCATGGGAAGTGGTTTGGATTAGCGGAGAAATGCAGGTAAAAGCTACCGATGTAGAGGGCTTGGCTAGCGCAGGTTATGCCATGACCTTATCGAAAGAGCCCGAAATGTACACACCATAATTGCCCAACTAAGGCTAGTGTAGCGCTCCCGTTCCGTGAGAGTATTTAGCAGAACAACAGGGAGCAACACTACGTGCATATACCAACGCATTTTAAGCAACAAGATTGGCATCAAGTATCTACGCTGATTAGCGAATATCCTTTAGCCTGTATTAGTACCGTTAGTGAAGCGGGTTTAGTGGCCGATCACGTACCTCTACTACTGGCTAAGAATGCTGAAGATAGTTGGTGTTTGCAAGGGCATATTGCTCGCATTAATCCTTTAGCAAAGCGTTTACTTAATCCTCTAGCTGCTTTGGTGGTGTTTCAAGGGGAAGATGCTTATGTTTCTCCTAATTATTACCCTTCAAAACAAAGTAACCCTAAAGTGGTGCCAACTTGGAATTACCAAGCTGTGCATATTAATGGGACCATGACTACACAAGATGATCTTGCTTGGAAGTTAAGTTTGTTGCAAAGGCTAACTGAGCAAAACGAGCAAGCCCAAAGTCAGCCTTGGCAAGTGAGCGATGCACCCGATAAGTTTATTGAACAGTTAAATAAAGCCATTGTTGGTTTTGAAATAAGCATTGATAGCTGGCAAGCGCAATTTAAGCAGAGCCAAAATCATAGTGTCGAAAATCAGCTTGGCGTTGCTAAAGGACTCGCTAATACCAATCCGCTAATGGCAAAACAGATTGAGCGCTTTGCCCAAAACTTGGCGATAAAAGGCCGAGGTGAAAATGGCTAAAGCAAAATTGGCCTCGTGGAATCGGGCTAAGGGTTTTGGCTTTCTCAGCTTGAATAGCGAGTCTAAGCAGTTGTTTGTGCACATAAGCAGCTTTGTGGACAAAAAGCTCGACCCAGAAAAGTTAGTTGGCCATTGGCTTAATTGCACCTTAGCGAAGGATAAACAAGGTCGTCTCTGCGCTAAGCAGCTGCGTTTAGTGGGTAGTAAGCCAGCATTTTCTAATAAGCCAAATGGTTTAGCCAAGCGAGCGGGCATCCCTGCGTTGGCTTTCTTTGTTTTACTGCTTAGTTTGGTGCTATTGCAAAAACTGCCACTGGCTTTGCTAGTGTTCTATGTAGTTATGAGTGTGGTTACTTTTGCTTTATACGCCCTAGATAAATCGGCAGCGCAAGCCGGTCGCTGGCGTGTTCAAGAGCTCAAGCTGCATGTGTTTGCGCTTATTGGTGGCTGGCCAGGTGCGATGTTCGCCCAACAAACGTTGCGGCATAAAACTCAAAAGCAGTCTTTTCGCTGGGGTTATTATTGTACGGTGCTACTCAATATAGTTGCTCTAGCTTATTTGCTTAGTCCTAATGGCGAGCCGACGTTGCTAGATATTAATCAAGCTTTGTCGAGATTATTGCCATGATGGTCACTATCACGGCTTACACCGATGAATATTGCCAAGCAGTGGCCGATTTGTTCACCCAAGCAGTGCATGCCATCGACGATGAGTTTTATTCTAAAGAACAAAAAGCTGCGTGGGCGCCGCTAGATATAGACTATTATCGCTGGCAACAGCGCTTGAAAAGCAAACACTGCTTTTTAGCCTTAGCTGATAAGCAGTTGCTAGGATTTATTGAATTAGCAGCAGACTATATTGATTGCTTTTATGTTGCGCCGCAGCATCAAGGAAAAGCAGTGGGCCAAGCGCTTTATCAACATGTTGAAAGCATTGCTCGAGAACAAAAGCTTGCCGGATTACGAGTAGATGCCTCATTGGTGGCCAAAGACTTTTTTAGCAAACAAGGCTTTGCTGTTGTGTCGCATAATCAGCTGCTTCGGCTGGGGATAAGGCTGCAAAATATTAGTATGTACAAGGGGTTCTATTCTTAAGCAACCAGCTAAGCATTGACGAATTGACTTGCTGACAATTCTCATAAGGAGTTTGTTGAGAAAGTTGCCTAATATAGTTGCTTAAGCGCAGTGTGAGGGAGAGTTTAGCAATGCGAAGAACCCTAATCATTCTTAGTTTACTGATAACCAGCGCTTGCAGCCAGCAGCAGGCCTACCATGCCATGCAGGGCAACCAGCAACGACAGTGTGACAAGCAAACTAATCATCAAGATTATTTAAGCTGCATGGATGAAGCCGACGTGAGTTATGAAGAATATCAGCGGCAGCGACAGTCTTTGTTAGACAAAGACAAATAGTGAAAAAACCAAGCCTAAGCTTGGTTTTTTTATTGAGCAGCGGCTTATAAGGCAGCGCCATTTACTGACAGTTTTACATCAATATTGCCGCGAGTCGCGTTTGAATACGGGCAAACTTGGTGGGCCACTTTTACCAACTCTTCCGCTGCAGCCTGTTCTAATTCAAGCTCTACCGCAAGCGAAACGGTTAGCGCAAAGCCGCCGTTGTCGTTAGGGCCAATGCCTACGGTAGCGGTTGTAGGGGCAGATTTAATGGCCACTTTACCTTCTCGAGCCACATGCAAAATAGCGTTAGAAAAACACGCTGCATAACCTGCGGCGAAAAGCTGTTCTGGATTAGTGGCTTCGCCGCTTCCGCCCATCTCTTTTGGATAGCTTAATGCTAAATCTAGTTTTTTATCGTCGGTACTTACTTGTCCATTGCGGCCGGCTAGTGCAGTTGCTGAAGTTGTGTATAGAGTTGTCATCATCGTTACCTTTTATTTTTAAGTTGTGTGCAATTTAGTTGTCTGCAGCTTTAGTTGAGGCGAAAACGAAATGCAAGTATATTGTGCACAATTTATTTTTAGTGAAACATTAGAGTGCAGTGATGAGTAAACAGCAAAACCATGTAGCTAGCCTGAGTTTAGATAAGCAATTGTGCTTCTCCCTGTACAGTGCTTCGAACGCAATGGGACGGGCTTATCGTCCACTGTTGGATAAGCTGGATCTTACTTATTTACAGTACATTGTAATGATGGTGTTGTGGGAGCACGATAGCGTAAGTGTGAAGAGCTTGGGTGAGCGCGTTCACTTGGATTCAGGCACCTTAACCCCGCTATTAAAGCGCTTAGAGGCTAAAGGTTTAGTGCTTAGAGCCAGATCGGAGCAAGACGAGCGAGTAAGAGTTATTAGCCTTACACCGCAAGGTGTAGCAATGCGTGGGCCAGCCGAAGCAATCCCTCAAGCCATGTTATGCCAAGCTGATTTACCCCTAGAAGAGTTGCAAGCACTTAAAGCGGGTTGTGATCGCTTGTTAGCGAAGTTAATGAAATAGCATGCACAGCTTTTAAGGTTTATTGAGGCTTCGCTGCAAATTTAAGAAAAATAACAATTAAAGTGAAAATCGTAAGCTTATAAGTGCTTTAGCTGGTTACAATGTAGTGTTGCCCAACACCGGAGCCGAAGTATGCCGCAAGCCGCAGTAAATAAACTCAAATTGTTTAGTTTGGCGTGGCCTATTTTAATTGAGCAGCTTACCGGCGGCATTGTTGTAATGGCCGATATTTACTTTCTTAGCCTGTTGGGAGAAGAGGCCGCCGCGACAGCGGGTTTATTAATGCCTTACCTATGGATTGGCTTTTTTGTGCTGCCAATGCTCTCGACCGGTGGCACGGCTGCCGCCTCTCAGTATTACGGGGCGAATAAGCTTGATAAAGTCGTGCCGGTATTTATGACTAATGTGGTGTTGCTGGGCCTGGCTGGTCTAGCATTTAGTCTGTTTACCTACCTTAATTTCGACAATATAGCACTTTGGCTTAACTTCCCTGTGCAGATGCAAACTTACGCAGAAGAGTACTTAGCCATTATGGCCTTCACCTTTGGCTTCTTTGGGTTGCGTTGTGCTTATGGCTCAATTCTAGCGGCTAAAGCAATGACCAACTGGAACATGTTGGCCTCGCTGCTCACCAATGTGATGAATATATTTCTAAATGCGACGTTCTTTTTTGGTTGGTTTGGGCTTGAGCCCATGGGCTTAAAAGGCATCGCTTTGGGCACAGTGTTGTCTTATGCCTTTGCTTGTGTGGTGGTGATGCTGATTGTGCACATAAAAGCGCAAGTAAGCTTTGAGTTTACGTGGGCAATATTGCCGCGCATGCGTGCAGTGATAAAACCGCTGATGAAAATTGCTATTCCCTCAGCAGCCGAGCCTGCTAACTATACCTTGCAGCAAATCGTAGTAGCGGGAATATTGGCGAGTTTAGGTGTGCTTGCGGTATCTTCTTATACTTTTGTTCTGCGCTTTTTGTTTATTTCTATGGCGGTGAGTTGGTCTTTGGCGGCCGCTGGGCAAATCATCATGGCTCACCACATGGGAGCGCGAAAGCTGGATGAAGTAGACGCCACATACAATCGCTGTATTAAGCTAGCCATGCTGTTTGCTTTTGCCAATATGAGCTTATTTGCGTGGTGTTATCAGCCCTTGATTAGCTTGTTTAGTGACGACCCACAAGTTGCATTCTATGCCAAATGGTTGCTGATTATTTGTATCGTGATGGAGCCGTTTCGGGCGATCAATATTGTAGCCGGAATGGGCTTAAAAGCGGTGGGCGATGGCAGGTTTGCCGCCACTGTTGGGGTTGCTTTTATTTGGGGCGTGGTGCCCATTATTTATCTTTGCTCTATCTCTTGGCAGCTTGGCATTATTGGCGCTTGGGCCTGTTTTGCTTTAGACGAAGTTATCCGTGGCCTGATTAACCACTGGCGCTGGAAAACCTACCGTTGGCACAACATGGGAATAACCTAAGTCGCTGACAAAAATTAGCTCTAAAGATAAACAGCCCCTAGTGATGGATCACAAAGCGCGATACTTCTATTATCTTTTGTAGCGTAGTTTAGGCTACAACTAACACTTTACGTTGATCCTCGGTTTATTGCTGGTGGCCAGTAATAAATGGAATTGCCGCAGTATTTGCAGCGGCAGACAGGGTTGTTTTATTCCTTTAGCAGCGAGAACAGTAATGAAATTAGAGTCTTTAGCACTTCATCATGGTTATCAATCGGAAGCTACCACTAAAGCGGCCGCGGTGCCTATCTATCAAACTACGTCTTACACTTTTGATGATACTCAGCATGGTGCCGATCTGTTTGATTTAAAGGTTCCGGGTAATATCTATACCCGTATTATGAACCCTACAACCGACGTGCTAGAGCAGCGGGTTGCAGCTATGGAAGGAGGCATTGCTGGTCTTGCTTTGGCCTCTGGCATGGCTGCCATTACCTACGCGATTCAGTGTATCTGTGAAGTGGGCACTAATATCGTAAGCACTAGCCAGTTGTATGGTGGAACTTACAATTTGTTTGCCCACAGTTTCCCTAAACAAGGCGTAGATGTGCGCATGGTATCGGCAGACGATTACGCTGGGTTTGAAGCGGCTATTGATGAAAATACTCGCGCAATTTTCTGTGAGTCAATTGGTAACCCAGCAGGCAACGTAGTGGACTTGGTTAAGTTAGCCGAAATTGCCCATAAACACGGTCTACCTTTAATGGTCGATAATACCGTTGCTACGCCGTTTTTATGTCGGCCGATTGAACTAGGTGCCGACATCGTTATTCACTCATTAACTAAATACATTGGCGGGCATGGCACTTCTATTGGCGGCATTATTGTTGATTCCGGCAAGTTTGACTGGGTGGCGAATAAAGAGCGCTTTAAAATCTTAAACGAGCCAGATCCGTCTTATCATGGCGTGGTGTATACCGAAGCGCTAGGCCCTGCGGCCTACATTGGCCGCTGTCGCGTAGTACCACTGCGTAACACTGGTGCGGCTATATCACCGATGAATGCTTTCCAAATTTTACAAGGTTTGGAAACGCTGGGTTTACGAATGGAGCGCCACTGTGAAAATGCTGAAAACTTAGCTGCTTACCTTAAGCAACATCCAAAGGTTGAATGGGTAAACTACGCTGCTTTGCCTACCAGCCCTTATAATGAGCTGTGCGAAAAGATTGTTGGTGGTAAAGCCTCTGGCATTTTGAGCTTTGGCATTAAAGGTGGAAAAGAAGCTGGTGGCCGCTTTATTGATGCCCTGCAAATGATTTTACGTTTGGTGAATATTGGTGATGCTAAATCGCTTGCTTGTCACCCAGCATCCACCACTCACCGCCAGTTAAATGATGAAGAGTTAGCAAAAGCAGGTGTAAGTGCCGATTTAGTCCGTATCTCGGTAGGCATTGAAAACATCGGTGACATCATCAACGACGTTAGCCAAGCGCTTGATAAAGCCTAAGCTACAAACTGTTGATTGAAATATCAAAAGCCACTTGATAAAGTGGCTTTTTTTGTTAAGGAACAACGATTTGGGTAAGTTCACTTTGGGAATCTTGTTACTCGGGTGTTTTAGCTCTTATGCTTCGGAACTATCAGAACCGTTATTTGGTATTGTGGTGACGGAGCATAACGAACGCTTTCTTAAATTAAGAAATCATTCATCGGATAGCCTGTATCTAGATATCTATGGGCAAGATATAAAGTTGGCACCCAAGTCAGGTTCGCTCATCGACTGCCAAGCTTTCGCTGAACTAGAGATTAAATTTGTAGAATCTGAAACAGTGTTTTTTAGTGTGCCATGTAGCAGTTTAGTGGTTTTCAAAGAGGGCTTTGAGTTAGATGTCTATTAGTTGGCTAAATAAGTCCCTTTCAGTATTAGTAATATGCCCTTTATTGTTTGCTTGTTTAGACCAAGGTGGTGGAGACGATCCAAATACCTATTCATCATGTCGAATCACTGAATCAAAAGCTTTGCTTCCATGGGACAGCTATGAAGATGAGAATCAATGCTGGAACGCAAATGGCAATGGCTATGAGGAATATGAAGACGCTGTTATTTGGTGTGAAAGGCAAGTTACTGAGTACCGGCAAGAAAAATATACTATTTTACCGTCAATGACTTACGGCATATATACGACAAGCTGCCCTGCCTTTTAGTTTTTAACTTGTAATTGATGTCGCTTTTTTATCTCTCGTAACGATTTTTCATATTCTTCAATTAGTTGAACTTGGCTTTAGTTTCTCTTTGTAGCGCTGCTTATAATCGTAATGTGGTTTCGCTAGCCTTAAAAGGAAAGAGTCATGCGGCTTGTTTTATCAGTAATAGTTGCAACGGTTTTACTTAATTTGCTGGCCTGCAGTGCTGCAGGGGGCAAGCCCGATATGGCTCTCGAACAAGTTCAAGTCTACCAATCCGCTAAACCCTATGATGACAACTTGCGTCTGCGAGTTGATGGCCGTTTTATTGTAAATGGCAAAGGTGAAAAAGTACGTTTAAAAGGCGTGGCCTTTGGCAATGAGGTATGGGCTAATACTCGCATTCCAAGCCAACATCACAACGAGCAAGATTATATTCGCCTAAAAGAAATGGGCTTTAATAGCATTCGTTTCTACCTAAATTATCAAACCTTTGAGAGCGACAGTGCGCCCTATAAATACCACCAGTCGGGTTGGGATTGGTTAGATAAAAATGTGCAGTGGGCAGAAAAGCATGGCATTTATCTTGTGCTCAATATTCATGTTCCCCAAGGCGGTTTTCAATCTAATGGTGCGGGCGATGCCTTGTGGGATAAGCGTGAAAATCAGCTGCGACTAATTAGTCTGTGGCAAGCCATTGCCAAGCGTTACCAAGGCCACCCCAATGTAGCTGCCTTAGATTTACTTAACGAACCGGTCACTACACGCAGTAAACAGCAGTGGGAAGATCTTGCTAACGAGTTAGTAACGGCAATTCGACAAGTTAACCAGCAACAAATGATTTTTGTAGAGCGCTTGTTGGCTGTGAAAAACCAATGGCAAATCGACGAGCAGCAAAACTTCTTTAAGTTGGCAGATTCCAATGTTGTCTACCAATATCACTTTTATGAGCCAATGGCATTTAGCCATCAGCAAGCCTCATGGTTACGCCAATACCAAGTTCCAACCTCTTATCCTGATCCCGATAGGCTGAAAGTGATTGGTTCACCTAGTTGGTATGGCGCCCAGTTTGATAACCCAATAATCAACGCCGACAGCGATTGGCAGTTTGTAGAAGGAAAGAAACTACAGCACCAAGACTCAAAAATTGATTTGATTTATCCAGCCCTCGTATCGGCAAATAATGCTGGTGATAGCTTGTTCAAGCAGGTGGTGATTAATGAATATGCACCAGATGGTAAGGAGCTTCTGCGTGAAGTGAAAATTGACCTAAGCCAACACGCAGATTGGTACTTGTGGTCGGCTAATCAGCGTGGTCGTTCGCAACACCTTCGCCAGGGAGGTGAAGATATATTGCAGATTAGCGCGACAACCAGCGATGCCAATAATGGCAGCTCGCAACAGTTTGTTGTGCCTAAAGTTGGTCATTTCTATCAAATCTCTGGTTGGGTGAAAACCCGTGGAACCGGTGCTGCTAGCCGTGTACAGTTGCGTTTAGATTTTCAACATGGGCTTAAAGATATTGTTGCTTGGGACAAACAACTCATTGAGAAAATGATTGAGCCCATGGAGCGTTGGGGCGAGCAGCACCAAGTACCGCTTTATCTTGGTGAATTTGGCTGCATTCGCGGTTGCTTTGAACAGCAACGCGGTGGTTTGCAATGGGTGAGTGACGTGCTAGACGTTGTCGATCAGTACCAAACCCATTTTAACTTTCATAGTTACCATGAAGATGCCTTCGCTCTATATTACGGCTATGGCCGTTTACCCACCGAGAGCAATGCCAATCAACAGTTAATTCAGCTATTTAAGCAGCGGCTGAATGAGCCTTATATTAAGCCAGGTCAATAAATAAACAAATTTGTCAGTGATGTGACTTGATTTGAGAAGTAATCAACTACACTAAAAAGTAGATTGTCAGTTATTACTTTCTTTTGAGATTAAGGAAATAGCATGCGAACTGTTTGTTTGATCATGCTAACACTCTGTTGTGGTTATTTGAGTGCTGAGCCTAGTTTGCGCATCTCTACCGTTAAAACCATCGCTGCTTATCCTCATGTAAGTGATACGGTAACTGCTGCTTATTCAGAGCTAGGTTACACAGTGGAAATTGTTCCTATGCCTGCCAAGCGCTCTCTACGTCATGCGCGAGATAATCATGATATTGATGCCGAGCTAGCCAGAACCCGCTATGCCGCCAGTTACTTACCTAATCATATTTTGATCCCGGTGCCGGTAGGCCATATCACCATTGCTGCCTTTGTAAAAAAAGACAAGGCGCTAGTGAGCGATTGGCAAAGCTTGCAGCAATACAGAGTAGCAGGGGTGCGAGGGCATTTGTTTCTAGAAGAAAAGATGCGTAAGCACAACAGTACTCAGTTTTTTAATACCGCCCATCAAGCGCTCACTATGCTCGGCCGAGAGCGCGTTGATGTAGTTGTATTGCCCCTGTCACTTGGCGAATACGTTATTAAAAAGTATTGGCATAAACAAATCACTGTGGTGAGTCCTGTGCTCGACCAAGTACCGCTTTATCATTTCCTGCACAACAAACACCAAGACAAAGCGGAACATTTAGCCGAAGTCTTGCGAAAATTTACTACCGAGCCTTTGGCGCAGTACTAAAAATACCGCTAAAACAAGCACCGAACTATTTGATTAATCGTTTATTTTATTCTTATAAACGCTATCATTTGGGCAATGGCTAGGTACTTATTGCTCAGCTAGTCTCGGTTTTTTTTAAGATGAACAAAATGTAATGTTGTGGCCACCTTGCGGTAAGGGCGGTTCTAGTAATCTGCTCATGTCGATTACACAACGAGGATTAGCCAAATGAAACTTCCAATTAAATTATCGAAAAAAATCTGTGTTGCTGCTGCGGTTGCATTAACGTCTACAGCGGTGATGGCCGATGATGATGCGCTTTCTGCTTTAGCAATCAAAAAAGCCGGTTTTAGCTTAGAGCAAGCAATTGAAAAAGTGCACAACACTTATCCAGGACAAATTACCGAGCTAGAGTTAGATGATTACCGTGGCCAAGCTGTTTATGAAGTAGATGTAGTAAACCTTGCTCAAGAGCAAAAGCATAAACTCAAGCTAAGCTTAGCCGATGGCGAAATGCTTAAAAACGAAAGCAGCAAGCTAAGCATATTGGGTGTAAGCAAATTAGATGAAGACGAGCGTATAGCGCTTGAGCAGCTAGCAGAATCTGAGCTGTCCCTGCAACAAACTGTGGCCATGCTGAACAGCAAATACCAAGCGCAGGTTATTGAGTTTGAATTAGAGAATGAAAAAGGCATTACCTTTTACAAATTCAAACTACTGGGTGAGCAAGGCAAGCAGCGAGTGATTGTTGATGTGGCAAGTGGTGAAACCATTCCGGTTTTAAAACATTAAGCGCAAAAGTAGAGGCAGCCAATGTGTTGCCTCTTGGCATTTTTAAGGTAAGCAATGTGCGAATACTAATCGTAGAAGATGATCTCACTACTCAGCAGTTTTTGCAGCGTGCGCTTAGTGAGCAAGGCTATCAAGTAGATGCAGCCAGTGATGGGCAAGAGGGTTTATTTCTGGCCTTAGAGCAGGACTATCAGCTAATTGTTTTAGACCGCATGCTGCCCAAACTTGATGGTTTAACGGTGTTGTCTACCTTGCGTAATGCTAATAAGCACTTACCAGTGCTAATACTTAGTGCCTTAGACAGCGTAGATGAACGAGTCAAAGGCTTGCGAGAGGGCGGCGATGATTACTTAGTTAAGCCTTTTGCCTTAGCAGAGTTGTTGGTGCGCATCGAGATTTTGCTGCAGCGTCAGCGTGGTCAAACAGAGCCAAGTTTAAACAAGCTACAAGTAGCCGACTTGAGCATGGACCTATTAGCAAGGCGGGTATGGCGAGGCCAGCAAGAGATCCAGCTACAGCCAAAAGAGTTTAAGTTATTGCGCTATTTAATGGAGCATGCTGGCCAGGTTGTTACCCGCACCTTGTTGTTTGAAGCGGTGTGGAATTACGATTTTGATCCACAAACCAATGTTATTGATGTGCATGTGGCACGTTTACGAAAAAAGGTAGAGCTGGATGGCCATAGCCCCTTACTTGAAACCGTGCGTGGCGTGGGTTACCGCATGGTGGAAAAGTAAACGTCAAACTGGCTATATGTGGCGGTTAACCCGCACTAGCTCAGTTTGGCGATTAACTCGAATGTATACCGCACTGCTGATGCTAGTAGTGGGGATTTTGTTGTGGGTACTGTATCAGCTAAGCATTGGCCAGCTAAGTCGGAGTCAAGACCAGCAGCTTGGCCAGTTGATTCAGCAACAAAGCTTGTTAGCTAAAGAGTTAAACTCGCAAGACTTTATCAGCCAGTTTTTATTGCAAGCTGAGCAATCTCGCCAATTTGTACTGGCCTTTGATAATGGTCAAACAACCTATGGGCGCTTAGATGCTATTCCCAAACGCTTGGCTCAGTGCCCGGCATTAAAGCGTTTCCCCGTCTACAACTACAACAAAATCCGTCTTTATTCTGGCTGCGTGCAAACTCTGGAAGGTGGTCGGCTGATGGTAGCCAGCGACGACGAAGCGCTGTTTGATTTACGTGAACACTTTATTCAGGCAAGTATTGTTGCACTAAGTTTGGCCTTGGTTTTAGGCATTGTGACGGGGTGGTTTTTCTCGGCGCAAGTATTGCGACGGGTAAACAGCATTAATCGTATTGCTCAACAAGTGGAAGCGGGTGAGTTAAGTGCTCGAGTAGTGTTGAGTCCGCGTAACGATGAGTTTGATCATATGGCCACGCACATCAATAAAATGTTGGCGCAGGTCGAGCATTCATTTGATGCCATCGCCGGGGTAACCGATGCCATTGCGCATGATTTACGTACTCCTTTGGGCCGTTTGCGTTTGCGGCTAGAGCAAGCGTTACTCGATAGCGAACAGCAAGCAGTAAGTCCTGAACAATTAGGGAGTATGCTGCAGGAGCTGGATGGCATATTAGCGACGTTTAGCTCGATGCTGGAGCTTACCCGTTTAGAACATCAGCAGCAATCTAGCTTTAGTGAAGTAGAGTTGGAGCAGATTGCTGAAGATGCCGTGGAGCTGATTCAGCCCTTATGCGCCGAGCGCCAGCAAACTGTTTCGTTACATGTGGAGCAAGCGTGTTATTTAAAAGGCGATGCCACTCTGTTGTTTCGAGCGGTTTATAACTTACTAGAAAACGCCAGCAAATATGCCGGTGAGAAAGCGCAAATTCAATTAAGCGTTAAGGCTAATGGCTTTGCCATGAGCGACAATGGCCCTGGTATTCCAGAGGCTGAATTAGACAAAGTATTTCAGCGTTTATATCGCTTAGAAAGTAGCCGCAATAGCCCTGGTTACGGTCTGGGTTTGCCACTAGTGAGAGCGATTGTTCGTTTGCATGGAGGCGAGATTAAACTGCAGAACCAACAGCCAGGCTTACATGTTGTTGTGAAGCTAACTTAAGCAGCTAAAAATAAAAAAAGCCAGCTTTGCAAGCAAAGCTGGCTTTTAGGTCTTATCAATTCTTTCCAGATACCGCAGAGAAGGCCTATGCTACCGAGAGCAACTTATGAGTGTACTTTTACCTTTTTAAGTTTGTTAGCTTTTCGAGCAAAGTAGTTTACGTAATAAGTAAAATAAAACTGTTCCATAGTATTCCCACCATCCAATGTTAATCACTGATGTGTCAGGCAAACGGCCTAATCACACGCACAACCGGCCTAAACCAAGGTTGCAAGGTGCGAGCAAATTGCTCTACATCTAAAACTTAACACTGCACAAATTTGTTTACAGAGTGAGCAACTAGAACTGTGACAAATATTGATAAGTTGTTGTAATTGTGTATTTAAGATGTGAGCGCTTCGAGCTTATGAAAATTACTTTTCCGTTTGCTAATTAAGCTAATGATTTAAAGAATGTTTAGTTTTTAGGATAAATGTCAGATTATCAAAGTAGCTTTTCGACCTTGTTGAGAGAAGGAGTCGCTTTCGCTTTTTGCATATGGAGTAAGGCTAGCGCTAAGCTACTAAAGGTAATCGCCAGTATCCATAGATGAGCAAAGTGGCCTTGAATCTCGCTAAAGCTGGCGCCCATTTGGTTGAGTTTTAACATCGCTAACACCATTGGTTTAGCAGGTACTAGATCGGCAATAATGTTAATTGCAGATGGAATAGAGCTTAGCGGCCAGATAAAACCACATACAAATACTGTTGGTAGCGAGGTCATTAAACCAACTATGGTGGCGTAGTCTCGTTTAGGTAATATAACCGCAATACATTGGGCTAAGCCTGCAGTAGCGATTAAAAAAGGCAATAGCAGCTGGCAGATATGGGCAATGTTCGCCCAGTGATGTACCCCGTAAAAATTTAATACCACACCAAAATAAAAACTGCTCATCAAACTATAGATCAAGCTAAATAGTAAGCTGCGAACCAGCACTAATTGCCAAGGGCTAGCTCGCCTTAATAATGTTGATTGTGAGGTAAAGGCTGGCGCAGCATGTAGCCCAACTGCGATGAGTAGCGTTTGGTGCAAAATCACAATAAACACTGCAGGAATGACATAATCCAGATAGCCTTGGTGGGCATTAAAGGCTGCATTGGCATTTAGCTGAATGGGTGAATGTAAGGTGCTGGCAAGTGCTAGCGGGATGCCATCGGCTACCATCTTGGCTACTTTTACTTGTGCCGCTAAGGTGCCAGAGGTACTGGCTAAGCCTTGTACTATGGTTCCATAAACCAAAAAGTAAGACGCATCCCCAGCATAGGATAAAGTGGGTGAGCGGCCCATTAATACATCTCTATAGAAATGCTCGGGAATCACCAATAATCCACCTACTTCACGCTCCACCAACTGTTGCTGAGCTTCTTCAATGCTAGCAACTTGGCTGGTCACTTTTAGCAAAGGGCTGGCGTCTACCATACGAATTAACTGGCGACTTAGTTGGCTGCCATCAGCATTAATTACTGCAATAGGTTGTTGTAATGGCGTTTGGTTTAAGTAGGGCTGAGGATACAAAAAAGCGTACAGCAGTAAACCGCCAAATACCGTGAGTATAAGTGCCCGATTACTAAGAACTCTGCGTAGCTCTATACGCAATAACAAGCATGTGTTCATGTGTTTAGCCCCACGTTGTGTGGATTACTAAAGCGTATTTTCACCAGCCACGCTGCGCTGATAAAGGCGATGCCGAATAGTAATAAAGCCGATAAGTTAGGTAATGATTGTAAAGCGCTAGCGCCGTAGTTGGCTTGGGCTATTTGCACTTCAATATAATGGGTTATCGGAATAAGTTGTCGCCAAAATTGGGCGAACCAAGGCATGTTGCTGACCGGAAACGTTACCCCCATAAAAGCAAAGCTAGGTGCTGTAAGAGCGCCTGCGAAACTAAGCGCCCGTGCTACATCTTCAAACAGCAGCATAAAAATTAAGGCGATGGCTTGAGAGGCAACCACACACAACAGTAAGGCCAGTAGCAATACACTCCAAGAGCCTCGCATTGGCCAGTCAAAACCGTGGAACATTAAGGTGCACAGTAATATGCCTTGCAGCCACAACAAAGCGCCAAAAAAGCTAAGTTTTATGGTTAGCTTTTGCCAAGCTTGCTTGGCTAGCCAGCTTTTAAAGCTATTGTCTTTTAGCTCTGAACCCAGCGCCAAAATCATTACCGTCATGATCAAAATTTGCCAAAATGCAGGTAATGCTGCCGATACAATAAATTGGGCATAGTTGCTATTACCGTTATATAAGGCGCTGATTTGATTGCGAATAGGCACAGCACTGCCCAATGCTTGTAAAGTTTGGGTATTGCCGTGGCTTAGCGCTTTTGCCACAGCAACTTTGGCGCTAAAAGTACCGTGAGCTTGTTGCAAAGCAGAGTTGATTTGTTTGCCTATTACCATGAACTGGCTGTTGTAATAAGCCGCAACGCTAGGTGTTTGTGCCAGCTTGGTATGCTTTTCCATATCGGCTGGAATTATTACTAAAGCTGATACTTCCCCGGTGCGTAACATAGAACGGGCTTGTGGTTCACCGTAAACACTGCGTACTTTTAGGGTTGGGCTAGCATCATAGTGATTAATTAGGCTGCGCGATAATTGGCTATGATCGTGGTCAACCACGGCAATCGGTAGCTCACGGGTTAAACCTGAAGAAAATACCCACCAAACGGCTAAAAAAGCGAACAATGGCAACCAGGTGAGCATGGCCATTAGCCAGCGATTGTCACGCAGCAAAAGCCACTGTTGTTGATACAGTTGTCTCAGACTAAGCGGAGGTTCACTGGTGGCATTCATCTTAAGGTTGCTCAAGCTTAACAATGGCGCTCATGCCTACACGTAATTGCTCTATCTGCTGCAAGGGGCGGGCTTCAACTTCAAAGGTGCGTAAATCAAAGCCTGTACGGCTATCGGTGGCGCGCCACGTGGCAAAATCACCCATTACTGCCACATGGGCTACTTCAAACTTATAACTTTGATTATCCAGGGCCGGTAGCATGGCGCTAAACTGTTGGCCTTTTTGAAATTGGCTAAGTTGATCTTCACGAACGTGCAATACCAACCAAGCATCTTGCATATCAATAATAGATACCACCGGGAAGCCAGTAGGCGCTAACTCGCCACTTTGCAGCAGCAGTTGGCTTACCTCGCCAGAGTGCCAGCTTGTCACTAAGGTGTCGCTGGTGAAGGCTTCTACCTCTGCTACTACACCTGCTGCTGCGCGGGCTTGCTCTAAGGCTGCGCGCTTAGTTTCGTCACGGGCACCTTCTTTGGCTAATTGATACATCTGTGAGGCGGCATTTTCGGTATAACGCGCTGCTTGCCATTGGGTGTAAGCTTCGTCGCGTTTTTGCTCGGCAACCACGCCATCTTTGTACAGGTTATCAACCCGCTGGTAGGTTTTTTCTGCCAAGTTAGCGGCTGCTAAGGCTTTTTGCCATTGGTCTTTAGCCGCGGCTATTTCTTGTGCTCTAGCGCCGTTTTCAGCTTGCTCAGCCATGGCTGATGCTGCTTGTTGGCCAGCTTTGGCTTGCTCTAATTTAGCATCTAATTCAGGACTAGTGATGGAAAAAATTAGTTGCCCAGGCTCTACTTGGTCGCCTTTTCTCACTAATACTTGGTCGATCCGCCCAGCTACTTTGGATGAAATATTGTACTGCTGAGCTTCAATCTGGCCTTGCAGCGTATAGGGCTGCGGCTGGTAAGCCTGCCAAAATGAATAAGCAACCCAAACAATAATCGCCAGCAAGGGCACAATGGGTAACACCGCGGAACATTTACGCATAATAGACCCTAGTTAAATCGATAATATTGAGAAAAATTGGCCATTTCACCACTTAAGGCAGTGAGTTTAGCCAATGCAATTACATGGCTATAAGCGGCCGATTGACGCTGAGTTTTCACGCTTGCTTGGTACATCTCGGCATCCACAACGTCGAGAGATGTCGCTAAACCTTGGCTAAAGGCTTTTAGTCGAATACGTAAGTTTTCTTTTGCTAGCGCCAAGGTGGATTCTAGCCCTTGGTATTCTTCTAATGCTAACTCGGCTTCTCGATAGGTTTTTTCTACCAGCAAGCCCAGGTCGCGCTCTGCTTGGGCGCGAATATAAGAAATCTGCAGCACGGTGCTATTGGCGGCATTTACTTTGCCGGAGCGACCAGAGTTATCAATAATTGGCACCGACACACCAACCCCCACCATCCAGTCGGGCGCGTATTTAGCGGCTAAGCTGTCGCCTTTGTAGATGTCATAGTTACCAAACATGTATACCTCTGGCATGTAACCGCCTTTGGCTATGGTCACCATCTTTTTAGCTTGTTCTGATTTACTGTCCAATATCGCTAAACCCGGATAACTGTTTAGGGTTTGCGACATATAGCTTTCTAGCTCAGGGATGTCTGCTTGAGTGAATAAGCTAGAAGTGGGTTGAATAGCCTGTTGGGCATGCAGCAATTCTTTTAAGGCTAACTGGGCAATTTCATAATTTCGCAGGGCTTTTCTGGTATCAACTTTGGCCTTGTCGTAAGAGGCATCCGCTTGCAGTCGTTCCACAAAGGCGATTTGTCCTTGCTGCTCTAGTTTTACCGCATTACGTTGATGTTTTTTAAGCCCGTCTTCCACCTCTTTATAGGTTTCTGCCACTTGTGCAGCCAGCACCACCCCAAAGTAAACTTTGGCGAGGTCTTCAAATTTAGCCTGCTGCTGCATGGCGAGTACTTTTCCAGCTTCAATATTTTGCTCACGTGCGATATCGATGGCGGCGCCGCGACGGCCACCAGTATACAGCGGCCAAATTGCCCGAATGGAGCTGGTGGTAATGTCTTGCTCAGTGAAGTTAGTTACCGTTGGTAAGTTTAAAAGCGGCGCTAAAATCTGTCCTAGCGCGGGGTCCAAACCACTTAAATCGAGTGATGCCAAAGGCTCTAAGTCTTTTAAATCAAGCGAAACGGGTTTTTCTAAACGGGTGTAATTACCGGTTAAATCTACTTTGGGGAAGTAGAGATCTTTTGCAGCGTCGCGCAGCGCTTCGCTGCGGGCTACGTTTTCCTTATTGGCCGCGAGGCTTTGGTTTTTCTCTAGCACATCTTGCCATGCTTGCTCGAAGCTAATGGCATTAGCATTTACTGGCAGCAATAGGCTAACTAGGCAGCCAAGGCTAGCTAGGCAGCCAAGGCTAGCTAGGTTTAAACCCCAAAAGTGTCTTATCACTTTAACACAGTCCTTATGGTATTAGAGTAAATACTCTACAGTATGCTAGGTGCATTATACAAGTGCTTTGCAGTGAGCATTTTTGCTATTTGTTAAGCCTAGGACAGATTACTGTAAGATGTTTTATTTCGTAGTAATTACTTGCCGAAACAAGCTGTTGAAGCTGGTGCTCACCATTTTCCCAACGGTGCAATTAGCCAATTGTGCGGTGCTTTGCAAGTTGCATATAAAAGCTAGATGATTTTGCTGTTGTAGCCGATGAAATACCCAGCTTAGCCCAGCGAATCCAAGACGCCACGGTGGAAATTCAAAGCATGATTGAAGATCTGCAATCGGGAACTAAGCTGCTATCGAGCTTAACTGAAAAAACAGTGTAAACAGGCCAAAACTAGTGAGCGTTTAATGGGTGAAATAGGCCAAGACCTTAATGTTATTTCGCAATCAGCGCATGCAATATGAGGTGATTAAACAAGCTAATATTTCGTCAGTGCCAGCGGTTGAACAATTGGGTGAAGCAGCTGCAGGGTTAGCGTCAACATTAAAAGGCTATCGCACCAAAGGTGGTAGCAGGATGGTAAATAGCTGAGTTGAGCAGTGCTTAAAATAGCTTATTGATGATCAAGTGACTTATATCATAGTTTCTTTTATAACAATGGCTTAACTTTATTTTCAACTGGTGCTACGAGCACCAGTTTTGGATTGGTTTAGTAAAAGATATAAAAGGAACATAATGGAATACTTTATTGGGGCGTTAAAAAAATACGCAGATTTTTCAGGACGAGCTCGTAGAAAAGAGTACTGGATGTTCATCTTGTTCTACTTCATTTTTGGCATAGCAGCGAACATTATCGATGCCATTATTGGCTTGCCTTTGCTTTCGCTAGTGCTAACGCTAGGTCTAATCATCCCAAGTATTAGTATCGCCGCTAGGCGTTTACATGATACTGGTCGCAGCGGTTGGTGGCAGCTTATTGCGCTTATTCCGCTGATTGGTGCGATTATACTGTTGATTTTCTTGGCGTCAGATAGCCATGAAGACAACAACTATGGCGCTAATCCTAAAGGCGCTGGTGCAGTGGCCTAGGTTAAAAACAAATAGTTGGGCTAGTAAATTGGCCCAACTTCTTCTAGTTGAGTAAGGTAAACCCGCGTATCAAACTCAAGCTGATGGTAATTAGGCAGCATATGCTGGCACAGTTGGTAAAAGGCTTTGTTATGTTGTTTTTCTTTTAGATGAGCGAGTTCGTGTACCACGATCATGTTTAAAAACGGCTCAGGTACGTTTTGAAACAAGCTACTCACTCTTATTTCATTTTTACTCTTTAATTTACTTCCCTGAACTCTCGATACATAAGTATGTAAACCTAAAGCATGGTTTACCACATGAATTTTCTTATCAAAAACAACCTTACTCAGCGGTGCCGATTTACGCATATATTGGTTTTTTAGTGACAAACAATAGTCGCGCAGGGCTTTATCATTATATATGTCATGCGTTGTAGGGTACTTATTTAATAGAAACTCGGCTAAACGCTGCTGTTTAAGCAGATCTTCAATTTTGCTGGTGAGTGCCTCGGGGTAAGCGGCTAAATATTTAAGCGTTGTCATTGTATTTAAGGTTATGGCCAGATGCAGCAATGTAAGCTGAGAATAAAACAAGACATAGCCTTAGGCTATGTCTTGTTTGCTTAGTTCTTGTTTAATAGCGCCACGGCCACCACAACTAGGCCAATACCAGCAATTTGCAGAACACCAATACTGTCGCCAAGTATCCAAGCGGCCATTATTAAGGTAAAAACCGGGCCTGCGCTGCCACTAATCGCGGTGCGTTGTGCGCCGATACGATGGATAGCCTCACTAAATAAAAATGAGGGAATTACCGTAGAAAACAGCGCCATATAAGCCGCATACCAATAAACCTGACCGGGATAGTTGAGCAGTGCGGTAAAGTCCCCGTACAAACTAAAGTGGATGAAAATAGCAATACTGGCGGCAATCATTGCAATAAGAGTAAAAGCTTGGCTGCCGATCTTGGCTACAATGTTTTTGCTAAAGACCAAGTAAAAAGCAAAACTAAAGGCGCTAGCGATAACCAAGCTGGTTCCCCAGATAAGTTGCTGGGGATCATGCTGATGGCTGGTTTCACTCCACATCATTAACCCCACGCCTAACCAGCTAAGGGGTAGGGCAAGCACCACAATTAACTGCGGCTTTTGACGGTAAACTAACCAAGCAAGTAAAATGGTAAATCCAGGGTAGGCATACAATACCACCCGCTCAAGCGGTGCCGAGATGAATTGCAAGCCACTTAAATCTAAAAAGCTAGCTAGGTAATACCCTGCTATTCCAACCAGCGCAGCCGGCACAATGTTACCTTTTAGTTTTTGATGCTCTAAGCGGCCTAACCTCCACCAGTACAATGCTAACATTAGGTAAATCGGTAAACTAAAGGCCATGCGCAGCGTCATTAGGCTGGCGGGGTCGATACCAAATTGGTAAGCCAGCTTGATCCAAATTCCCTTGAGAGAAAACAAAGCGGTAGCCATCAAGGCCAAACAGAGCCCTTTAGCTGCTTGAGAAAAGCGCGGAACGGAAGCGAAGATGTTGCTAGTTTTACTGATAGTCATGTCCTTGCGAGCCTTGTTTTAGGAGTTGGATAAGGCTACGAAGGGCAAGTAAGGTCTGGCTGCACTTCGCAGCCAGTGAAAAAATATCTACATTTCACCGCTGCTAGAAATAAGCAGCAGCCACAGTTTAACCAAGCAAATACTTGCACTGGGTGCGAGTAAGCGACTTAGCTGGTTTGTGGTTAAAAATGCGGTCATATCATTTCCTTGATGATGAATTTTTAGCCTACGGTAATTGAGTTGAAGCCGCAAGCGATTAAGCAAAATAGACGGCTGTTAGATTCTATCTTTGTGGCTGGTTTAGCCCAGAGGCAAACACGCTACTAGGGCTGTAGTTGCTGATCAGCTATTGGCGTCCACCTTGATTCGCGTTTGTAGCTGTTTAAAAGCAACTTGCAACAGCAAGAAAGCTGCACACAGAAGCAATACGTAAATGCTCTGCTGACCTAAGGCAACTAACAGCAAGCAACAAAGCAGCACGCCAACCATGGCGAGTACCTTAAAAAAACCACGCAATAAAATAGCGCCAGCTAGCATACTCAACAGATAAACCATGATGAAATTGCCATTGGCATAACGGATTAACTCGTCCAGTGGTAACTCAAATAGCCAGGCTGCAACACAGCTAACTGCACAAACTAAAACAATGGTGCTAAGCGCATGTTGTGGAATTTTATTTTTGGATAAACGCGCTAACGGTTTTAGCCGCTGACCTTCATCGGCCATGCTCCAAAGCAAGCGCGAAAAGCCTTGTATATAAATGTTGATGCTGGCGTAACAAGCTAAATAGCCCACAATGGCGGCTAGCCACTTGGCTTTTTGACCAAAGATAATGGCGACTAAATGAGGCAGTGATTGGGTATTGGCAAGTTGGTCTCCATAGCTGCCGTATTTAAGCACCACCACCGACGCCGCCCAGTACACAGCGCCAGCCAAAAACACACCCAATAATAAGGCAATGGGGAAATCTCGTTCTGGCCGACGAAACTCTTCGCCCATATGGGCAAAGACTTCAATGCCTACAAAACACCAAAACATCACAGCTAATGCAGGGGCAATACTAGGAATATCGATCTGTTCAGGAAGCTGATAATCGCCTGCTTGCACATCGCCCTGCCACCACAATGCCGCTACAAGCAATACAATCGCAATCGCAATCAAACCTTGAATATTGCCTGAGAGTTTTGCGCCTCCCATGCCTAATAGCCACATGCTGAGCAGCGTACCAAGTTGAATGATTAAGGCGGTATTTGGCGTAATAGAAAACATCGCCTGCCAAAATCCGGTCGCCATCATTAGCGCAGCAGGCAAGCCAACCGGTAACACCGAAATGAATAAAAAGGCCGTGAGCTTTTCGGCTCGAGGCCCTAAGGCTTTGGCAACAAAGTGAGCGGCCCCGCCGGCGTGAGGATAACGCTTGCCTAATGCCGCAAAGGTAAAGGCTATTGGCAATACCAAGCTAATCAGCAATAGCCAGGCTAATAAAGAACTGTGTCCGGCAATGCTAGCGGCAATAGCAGGAACAACAAAGATACCAGTGCCAAGTAAAGAGGTGGCGAGTAATGCGATACCTTGGCTGATGCCAAGTTGTTGATTTAAGCGGCTCATGAATGCTCACAGGATGAATAACAAAGCTAAAGCATAGCGCCAATCAACTCACTTGAAAGCTGTAAAAATAGCGGGAACTAACGCTAAATAGTCGGTGTTTGCCGTTAATTTAACGGTGAGCCCAACCTAGACTCTAGCTGCTTTAAAAGCTCTGCGTAACGGCCGCTTGTTTTGAGCTTTTGTAAACCTTGGTTAAATTGCTGCAAATAGTGCTGATTTTCCGGATGTTTTTTAGAGAGCATAAGCCGAAAGTGGCGTTGCTCTACGAGAGTTTCGGAATAGGTAATTTGCTGGATCTCTGCTTCGCTCAAATGATTGGTCATGTAGTGCAAGGCAACGGTTTTGGTTAGCGCTATTGCATCGATGCGTTGATACAACAAGCGTTCAAATAGGCTTTGGTAATCTCCCACTTTATCTAAGGTAATCAGTTTGCTGCGCGCTGCTTGTTCCAGGGTGGGGTAAGCGGCGGATAATGTTCCGCCTATTATAATACCTTCTAAGTCTTCTATTTTTTGCCAATGTACCGGTTTCGACTTCAAGGAAAACAAAACTTCACTACCACTTACAATGGGCTCGCTAAACCAAAAGTGTCGTTCGCGCTGCTCGGTTTTAATCCAGGCTAAGCTGCCGTGCCACTTAAAGCTTGCTGCGCCATAGCCACGTCGAGCATATTCATATGAGCGTTTCCATGGGTAGTAACCGTAATACGTTTTGATACCTTGTTGAGCAAAAGCTTCGCTAACAATTTGTGCGGCTATGCCGCCTTTTGCCAAGTCTATGGAAAGATAAGGTGGCCATTCACCACTGGTTAAATTGATGTTTTTAACAGCAAATGCTGGGTGCGAAAATGCGTTTAGCAAACTCACCAGTAAACAAAATATACCGAAATAACATTTGCTTAACTTTCTTATCATTATCTTTTTAGTTTATTAACCTTTGCCTTTTTCAAGTGTAGTCGAGGGCTAAATAACGGTGCTTAATTTTCAAACCAACTACCTATTTTGAGTAGCTTTGTAAAAATTATTTCCGCGATTTTACAAAATCAAGATTGCCGGAGTACGTGAATTTTAGCGTCACTTTATTACCCAGATGTAATTATATTACAGATTTTGATGGTTAAATATTCAATATACCTCTTTAGGGTAGTTTAAAGTTGTTATTGATCTACATCATTCTTTTGTTTTTGTTACATCTTATTATCCGCGCATTAATCTTATTTTGTCGCTGGAAAATCTATGAGCAAGCTGAAGCTAGTAGTTGTTGGTAACGGTATGGTGGGGCACCGTTATTTAGAAGATTTGGTCGAGAAGGCTGACTTAAGCCAATTCGACGTAACAGTTTTCTGTGAAGAGCCTCGAGTTGCCTACGATCGTGTTCACTTGTCTTCATATTTTTCTCATCACACTGCTGAAGAGCTGTCTCTTGTTAAACATGGCTTCTACGAAAAACACGGCATTGAGGTATTGCTTGGCGAACGTGCTATCAATATCAACCGTGAGCAAAAAGTGGTGTATTCAAGCACTGGTCGTGAGATTGCTTACGACAAACTAGTAATGGCTACGGGCTCTTACCCTTGGGTTCCACCGATTAAAGGTAGCGAAAACAAAGACTGCTTTGTTTACCGTACCATTGAAGATTTAAAAGCCATTGAAGCATCTGCTAAAAAGAGTAAGAGCGGTGCCGTTGTAGGTGGTGGTCTATTAGGTCTAGAAGCGGCGGGTGCTTTAAAAGCGCTAGGCGTAGAAACCCATGTTATTGAGTTTGCTCCAGTATTAATGGCCGAGCAGCTCGACCAGCAAGGTGGTTTATTACTGCGAAACAAAATTGAGCGCATGGGTGTACAAGTGCACACCAGCAAAAACACCTTAGAAATCCAAGCGCAAGGTGAGCATGCTCGTAATACCATGCAATTTGCCGATGAAACCAAGCTAGAAGTTGATTTCATTGTGTTCTCTACCGGTATTCGTCCGCAAGACAAGCTAGCACGTCAATCTGAGCTAAGCATTGCACCTCGCGGCGGTATTGCGATTAACGATCAATGTTTAACTTCAGACGAAAACATCTACGCCATTGGTGAGTGTGCCTCTTGGAACGAGAGTTTCTTTGGTTTAGTAGCGCCTGGTTACAAAATGGCCCAGGTAGCGGTAGATCACCTGTTAGGTAACAACAGCGCTTTCGAAGGCGCGGACATGAGTGCCAAGCTTAAGTTACTGGGAGTAAAGGTAGGCAGTATTGGTGATGCCAATGGTCGCACGCCAAACTGTAAGAGTTTTGTTTACCAAAACGATGAAGAGGGTGTATATAAGCGCCTGATCGTTTCAGAAGACGGCAAAAAACTATTAGGTGCAGTGTTAGTGGGCGATACCGCTGATTACGGCAACTTACTCCAGCTTAAACTTAACGACATTGATTTACCTGAACATCCAGACACGCTTATCTTGCCTGCTCATGCGGGTGCAGAAAAACCTGCAATGGGCGCAGACTCTTTACCTGATTCAGCGGTTATTTGTTCTTGCTTCGATGTTACCAAAGGTAAGATAGCTGCAGCAGTGGCCGATGGCCAAACGACGATGGCCGAGATTAAAGCCTCTACTAATGCAGGCACTGGCTGTGGTGGTTGTTTACCGCTAATTGGCCAAGTACTAAATGCAGAGTTGGCTAAAGCGGGCGTAGAAGTTAATAACCACCTTTGTGAACATTTTGAATACTCACGCCAAGAGCTGTTCCACCTAGTTCGAATTGAAGGCCATAAAAGCTTTGAGCAGGTATTAAACAAACACGGTAAAGGTTACGGCTGTGAAGTATGTAAACCAGCCGTTGGTTCTATTTTAGCTTCTTGCTGGGGCGACCACGTATTGGCGCCAGAGTTAGTAAGCCTGCAAGATACCAATGATAACTTCCTTGGCAACATGCAAAAAGACGGCACCTATTCGGTGATTCCACGCATGGCGGGTGGCGAAGTTACCCCTAAAGCACTTGGCGTACTGGCTGAAGTAGCTGAAGAATATGCCCTTTATACCAAGGTGACTGGTGCCCAGCGCATTGGTTTGTTTGGTGCGCAAAAAGATGACCTTCCAAATATTTGGCGCAAGTTAATTGCTGCTGGTTACGAAACCGGCCAAGCCTACGGTAAAGCCTTACGCATGGCTAAAACCTGTGTGGGCAGCACTTGGTGTCGTTTTGGTGTGCAAGACAGTGTTGGTTTGGGCGTAATGCTAGAAAACCGCTACAAAGGCATTCGTACTCCTCACAAAATGAAGTTTGGTGTATCGGGCTGTACCCGCGAGTGTGCCGAAGCCCAAGGTAAAGATTTAGGCATTATCGCCACCGATGCGGGCTGGAATATGTACGTAGGCGGCAACGGCGGTATGAAGCCGCGCCACGGTGATTTACTGGCTGCAGACTTAGACCAAGAAACCCTGATTAAATACGTAGATCGTTTCATGATGTTCTACATTCGCACCGCCGACAAATTACAACGTACTTCAGTTTGGTTAGAGAACCTAGAGGGCGGTGTTGATTACCTGCGTGAAGTGGTTGTAAACGACAAACTTGGCATTAACCAACAACTAGAAGCCGACGTGGTTAAATTGGTTGCGAGCTATAGCTGTGAGTGGAGCGACACTCTAAACGACGAAGCGCAACTTAAACGTTTTGCTCATTTCATTAATAGCGACCAACGTGATGAAAACGTAGTGTTTGTTAGCGAGCGCGAACAGCATCGTCCGGCTACTTTTGCCGAGAAACACCCACAGGCAAAAGGCGACATTCTACACGTTGAGTTGGAGGCATAATCATGAGTTTCGAAACCGTTTGTAAGTTAAACGATATTACCCCAGGTACCGGTATTTGCGCGCTAGTAAATGGCCAGCAAGTAGCCCTTTTTCGCCCACGTAACAATGAGCAAGTATTTGCCATTAATAACATGGACCCTTTTGCTAATTCGAACGTTTTGTCGCGCGGATTGATTTGTGAGCATCAAGGTCAGCTTTGGGTAGCAAGCCCACTTAAAAAGCAACGTTTTAATCTTGAAACCGGCATCTGCCTAGAGAACCCAACGGTCTCGGTAGCGAGCTATAAGGTGCAGATTAAAGCCGACAGTGTTGCGGTGAGTGCATAACAGATTTTATTTTAGAAAATTAAGGAAGTATTATGTCTTACGTAAAACCCGCTGAATTCGTTCAAACCATGATCGATGCCGGTGAAAGCAAAGTATTTATGTCTACTCGCGATACCATTGTGCGCGGTATTATGGCTGGCGCAATTTTAGCGATTGCGGTAGCTGTAGCAATTACCGCAGCAGTGCAAACCGGTATGCCTATTGTGGGTGCTTTAGTATTTCCAGTTGGTTTTTGTATTTTGAACCTTATGGGTTTTGACCTACTAACTGGTGTATTTGCATTAGCGCCATTGTCGCTGTTTGAAAAACGTGAAGGTGTCACCGCCAAAGGTGTGCTTCGTAACTGGCTATTAGTGGGTTTAGGCAACCTTATTGGTGCGGTATCGGTAGCGTTTTTGGTTGCCTTAACCTTTACCATGAACTTTAGTGTTGAGCCTGGCGCAGTAGGCCAAGCCTTTGTTAAAGCTTCAACAGCCCGTACTTTAGGTTTTGCCGAGCATGGCTTAAACGGTTGGATTACCGTGTTTGTTAAAGGCATCTTGTGTAACTGGATGGTGTGTTTAGGTGTAGTTGGCGCAATGACCTCTAAAACCGTTGGCGGTAAAGTATTGGCGATGTGGTTCCCAATCTTCATCTTCTTTGGTTTGGTATTTGAACACGCCGTAGTAAACATGTACCTATTCCCACTAGGCATGATGTTAGGTGCCGAGTTTACTATCACCGATTGGTTAGTATGGAACCAAATTCCAGTTACTCTTGGTAACTTGGTTGGTGGCTTATTGGTTACTGGCCTAAGCCTTTACGTTACTCACGGTAAAACCTTGCCACAACGTAAAGCAGCTTAAGCACAATACACAGTAGTTTTACCTCAAAATGATAACCCCTTGCTGTTGCTAGGGGTTTTTTTGTATTTGAGGCTTATGAACTGATACTCTACGGTTTTGGCCTAAAGGCCCGCTACACTAAATATAATATTCGCTCTACCAAGTAATAAGGAAACAGACAATGCCCCACTCTTCATCTACCGCAATTAACGAGCTGGGTTTTGTTTCGCTGGTTGGTGCAGGGCCTGGTGACCCAGACTTGCTTACCGTAAAGGCGGTGAAGCGCATCCGCACAGCCGATGTGATTGTATTTGACCGTTTGGTGTCGCAAGAGATCCTCGATTTAGCTTCGCCTACCGCAGAGATGGTGTACGTTGGTAAAAAGCTTGATCATCACTTTGTACCGCAAGATGACATCAACCAAATCTTGGTAGACCAAGCAAAGTTAGGCAAACACGTGGTTAGATTAAAGGGCGGCGACCCGTTTATTTTTGGCCGAGGCGGTGAAGAGTTGCAATCATTAGCAGCCGAAAACTTAGCTTTTGAAGTGGTGCCCGGCATTACTGCCGCGGTGGGTTGTACCGCCTATGCGGGTATTCCACTTACTCATCGTGACCATGCGCAAAGTGTGCAATTTATTACCGGCCATTTGAAACAACATGGTGAAGATATTGATTGGCCTTCCTTAGCGCATTCTAATCACACCTTGGTGTTTTATATGGGCCTTAAGCAGTGTCCAACCATTCAGGCAAATCTGATTAAAAATGGCTTAGCCGATACCACCCCTTGTGCCATTATTGAGCGTGGCGCCACGCCGCAGCAACGCGTGTTAACCGGCAGTTTAGCTGAATTACCAGACTTGGCGCAGCAAGCCGAAAGCCCGTCTTTAATTGTTGTAGGCAGCGTTACAGAGTTGCACAAAGAGCTGGCGTGGTTCGCGCCAGAGTCGGTTTAGCTTAATCCGTGAAAAGCTTGGTCATGTTAAATAGGGTGATTAAAGGGAAGTAAGTGCTTGGATAAGTTTGATCAAAAAATTGTCGCTATGTTAGTGGCCAATGCGCGTACTCCGGTGAGTCAAATTGCTCGACAGGTAAACCTTTCGCGTTCGGCTACCGCCGAGCGCATCGCCAATTTAGAGAGCAGTGGGCAGATAAGTGGCTATCACGCTAGCTTGGGCACCCATAGCGAGCAAGCGCCGATTGCTGCGCATTTAGAGCTTCGTTACAAAGAGCACAATTGTGAAGCCTATGCTGAGATTATGCGCGGCATTCCGGAAATTAAACGCTGTCAGGCTATTTCAGGTGACGTAGATATGTTGCTGTACGTTGAAGTGGCCTCAATGGCTCGCCTAGAAGACATTCGTTTGCAGCTAGAGCAAATGGAGAAAATGGTGATGGTGCGTACGCACATGGTGTTAAGGGAAATGTTTAGCCGCTAAGGATAGCAATGCTACAAATAATAATTGGCTTTCAGTTAGACGAAGAGCGCCATTGGGTCGCTCGGTTAGCTTGTGGTCATTACCAGCATGTTCGTCACCAGCCGCCATGGCAAAACCGACCGTGGGTGCTTAATTACCAGGGGCGTTTTAGCATGCTTGGCAAAGAACTCTCTTGTGTTAAATGCCTAGAAAGTGCCCCCCGCGATTGGAATTAACAAATAATTCAAGCCTGTAGATCTATTCCCACTCACTAACCGTTTTAAGAGTAATTGTTAAAACTGGCGTAGATAGATATGCAACTAGCCTCTAGCGTACATCGAAAATACCTCCTGTTACTTAGCCTACTGGCAGGTTTGTGGGGTTGTTCTAGTGCCGATGTTTCCAGTTATGCAGACAACCAACCCACTTTGGTTTTGGAAGATTTTTTTGATGGCCAACTTAGCGCGCATGGCATTGTTAAAAACCGTTCGGGAGAGTTGATTCGTTATTTTAACGTAACCATCGACGCCAGCTGGGACGAGCAAGGGGTTGGCACTCTTGATGAGCATTTTGTTTTTGACGATGGCGAAAAGCAGCAACGCATTTGGACTTTGGTTAAGCAGGACGATGGTAGCTACCTTGCCAGTGCTAACGATGTTAGCCAACCCGCAAAGATGCACCTGGCAGGCAACGCCTTGTTTATGGACTATGTGCTCACTTTGCAATATAAAGGCAAATCGTTAGATGTGGTGGTTGAAGACAAAATGTATTTGGTTAACTCAACCACCATTGTGAATGAGTCGGTGATGCGAAAATTTGGATTTAAAGTGGGCTCGGTAAGTTTGGTGATTCAAAAACAGTCTTAGCTTGCCTTCACACAAACGACAGCAAAAAAACGTTTCAGCTGTTAAAGCCCCGCAAACTGGGCTAGGTATGTAGTAAGCAATTTAAATATTAAGAGAGAGCTCAATGAGCAACGTGTCTAAAACAAATGTTTCTAACTTGGCGCCACTGGCCAATAGTTTCCGGCTCGAACCGGCTTTAATTACCATTACCAATTTGCGCTTGCGAACGTATATAGGTTTTAACGAAGAAGAGCTTAGTAAGCAGCAAGACGTGGTGATAAATGCCGAAATTCGTTATCAAGCAAGCAAAGCCTGCGAAGCAGATAGTGAGGATTTAGCACTCAATTACAAAGTAATTACCAAAGCGATGATCGCCCACGTTGAGCAAGGCCACTTTCGCCTGTTGGAAAAACTGTGTGCCGACTTGCTTACCCTCGCAATGGATGAACCGCGGGTGATTAACGCCAGCATCACCGTAGATAAACCGCATGCCTTACGATTTGCAGATTCGGTATCGGTGACTTTATCGGGCTCGCGTGATGCCGAGTAAGCTAGCTAACAGCAGTGCACCAGTGCTAATTACTGGCGGCACCCAGCGCTTAGGCTTAGCGATTGCCGAAGATTTGCTGCAGCAAGGTTACTCGGTGATTGTGACTTATCGTAGTGACAAAGCTGCGGTACAAGCCTTACGAGATAAAGGCGCAGACTGCATCATTGCCGATTTTAGCGACGAGCAAGGCATTAGCCAGTTTATTGCCTATGTACTCGAGAACTACTCTGCCTTACGTGCTGTTATCCATAATGCTTCGCAGTGGTTAAACAATACCGCGCTAGATAATCAGCACCAATTAATGCAAGCCATGTGGAGTGTGCATGTTAGTGCGCCTTATCAGCTCAATATCGCCTTTGAAGAGCTGTTAAAAAATCATCAAGATCAACAAGCTAGCGACATTATTCATATGACGGATTATGTCGCAGATAAAGGCAGCAGCAAGCATATTGCTTATGCGGCCAGTAAAGCGGGTTTGGCCAATTTAACCCATTCTTTTGCCGCTAAGCTTGCACCAGCGGTAAAAGTGAATAGTATTGCGCCCTCGTTGTTAATGTTTAACCAAGATGATCCTCCGGAGTATCGGACCAAGGCCTTGGCAAAATCATTAATGGCACTTGAGCCGGGCGCGAGTGAAGCAGTAGCAGCGGTTAACTACTTGCTGGCTAGCAAATATATAACCGGTCGCACCATCGGCTTAGACGGTGGTCGCCATCTGGTCTAGGGTTAATAGTGTTGTTAACTAAACCGTAGCGGGTGAACCAAGAAACTATCTAAAGGAAGTGATTATGAAAGTAGCGTTAGCTGAAAAACAATTTAGAAAAGACGCTTGCTTGTCACCAGAGGCAATTCAAGTACGCCAAGCGTTGATTGAGAAAGGGATAGAAACTCCCTTAGTGGACAATCAATTAAGCAATGAGCAGAAGTACAATAAGATAAAAGCCTCTTTGACTGATGTAGTGGCTACCTTGGGTTTAGATTTAAGTGATGATAGCTTGGCCGAAACCCCACACCGTATTGCAAAAATGTTTGTTGATGAGGTGTTCTCGGGTTTAGATTATTCGCGCTTCCCAAAAATCAGCATCATTGAAAATAAAATGGCCGTAGAAGAGATGGTGAAGGTGTCAGATATCGCCTTTACCAGCACCTGTGAGCACCATTTTGTCACCATCGATGGCTTGGCGAAAGTGGCTTACATTCCTAAAGACCACATTATTGGTTTGTCAAAAATTAACCGCATTGTTCGCTTCTTTGCGCAGCGTCCGCAGGTACAAGAGCGCTTAACTCAACAAGTGCTGGTGGCCTTACAAAGTTTATTGGGAACCGAAGATGTAGCTATTAGCATCGAGGCAACCCATTTCTGCGTGAAAGCACGCGGGGTGATGGACGCAAGCTCAAGCACCCAAACTTCGGCCTACGGCGGCAAGTTTAAAACCAGTAAATCAGCTAGAAGAGAGTTTTTAGCCTAGAAAAAAGCCGGTGATGTCACCGACTTTTTAGTTATTTGTTACCCGAATTAGCAGCTTTGGGTTTGCTAAAGCGGCGGCTGGTCTTATTGGTGCCACCCCCGGTGTGGCGGCGATTTTTTCCGACCGGTTTGTTACCACGTGCATTTTCGCTAGAGCGCTGACCATCTTTATGTTCGCTACGTGGACTTTTAGCCTTCTTCGGCTTTTTAGCTTTTAAGGGGCGAGTATCGCGGGTTACTGGTAACTGGGTGCTTGGTTCAAAACCGGCTACTTCTTTACGTTCTAATAACTGGCCAGTGAGTCGCTCAATGCCAATTAAATCTCCCACTTCATCAGCACATACCAAAGACACTGCCTGACCTGTTGAACCCGCTCGGCCAGTACGGCCAATGCGGTGCACGTAATCTTCGGCCACATTAGGTAAATCAAAGTTCACTACTTGCGGCAACTGATCGATATCTAAGCCACGTGCGGCAATATCGGTGGCAACTAATACTCGTACATCACCACTTTTAAATTCGGCCAACGCTCGGGTACGTGCACCTTGGCTTTTATTGCCGTGAATCGCTGCTGCTGAGATTTTGCGTTGTTCTAAGTGTTTGGCTAAGCGGTTGGCGCCATGTTTGGTGCGGCTAAATACCAATACTTGCTGCCAATCATTATCTTTAATCAGCTGAGTAAGCAGGCCAGACTTTTTACTTTTATCAACCGGTACAATCCACTGTTTTACGGTTTTGGCAGTTGCGTTTGGTGGTGTCACCGATACTTCAACGGGGTCTTTAACTAAGCTTTTAGCCAGTGTTCTAATCTCTTCTGAGAAGGTAGCCGAGAACATTAAGGTTTGGCGCTGTTTTGGCAGCAAGGCCAAAATCTTTCTAATGTCGTGAATAAAACCCATGTCTAACATGCGGTCAGCTTCGTCAAATATAATCACTTCTAACTGCTGAAAACGAAAGGCGTTTTGCTGGTAAAGATCTAATAAACGGCCAGGGGTTGCTACCAGCACATCAGCGCCACGACGCAGCTTTTGCATTTGCGGATTAATCTTCACTCCACCAAATACTACCGTAGAGCTTAGGTCCATGTTCTTACCATAAGTACTCACGCTTTCGCCAACCTGCGCAGCTAACTCACGTGTTGGGGTAAGCACAAGGGCGCGAACTTGATTGGCGCGAACTTTGGGCCCTTTACTTAGCAACTCGAGCAATGGCAAGGTAAAACCTGCTGTTTTACCGGTGCCGGTTTGCGCAGCGGCCATGATGTCTTTGCCTTCTAAAATCACAGGAATGGCTTTGGCTTGAATAGGAGAGGGCGTGTCGTAACCTTGTGCTGCTACGGCGTCTAATAAAGGTTTAGATAAACCCAGGGAGTCAAAGCTCATAGTTGGTCTCTTGTGATAGTAAGTATGGCCGCTAAGTGGCGGGCGTGCAGCTTACAGTAAGTTAGGGTTAAGCGCCAATATTGAGCTAGCAAAAGCGGGCTGCTGAAATCGTGCTAGTCTGAAGGCAATAAAGGGTATTAACGATATTTCGTCAGGGAGTCACTCAATGAGTATAGCCGAGCGTTTGCTAGAGCTAGGAATTAGTTTACCTAAACCAACAGGCCCAGCTGCCAGTTATAGTAATTGTGTACAAACAGGTAATTTACTTTATGTCTCGGGCAAGGGGCCTGTTGCCGGTTTACAAGAGCCGCCAAAGGGTAAAATTGGCAGAGAGTTTACTCACCAGCAAGGGGCACAGTTTGCCCGTTTGGCTGGCTTAGATATTTTAGCCGCAGTGCAGCAACATCTAGGTTCATTAGATAGAGTAAGCCAAGTTGTGAAGTTACAGGGTTTCATCAATGCCACCGAGCAATTTGAGCAACACCCAGCAGTGTTAGATGGCTGCTCTAAATTGATGGTGGAGGTATTTGGTGACAAGGGTTTACATGCTCGCTCAGTATTTGGTGCTACGTCGCTGCGCGCCAATTTGCCATTGGTGATTGATTCTATTTTCGAGGTGAGTGAATAATGGCTTACGATTTGGAATTGGCTGAGCAAATTCGCCAAGCGCTAGCCAGCCATGTTGAGTTTAGTGAGCGTAAGATGTTTGGTGGCTTGTGCTTTATGGTGGCTGGCCACATGTGTTGTGGCATTGTTGATAAGCAATTAATGGCGCGGGTTGGACCAAATCAATATCAAGACTGCTTACGCTTAGAATTTGCTTCGGAAATGACCTTTACAGGAAAACCAATGAAAGGAATGATCTACGTTTCGCCAGAAGGTTTGCTTGAGGCTAAGCAACGTGAGCAGTGGTTGCAATATTGCCTTAATTTTGTGCACAGCTTGCCGCCAAAGTAATCTTATTCCACGCAATTTAGTTACAAGAGATGATATGCAGCAATTTCCAATTAAAGCTAAAGATGGTCAAGATTTTTTGCTCAGGCTGCTCAATCAGCAAGATGCAGCGGCATTAGGGGCGTTTTTTGTCGCTCTAAGTGAAGCCACTCGCAGTCGCTTTGGGCCTCATCCTTTAAGCAGTGAGTATGCTCAGCATTTGTGTGAAGCGCTTGCCGATGACAGCGCGCAGCGTTGGGTGATTGCCGATGGTGCCGCAGTTGTCGGTTATTTCATCTTTGAGCGGAAAATTTTAGAGCCGGAATACCAGCGCTATTATGTGCAGGGAGTTAGCTTACAAGCAGAACTTGATGTGATACTTGCTCCCTGCATTGCCGATGACTATCAAAACGCTGGGCTTGCCATGGCGGCGATGCAACCATTGATGGCTGAGTTTAAGCGGCAAGGGGCTCGTAGCTTAGTATTGATGGGGGGAACACAGCAGAGTAATCATCGCGCGCGACATTTTTATCAACGTTGCGGCTTTGTTGAATATGGCGGTTTTCAAACCGATGTGTATAACATTGATATGCGCCTTATCTTGTAATTAGCTGCCACTTGGGCATAGTAGCGGCATTATTGTTCGAAGAGAGAATGCCATGAAAATTTGGGTTGATGCCGACGCCTGTCCAGTGGTGATTAAAGAGATTTTGTTCCGTGCCGCCGAACGAACCCAAATACCGCTTACGTTAGTGGCTAATCAATATATAAAAACACCACCTTCTAAAGTGATTAGTAGTCTACAAGTTAGCGCCGGTTTTGATGTGGCTGATAATGAGATTGTGGCGAGGGTGGCTGCTGGTGACTTAGTGATTACCTCAGATATTCCTCTAGCCGATGAAGTGATCACCAAGCAGGCTCAAGCCTTAAGTCCGCGTGGTGAACTCTATACCAAAAGCAACATTAAGTCGCGACTAAACATGCGTGACTTTATGGACACGATGCGCTCTAGCGGCGTGCATACCGGCGGCCCTGCTGCACTTAGCCAAGCCGATCGTAAAGCTTTTGCTAGCCATTTAGATTCTATTCTCGCCAAACACCAGTCAGCTAAATAAGCCCGTTAATCGAGAAAATAAAAAGCTTAAGCAAAGGCTTAAGCTTTTGAGTCGTGTAGCGAGGGCCTGTTGATCTTTGCTGATGGTTTTTACAGCAATTTGTTAGCCATTTAGGCAAGGCAGTGAGTGTGAAGTTAAGTGGGCTTAATAATCACTCGCTAACGCTGAATAAATGGCTAAGAAATGCTGCCCCGAAGGGTTCGGATAAGCGAACTTTACTCTTCGTTGAACACTTTTCACTTAGCCCACTAGGTCTCAAAGTGCTCGCCGCGATTAAAGCCCGCTTATCTTGAATAAAATATCAACACCAAAGATCAACAGGCCCTAATAACTTAATACTTAAAGCGGTTTACTTGAGTCACCATCTGATGGCCCACTTCTAATAAATCTTCGGTGGCTTGTTGTAGTTGTTTGCTGTCTTCACTAAGAGATTGCGCACCAAGACTCAAGGATTCCATATCAGCGGTAACCGCGCTGGTAACATTAGATTGCTCTTCACTGGCGCTAGCTATCATGGTGATCATGTCATTTACCGAGTTCATTTCTTGGTTAATTTGCACTAACGATTCGCCAGTGCCTTCGGCTGATGAGATGGTTTGACTGACCATTTCTTTACCGGCTTGGGTAGCTTGGTAAGAGGTTTCTGCCTGGCTTTGTAAATCACCAATAATCGACTCAATCTCAGAGGTCGATTCGTGAGTTTTACTGGCGAGAGCACGTACTTCGTCGGCAACTACCGCAAACCCTCTGCCAGACTCACCCGCACGGGCCGCTTCAATGGCGGCATTTAAGGCCAGTAAGTTAGTTTGCTCGGCAATGCCTTTAATCACATCTAATACGCTGCCAATGTTGTCACTTACTTGCTTGAGGCTGGTGACTTCATCGGCGGTGCGATCAAGATTTTTCACTAGCTCGCTTACCTGAGCAATGTTGTCATCAATGGCTTTATGGCCATCCATGGATAATTGGTAAGCCTGCTGGGTGCGAGAAGCGGTGTTCTCAGCGTTACCAGCGATTTCTTTGGTGGCGATGCCTAGCTGTTGCAAGTTGGTTAATGAGGTAGATGTTAGCTCTGTTTGCTCAAAGGTATTGGCGGTGTTTTTGTCGTTAATTACCCGCACACTCTCAGATACTAGTTCTAGTTGGGTTGCGGCCTCGGCCATATCTTGAACAATACTTTGTACGGTTTCGATAAAGCTATTGAAGTTGTGGCCAAGTTGGCCAATTTCATCTTCGCTGGTTACGGGAATGCGCGCCGTTAAATCGCCATCACCTTGAGCAATGCCTGCCAATACCTTATTCACATTGGCTAGCGGTGCTATAATCACTTTACGCAACGCTAGAATCAGCAACACAATAATTAGCGCCGTCATGAAAATAATAGTAAGGATGTCTTCGCTTAACTCATTGCTTAGGGCGCTGTTAATGGCCTGTTTGGTGATGCCAATTTCGATGGTGCCAAGCGGCTTACCATCCCAATCTAAATCAATGCTAATGGTTTCATCTGGGCTAAAGCCAGAGTCGTGGTTTTCGGCCATTAGCTTGCCACGCTGATCACTTACCTTGATGCCTGCAATCATCGGCTCATCGATAAAGGCATCAATGGTGGCTTTAATGACATCGAAGTCATACACAAACACCGGTTCTTTAAGAATAATGCTCATTTGTTTAGTGAGGGCTAATTTGTCGTTTTGGTATTGCTGGTTCAACGATGCGCTGCTAAGCCAGTATAATACGCTGATTACAATGACCCCAGACACGAGAATAACAACAACAAGTAGCGAGGCGAGTTTTGCGGTAATTGTTTTCATAAATTATTGTCCAGCCAGTGGGTCAAACCAAATCTTCTGCGGAATGGCATTTACTTTGTCAGTAAGGTAGGGGTTTTCTAAATCAAAAATGGTACGTTTTTCTAGTTTGCCTAGCTCTAAGGCATTCTTTACATCTGGATCATTAAGAAACATTTTTTGATAACTGCCATCTTCAAACATCTGATAAAGAATATCGTTGAGGTGTTTGGCTAAGCTTTGATTGTCTTTTTTCACAAAAAAGAAAAATGGCATTTTATAGCGCAACATGACATAGCTATCTACTGTTAGGTTATATTTGGCTTCGCGTTTAACTTCGCTCCAAGGCTCAAAAATACCCCGTGGGAAGTAGTCACAGCGGTCAGCTTCTAACATGGCAAAGATGTTGCCGTAACCTAAGCTCTTAGCCACTTTAATACCGTTAGCTTCAAGAATGGCCGTATCGGCCCACAATTTACCTTGGCAGGGAATAAATTGGCGCATTTGCGCAAAGCTGGTCACTTGTTTAAAGGTTTCACTTTTCTCTTGTTCAACAATGCCTAAGCGCATACCTAAGGTCCCGCGGTATAGCGGAAAATACACTGCACTCTGTTGTTGCTCACGGTCGGCCGAGGTGGCTGTCCAAAAAAGGTCAAGTACTCCATCATTTAAATCGGCAACGGTTTTAGCAAAGGATATTTCACCAGCATCGCCATAGGGGTAACCTACCGAGTTATAAATATCGCTGCGTTTAACGATTTCTTTGGCCAGCACAAAGGGCAAGGTATTACCGTTTGGCGAGCCGGGAATGTTTAAGGTTTTAGCAGAACATATTGATGATAAAAATATCATCAAAAAGAGAGTTTTGTGCATATAGCCTCCATGCTTTTGTATAGCTTAGATAGGGCAGCATTTGAGGTATACGATAAGATTGCAAAGCGTGACTTAGATCAAATTTATAATTCCTTGATGATTAATTGCTGGGCAATGTAGTGAGAATTAAACATTGCTTGTTACCTTAGTAAGTAAGTGTAGGTTTTGATTATTGTTTTGAGGTAAAAATGGGCAAGCAATTTAGTGCGATGATTCCCCCGCATATTGAGTTTATCGCACAGCAAAAGATGTTTTTTGTGGCTACGGCAGCGGCCGAAGGTAAGGTGAACCTATCACCTAAAGGTATGGACTCGTTTCGGGTGCTTAACCAGCAGCAAATTGTTTGGCTCAACTTAACCGGTAGCGGTAATGAAACAGCCGCCCACTTAAAACAAAACTCGCGTATGACCATTATGTTTTGCGCCTTTGAAGGCAAGCCTGTGATTCTAAGATTATATGGCCAAGCTAAAGCACTACATCGTGGTGATGCTGAGTGGCAGCAATATATTGAATTGTTTCCAGAGCAAGCAGGAGCGCGGCAACTTTACTTGTTAGATATTGATATGGTGCAAAGCTCTTGTGGCATGTCGGTACCCTTTTTTGACTTTGTGGCACAGCGTGACGATTTGGCCAATTGGGCAAGCAAACAAGGAGAGCAGGGCATTAAGCAGTATTGGGCGAAGAAAAATCAACATAGTTTAGATGGTGTTGCTACCGACATTTTGAGCCTTTCGGGTCTTGCTGCTGATACTGAAAATTAGTTTGAGCTATAACTATTTTGGGTTTATTTGTTTAGATCTTTATGTGGTGCATTAATATCTAATAAAGGTGATGCGTCGATGGATTGGGCATCCATCATTGATGCAATATGCTGCAAAGATGACAGGATTTGCGTTTTTTCCCAGTCTTGCAAGCTTTCAAAGCGCTGAATAAATTCTTCATGTAGCAGTGGCGGTACTGTTGTGAGAATACCAATACCTTGCTCGGTGAGCCGCGGGTTAACAATACGTCGATCGCTTGCGCTGCGAATTCGCTCAATCAATTGGCGTTCTTCTAAACGATTCAAAATAGTTGTAACCGTAGCCTGGCTTAGCGATACCTCATCGGAGAGGTGCTTCACTGTTACGGTTCCTAAATCTTCTATTGCTCTTAAAACCATAACTTGCGGAATGGTTAATCCACAGGCTTTCACAATCCGTTTAGATTGTAGATCGGTCGCGCGAATAATTTTTCGCAAAGAAATGAGAACGTCTTGCCAGTAAGCAGGTTTTTGCATAAGTGGTAGCGGGCCAAATTGGTTTTTTCGGGAGTATATCCCATACTTAAGGCGCAGGGTATACACAGCAGTTAATTTGAACTCTAATTATTTGAAGTGTATGATCCTAGGCGCTAAGAAAGCACACAAAGGGAAGGATAGGGATATGAAGCTAAGATACGCAGCACTGCTTTTGGTGAGCGGTTTTGCTCAAGCAGAAGACAGCTGTGGCAGTGTAACCATTGCCGACATGAACTGGAGTTCTGCAACAGTTATTGCCAATGTAGATAAATTTATTTTAGAACATGGCTACGGCTGTGACGCTGAATTGGTGCCAGGGGATACCATGCCAACTACCGTCTCTATGATGGAAAAAGGCGAACCAGATATTGCCCCCGAGTTATGGACTAACTCTGCTAAAGAAACGCTAGAACGTGGTGTTGCTGAAAAGCGCTTACGTTTTGCTGGTAAATCATTATCTGACGGCGGCGAAGAAGGCTTTTGGGTTCCTCAATACTTAGTTGACCAATACCCAGAAATCGCCACTATCGAAGGTGTTAAAAAACACGCTAAATTATTTGTTCACCCAGAAAGCAAAGAGCTTTCGGGCTTCTACGGCTGTCCAGCTGGCTGGAACTGCCAAATCTCTGCCAACAACCTCTTTAACGCTTTAGAACTTGAAAAATCAGGTTTTGAGTTGATTGATCCAGGCTCAGGCGCGGGCTTATCTGGCTCAATTGCAAAAGCCTACGCTCGTGAGCAAGGTTGGTTTGGTTACTACTGGGCACCTACCGCAGTGCTAGGTAAATACAAAATGGTTAAAGTGGATACTGGTAATGGTATCGACGAGCAAGAATTCTTGACTTGTACTACTCAAGAAGACTGTGAAAACCCTAAAGTAACTATGTACCCACCTTCAGCTGTACATTCGGTTACTACTGAAGATTTTGCTAGCAAAGCACCTGCTGCTTATGAATACATCACTAAGCGTTCGTTTACTAATGCGCAAATGAACGAGTTATTGGCATGGATGGAAGATAACCAAGCCGATGGTGATGCCGCTATGTATCACTACCTAAGCGAGAATCCAGAAAGTTGGAAGGCTTGGGTGCCAGAAGATGTTGCCGCTAAGGTAAGTAAAGCCCTAGCCAGTATGTAGTTTAAGTACAAAAAGGCCAACCTTAGGTTGGCCTTTCGCGTTTTTATATAGAGGTAGTTTGTTATGGCGGATTCGTCATGGTTGGAACGTTTTCCACAAATGAGTCGAGCCGATCTCACCGTTATTCGTAAGTCTTTAGATGGTGCTTATCGTAATTTTTCCCGCGAGTATGGCGAGGCCATCGAATCGTTTTTTGATCCCCTGCTGCAGTTTTTAGTTTGGTTTGAAAAATTGCTAATCACCACGCCTTGGTGGTTGGTACTCATTGTTTGTGCCGGATTAGTGTATTTAGCCAGTCGATCTTGGAAATTGGTAATTGGTTCAGTGGTATCGCTGTTGTTGGTGGGCTACTTTGGCATGTGGGAAGACATGATGCGAACCATGAGCATTATTACCGTCTGTACCATGCTGGCAATCGCCTTGGGCATACCCATCGGTATTATAATGGCTCGCTCCAATCGTGCCCAAGCCATTATTACGCCTATGCTCGATGTTATGCAGACGCTGCCTGCCTTTGTGTACTTAATTCCCGTAGTGATGTTGTTAGGTATTGGCAAAATACCCGGTGTGATTGCGGTGGTTATTTACGGCATTCCCCCAGTTATTCGCTTAACCAATCTTGGTATTCGTTTAGTGGACAAAGAAGTACTAGAAGCCGCCACTGCTTATGGCGCTAGCACCTGGCAACGTTTGTTTGGGGTGCAAATGCCTCTCGCAATGCCAACTATTATGGCCGGGATTAACCAAACTATTATGATGGCCTTATCAATGGTAGTTATTGCCTCCATGATTGGGGTAAAAGGCTTAGGCCAGCCAGTACTAAAATCAATTACTAACCAATATTTCACCTTGGGTTTACTTAACGGTTTAGCCATTGTTGCTTTAGCGATTATCTTTGACCGTGTGTCGCAAGCCTACGCCAAGCGCACCCAAGCTCACCTTCAAGGACTAAAGCATGACTGAGCCGCTCGTTAAAATTCAGGGCTTGTACAAGCTATTTGGTGAGAATCCTAAACAGGTAATGCCACGGGTTAAAGCCGGAGAAAGCAAAGACAAAATCTTAGCTGATACTGGCCATACTCTAGGCCTAAAAGATATTAACCTTGAGATTCAACAGGGTGAGATTTACGTCATCATGGGCTTATCGGGCTCGGGTAAATCTACCCTTATTCGTCACTTCAATCGCTTAATCGACCCTACCGAAGGGGTGATTAGCATTGAAGGCACCGACGTGATGAAGTTGAGCTCTAAAGAGTTACAAGATTTTCGTCGTCATAAAATGTCGATGGTATTTCAACGCTTCGGTTTAATGCCACATCGCACCGTGATTGAAAACGTCGCTTATGGCCTCACTGTGCAAGGTGTGGCTAAAGAGCAACGTTTAGCTAAAGCCCAAGAGTGGTTAGATACCGTAGGTTTAAATGGTTACGAGCAGCAGTATCCGGCGCAACTTTCTGGCGGACAACAGCAGCGGGTTGGTTTAGCTCGCGCTTTGTGTACCGATGCAGAGATACTGTTGATGGACGAAGCCTTTTCAGCTCTTGATCCGCTGATCCGCAGTGAAATGCAAGATCAGCTAATCGAGCTACAAGAAACCTTGCACAAAACCATTATCTTTATTACTCATGATTTAGATGAAGCACTACGTTTGGGCGACAAAATTGCCATCCTTAAAGATGGTGAAGTGGTTCAGCAAGGCACGCCAGACGACATTTTGTTGCACCCAGCAACAGATTACGTTGAAGCTTTTGTTAAAGACGTGAACAGAGCTCGCGCCTTAACGGTAGAAACCGTGATGCAGCCACCTGCTCGCCGGATTACTGCCGATACTATCAGTGAAGCCTTACAACAGATGAAGAAAATCAAGGGGGATTATGCTTACCACGTAACCGAAGAAGGTTATCAAGGCATTGTTACTCAAGATGCTTTAGAAGAAGCTTCAATCAACAAAGATAATGAGCAGTTTGAATCTTGTGAGTATCAAGATGTGCCTACGGTTTCACCTGATGCGATCATTGAAAGTGTACTTACCGAGAGCTTAGAAACCGAGTTCTCGTTACCGGTGGTCGATGAAGATGGCAACCTTAAGGGTGAGTTAACCCGTAGCTCTGTGGCCGAGGTGTTTGCAGACCCTGACACTGAAGAAGAAACTGCCAGCGCAGCCTCGAAATAATATTGTCAAACAGCCTTGTTAGAGTCCTTCTAACAAGGCTTTGATTTTTCTACAGTATAAAGCTTAATACTAGGAGATGGTTTTGAGTTTTACGATTCATCCCATTGATGCCTCTCATAACCAAGCAGTTAAACACCTGATTCAGCGTGGCGGCCGTGAATTTGGCGCTATAGGTGATGGCTTTGGACCTTCTGATCCAGAAGTAGAAGCAATGAGCCTGAACTACCGTGAGCCTCAACGGGGTTATTGGGTGGCATTGCAGCAAGACCAAGTTGTAGGCTGTGGAGGTATTGCAGAATTAGACAATGCTTCAAAAACCTGTGAGCTACGTAAGCTGTTTGTTAATCCACAATGCCGAGGCCAAGGTATTGGTAAGGCCTTAGCCAAACATTGTTTACAAGAAGCAAAACAACGTGGTTATAAGCAGTGCTACTTAGATACCTTAAGCACCATGGAGTCGGCTATTGCCTTGTACCAGTCTTTAGGTTTTAACCATTTGTCAGAGCCTTTTGTTAATAGCATTCACAGCGGTTGTAATGTGTGGATGATGAAAACACTGTAAATACTTAATTGAGAGAAGTAATGCATATTCAGTTATTCGAGCCTCAAGATGATTTAGCCAAACTTGCCGACGTAATGTTGTTGCTTCGCCCCAGCTTTAGTAAGGAGCAGTTGATTGAGCAAATCAGCTTACAGCTGCAGCAGGGCTATCAATTGGCTTATTTAACCATGGATGAGCAAGTTGCTGCGGTGGCTGGTTTTGTTATCGGCTGGAAGCTGTCTTGGGGAAAACATTTGTATTTAGATGATTTAGTCACGATAGAAAACGCACGATCTAAAGGCGTTGGTTTGCAGTTGCTACAGTGGTTGGAAAATTACGCTAAACAACAAGGTTGCGAGCAATTTCATTTAGGCTCTGGCGTACAGCGCTTTGGGGCGCACCGCTTTTACCTACGTAATGGTTTTGATATTAAGAGCCATCATTTTACTAAGCAATTAGCTTAGGCTGAGTGAAAGGGTAAGTTTAGTAAGAGCTATAAAAAGAGCAGCCATTGGCTGCTTTTTTTAATTGGTGAATCGTTAAGTAACCTTCCCTTGCCTGTTTTTTCGAGAAAACTTGCTTCACTAAGAGTTGTTTAAAAGTAACTTTGATGAAAATATTAGTTGAAGTTATGGTGAAATAATTTGCGTTGACTTTGTGGTTTTATTCAATTGATGTAGGTAGGAAAGGATGATTAGAGACGCTCAAGGCAGAGACAGTCAGCAGATTTGCCAAATCTATAATTATTACGTCGAAAATAGTGGTGCTACGTTTGAAGAGCAGCTAGTGAGTCAAGGTGTTATGGCAGAGCGTATCGCCAGTATTCAGAAACAACTGCCTTGGTTGGTATTTGAAGAAGCTGGAGGGATCCTCGGGTACGCCTATGTGAGCCCTTGGAAGCCGAGGAGTGCTTATCGTTTCTCAGTAGAAAGCTCAATCTACACTGCCAATAGTGCAGCAGGCAAAGGCATTGGTAAGAGATTGTATCAAGCCTTGTTAGAGCGATTATCCGACTATCCTATAAGCACGGTAATTGCAGGTATAGCGTTACCAAATCCAGCAAGCATTAAACTGCATGAGTATTTGGGCTTTCATAAAGTGGCAGAGTTTGAACGAGTAGGTTTTAAGTTTGGCAACTGGATAGATGTGGGCTATTGGCAGCAACAGATAAAAACTGAAGAGCAGATTAATCAGTGCTTGAATAAGGACTAGTTATGTCGAAAATAGAGTTTTCTAGTGAACAGAAAACGGCGTTGGTAAACAAAATTCAAGGCTATTGCGAGCAGCAATTGGACGTTGAGATAGGCCAATTTGATGCAGAGTTTTTGTTGGATTTTTTCTCTGAAGAAATAGGGGCCTTTTACTACAATCAGGGCCTACAAGATGCTCAAGCAGTAGTACAAAATCGTATCGATAGTATTGCCGACGAGCTCTATGAAATAGAGAAACCCACTAAGTGGTAACAGGAGTAACTGTTAGCGATGAAAACTATTGGCATTGTTGGTGGAATGAGTTGGGAATCAAGCCTTAGCTATTACCAGCAGTTAAATTTAGCCATTAAGCAGGCAAAGGGTGGATTGCATTCAGCGAAGATTAACTTAGTGAGCGTAGATTTTGCTGAAATAGAGGCCCTGCAGCATCAAGGTAACTGGGCTGCCTTAGCCAATAAAATGGTGGACGCTGGGTTATCGGTGCAAGCTTCGGGTGCTGACTTTCTATTAATTGCCACTAATACCATGCATAAAGTTGCGGAAGAAGTGGAGCAAGCGCTGCAGATCCCCTTATTACACATCGCCGATGCCACTGCTAATAAACTGCTGGAGGATGGTATTAAGCAAGTGGGCTTACTAGGTACCCGTTTCACTATGGAGCAAGATTTTTATAAAGGACGGCTAGAGCAGCGCGGCTTAGAAGTCTTGGTTCCACAAGAAAAGGGCATTGAGACAGTTCATCAGATTATTTACCAAGAGCTGTGCTTAGGTAACATCAATGCTGACTCTCGAGAGCGGTATTTGGCAGAAATTGCTGAGCTAGCAGCGCGAGGTGCCGAGGCGGTGATCTTGGGGTGTACAGAGATTGGCTTATTGGTGCAACAAAACCATTGTGACTTGCCTTTATACGATACCACGGCCATTCATGTTGCAGCCGCTGCGGCAGAGTCTTTAGCTATATAAGCTAGTGGCTGAAAAACAAAAAACGGTCCGTAGGGACCGTTTTTAAGCTTAAAGCTAGTGTCTAATTAATCTGAAGACTAATTGGAGACTTATGCCTTAAAAGCCAGATTAAGCAACTTTTACGTTAGCAGCTTGAGGACCTTTTGGACCTTCTTCTACTTCAAAAGTAACTTCTTGGCCTTCAGCTAAAGTTTTGTAACCTTCGCTTTGAATAGCACGGAAGTGTACGAATACATCTTTACCGTCTGGACGCTCGATGAAACCAAAACCTTTTTGCTCGTCGAACCATTTTACGCGACCTGTAGCCATGAGTAATCTCCAAAAATAATAAATAAAATTTATCCAAAAATAGATAAATCTAGGGTGCCGAAAGATGCAGAAATTACTTACGAACAAACAGGGTGAAATTGCGAAAAATCAACGTATTTGTATGGGGCATAAATATCCGCTGTAACCTTTACCAGCGAGCGAAGTGTAACGTATATTGGGGTAATGTAAAGGTGTATTCGTGATCTTTCGTCAACTGTTCAGATCAGTTGGGTGACTTCTCTTGAGCCAAGCATACCCGCGGGCTTGCTAACTATTAGACTTTAGTTTAATCAACAAGGACTGTTATGAACTTAAAAATGCATCAGGTAGATAGCTTTACCCGTGATCTTTTTGGCGGCAATCCTGCTGCGGTTATTGTCTTAGAAGCTTGGTTAGAAGATAGCGTAATGCAGGCAATTGCTATTGAGAATAACCTTTCTGAAACAGCCTTCTTAGTAGCCGATGAACCAGGCTCCTACCTTATTCGCTGGTTTTCACCAATTTGCGAAATTGACTTCTGTGGCCACGCTACTTTGGCAGCAGCCCATGTTTTGTTTAGTCAACAGCCAACGCTGCAAGAACTCCACTTTACTACTTTGCAAGTGGGTGAACTAAAAGCGCGCCGTGGTGATAGTGGTTTAATTGCAATGGGCTTTCCGAGTTGCCCGCCACACATGGAGTTTGAAACGCCGTCGGCGTTGCTTGATGGTGTTTCTGTTAAACCCAGTGAAGTATGGCGAAATCAACAAGCGTATTTCCTGGTCTACCTACAGCAGGCCCAGGTTGAGGCCCTAGAGGTTAACTTGGAACTACTCAAAACCTTAGCGCCTTATGATGTTGTAGTGACAGCCCCCGGTGAAGAACATGATTTTGTTTCACGTTATTTTTGGCCAGCCAATGGCGGTGCTGAAGATCCGGTCACTGGTTCAATTCATGCGGGTCTAACACCGTTTTGGACTAAGCGCTTGGGTAAAGATGAGCTACTGGCCTACCAAGCGTCTAAGCGTGGTGGAGTATTGCATTGTCAGCAGCTTGGCGATCGAGTGACTATTGCGGGTCATGCCAAAACCTATTTTGAAGGCACGGTGTTTTTGTAATTTATTCAAATAAATAGCTAAGGAAAGCGTAATGAATCAGCACGAAAAATTAAACTATGTTGAGTTTCCCAGCAGTGATTTAGCGGCGACTAAACAGTTTTTTAGCCAAGCCTTTGCGTGGCAATTTGAAGACTTTGGCGAGCAATATACGGCCTTTTCTGGTCAAGGTTTAGATGGCGGTTTTTTCCACGCTCCTTTAGCTTCTAGTTCTGAAAATGGTGCTGCTTTACTGGTTTTTTATAGTGAACAGCTTGAGCAAACCTTGGCTAAAGTGGAAGCGGCAGGAGGGAGAATAGTAAAAGACATTTTTAGTTTCCCTGGTGGTCGACGTTTTCATTTTTGCGAGCCTAGTGGTAATGAGTTTGCGGTATGGTCAGACAGTGAATAAAGCATCCCCTGTAACAACTTGGTTGGCTACCGTAGTGGCCTTAATTGCATTTGCAGGCAACTCGGTGCTATGTCGCTTAGCACTAGGCGAGCCGCAAATTGATGCTGCTAGTTTTACCGCAGTGCGTTTATTAGCGGGCGCCGTTACCCTAGCAATATTGCTTAGCCTTAGGCCATCTTCTGGCAAGGTTCAAAGTAAAGGCAGTTGGTGGTCTGGTTTAATGTTGTTTAGCTACGCGGCTTGCTTCTCCTTTGCTTATCTTTACTTAGACACCGGTATCGGTGCATTAATATTGTTTGCTGCGGTGCAGCTAAGCATGGTGGGCATATCGACAGTTAAAGGTGCACGCTTACGTTTGGGCGAGCTGGCAGGCATAGTTTTGGCGTTTAGTGGTTTGATTATTTTGCTAGCTCCCAGTGAGCAAGCGTCGGTATCGGTGCTAGGTTTTATACTCATGGTGGTGGCAGGCTGCGCCTGGGGTATATATACCTTGAATGGTCGCGGCTCGTTAAGCCCTAGTAGAGATACCTGTTTTAATTTTTGGCGTAGTTTACCTTTTTTAGTGGTATTGCTGCCTTGGTTGGTGACCCAATCAGCCTTAAGTACTTATGGCTTGCTACTGGCACTTAGCTCTGGTGCGCTAGCATCGGGACTCGGTTATTGGATTTGGTACATTGCTTTGGGTGGATTGTCGGCGAGCCAAGCTGCTGTGTTGCAGTTATTGGTGCCACTTATTGCAGCTTTGGGCGGCTGGGCTTTTGCCAGCGAGCCGCTTGGATTTAGCTTTATGCTCTCGGCAGGTTTAGTATTAGGGGGTATTTTGCTCACTATTTACAGTCGCCAGCGAGGACTAAAAGCCGCTGTGCAAGGAGGCTAATATGGCGCAACATTATCAACTCATTGTAGGGCGAGACTCTACTTGGTCATTGCGGGCTTACCTTTGTATGCAGTTGGCAGAGCTTGAGTTTAGCTGCAATGCCATCGCACTTGGTGAAGCGGGTTATCAGCAGCAACTCGCTAAGTTGTCACCCAGTAAACTCGTACCGGTGTTGCATGTCGATGATTTGGTCATTCATGACTCTTTGGCCATTAGTGAATATATAAATGAACAAGCCTTAGGCAAGCTTTACCCTGTTCAAGCCGATTTGCGTGCGCAAGCTCGTAGCTATTTAGCGGAGCTACATGCTGGCTTTACGGCAATTCGCCAAGGCTTACCTTTTCACTTTGAAAAACAAGCCCGGCCAGCCAGCTTATCTGCTGAGATTAATACTGAAATAGCACGTTTGAGCGAGATTTGGCAGCAGTTCGACGGCTGCTTTGCCTTTAATAAAGCCGGCTCTATAGATGCTTTTTATGTGGTAATGGCTTTACGCCTAGCCAACTATGGCATCGAGTTAGAAGGGGCCGCGGGGCGCTACCAGCAGCACCTTATTTCTTGGCCGCTATTTCAGCGAGCGATAAACTCAGCTAAGCAGTGGTAATGGATAAGCCCTTAAAGCCTGAATTGCAGGCCGCCATTGCAAGCTATCCTGCAGCGGTGCAGCAACAAGTATTAAGGCTAAGGGCCGAGATACTGGCAGTTGCTGCAGGTTCTGAAGAGGTGGGAGAGCTGTTAGAAATCTTAAAGTGGGGAGAACTGTCCTTTGTGACCGAACAAAGTAAATCGGGTAGCACCTTAAGGGTGGCCTGGAACGCCAAGCAGGCCGAGTATTTGGGTTTATATGTAAACTGTAAAACTAGCTTGGTGAACAGCTACCAAACCTTGTTTCCGGGATTGTTTGTTTATCAAAAGCAGCGCGCTTTGCTGCTCCCTTTAGACTCCGAATGGCCTTTGGCAGAGTTGCGGATCTGTATTGCTATGGCTCTGCGCTATCATTTAGATAAACGAAAACGCTAATTACTCACCGTTAAGCAGGAGGCGTCGTTGCAGTTTTATTCATGGAAGAATATTCGTAAAGCTAGCTGCTATTGGCTTACTGTTAGCTTGTTGTTGTGCGCAAGCTATAGTCAAGCTGCATTGGTAGAAGGGCACTTAGAAGATGAGATATTGCCGGTATTGCAGCGTAACTTGGCAGGTACCTTTGCCGCCGATGCAGTGATTCACGACCGTGAAACGGTAACCATTGGCTTTGTTAACTTTGACCCCTCTGGCTTTATTCCCATTGATGATGACAACTTGGGTGGTGATGACGCTAACCGGCTGAAAAATGAGCTGAAAACCATCACTTTACCCTTGACGCTGGCTTTACCTTGGCATGGAAGAGCGTGGGAAAGTTACGCAACTGGGCGTTTGGGTTATACCCAACGTTTTCACGACATTACATTGTACGAAGAGTTAGACCCCACTCGCGATCATGAAAAACTTAAAGTTTATTCTGGCTTCTTAGCTGGCGGTGCGCATTGGGATGGCCTTGAGAATTGGCGATTTACGGCTGAGTTAGGAGGCAGTATTCGACGCTTAGAGCAAGAGTACATTTACAACAGTTCGATTAGTCAGATTTTTCAGCCGATATTCGATGGAGTGTTAACTAACTTTTCGCTGAACGCTTGGATGTTACAGCCCAGTCTAGCCCTGCAGTATCAAAAGCGTTGGACCAAACACAAACTTAAGTACCGTTCGCGCTTTGCTTATATGTACGGTGAAAGCTTTGGCGCTGATGTGCCCTCCCACCAAGTAGACATTGCGGCCAGTTCTTGGCGAAATACGCTGTATTACTCCCATCCTATTGGGCGCATGTTGGATATTTCTTTTGCCGGGCAGCTTTCTGCTTCGCGTGTAGATCTAGGGGGGAATACTAACGAGGCCTTTCAAACACCGCATTATTACGAGTTTGGCTTTGATTTGTTAATGGGAACAGGCGCTTATGGCGAGGGTTGGCTAGATAATGTGAGTATAGGTTTGCTGTTTAATTATGGCAGTGTGCTGAAAGGCGGCAGCCTAGTATTTAATTACAATACTTATTAGGGGCTGTTGATCTTTGGTGTTGAAATTTTGTTCGAGATAAGCGGGCTTTAATCGCGGCGAGCACTTAGAAGCCTAGTGGGCTAAGTAAGAAGTGCTTAACAAAGAGTAAAGTTCGCTTATCCGAACCCTTCGGGCAGCATTTCTTAGCCATTTATTCAGCGTTAGCGAGTGATTATTAAGTCCACTTAACTGCACACTCACTGCCTTGCCTAAATGGCTGCAAAAACCATCAGCAAAGATCAACAGACCCTAAACAACTCGCCAGGAAAAACTGGCGAGTTGTTGGCAACTATTAGCAAGGCAGGTGGCGAACTCTAAAAGAGCGTCCTTTCATTTTACCGTCTTCCAGTTTTTTGCGTGCACGTTTAAGTGCTTCTCGCTCTACAGCCACATAGGCGCGGTTATCAAACAAGTTAATTTTGCCTACTTGTGCGCCTGCAATGCCATTTTCACCGGTGAGTGCGCCAAGAATATCTCCTGCACGCACTTTTTGCTTTTTACCACCATCAATTTGCAAGGTAGCCATAAGTGGTGCGGCTGGCTTTTTGTTAAGCAAAGCCATTGATGGAAGCTCTTCATCATTAATGCTGCGGCCAAGGTAGTCTTCTAGTAAGGCCACTTTATAGTGCTCTTTATCGCTAAAGAAAGAACAGGCAATACCTTTGCTGCCGGCACGACCGGTTCGGCCAATGCGGTGCACATGCACTTCGGTATCGCGCGCTAGGTGGTAGTTGAATACTGCATCTAAAGAGTCAATATCTAAGCCACGAGCTGCTACGTCGGTTGCCACTAAAATTGCCGCACTGTTGTTGGCAAATTGCACTAAGGTTTGGTCTCGTTCGCGCTGCTCTAAATCACCATGTAGGGCTAAAGCGCTAAAACCGAGTAAGCTCAGTTCATCGGCCACTTCTTGAGCTTCTCGCTTGGTATTGCAAAACACAACGCTGGATTTAGGGCGATGTTGTAATAGCAATAAACGCAAAGCTAGCATGCGCTGTTCATTATCATCTACTTTAAAAAAGTGTTGGCTAATAGAGCTATTGTCGTGGGTGCTGGCCACTTCTACTCGCACTGGCTGGTGCATAATATTGTTGGCGATACTTTCGATTTGCTCGGGGAAAGTGGCACTAAATAACAAGGTTTGGCGCTGCTTAGGAGCCAGCTCAATAATCGCATCAATAGCCGATTGAAAGCCCATTTCCAGCATTCTATCGGCTTCATCCAAGATTAAGTTTTTAACGTTGTCTAAACGTAATGTGCCTTTGCGTAAATGCTCTTCAATACGCCCTGGCGTGCCCACTACAATGTGCGCGCCGTGCTCTAAAGAACCGATTTGCGGGCCAAAAGGCATGCCGCCACATAAGGTAAGCACTTTAATGTTGTGAATGCTGCGCGCCAGTTTGCGAATTTCTTTGGCCACTTGATCGGCCAGTTCGCGAGTCGGGCACAATACTAAGGTTTGAATGCGAAAGCGTTTTACCTCTAAGGCATTTAGCAAGCCTAGGCCAAAGGCAGCAGTTTTGCCCGAGCCGGTTTTACCTTGGGCAATCACATCTTTACCGTCCAAAATCAGCGGTAGGCTTTGCGCTTGAATCGGCGTCATTGAGCTATAACCCAGAGTCTCTAAGTTTTTAAGTAGATCGGGGTGTAGGGCAAGAGTGGAAAAATCTGTTTGGCTCACAATGGCGTCCTCTTCGAGGGAAAAATAAAAGTGTTACCGCTGCTGCTTTAGCATTGGGGGCGCGATAATAGCCGAAAACGCGAACAATTGGGTAAAAAATAGCAAGTTTTTCACGCTAAGGAGACTTTTTGTCAGAAGTGTTGGTGACGCGTGGGAACAGTAAGCGGCGAAAACTGCTAAAAACCGAGTGGATTGAGCTGCTATTGGAGCAGCGGTTGTTCGATGGCTTGGTATAAACTGGCGGAGTTGATCAAGGCATGAGCGGTAAGGCTAGGCACACCATACACCAGTGTTTCTACATCATAGTCTTGGTTTATTTTGTCCAACAGAATGGCAAAATCGCCATCGCCAGATAGCAATACAACCATGTCTACCTCGCGTGCAGCCTCTAGCACGTCAATGGTAATGCCTACATCCCAATCACCTTTAGCTGAGCCATCACTGCGCTGGATAAAGGGTTTTAGCTTTACATCAAAACCAATGTGTTTTAACGCATCTTGAAACTTAAGCTGTTGATTGTCGCCGCGATCAATGGCGTAAGCGTAGGCTGCTACAATGCTGCCCTGCTCTTGCAATTGTTGCCATAACCTACGGTAGTTAAATTGTTTAGCGTAGGCCTCTCGGCAGGTGTAGTAGATGTTTTGTACATCGGCGAATACGGCAATTTTTTTCACTAGGCGCTCTCTTAGCGGTTGGCTATGAAATGGCTGGCGGCTATTTGATGTTGCAAGCATTATTACATGCTCCTATTAAAAAGCCCCGCTCTTGCTGATGTGAATAAGCAAAAACGGGGGCTAGCTTAAATTATGCTCACTACAGCGAGCGCAAAAACTTCAGCAATTGCGCTTGCTCTGCTGGTGTGGCCGTTTCAAAAGCTTCTCGTGCTGCGCTGGCTTCACCATTGTGCGCGCGCACTGCTGCGTCTAAACCTTTGGCGCGGCCATCGTGCATAAATAGCACCGTGCTCTCGTCGGCTGGGCGAGATTCACGCTGCGCGACCGCATGAGCAGCATTTTTCTGGCCATTTACGATCATGTCCATGCTAAATGCGGCAACATCAGCGGTGCGGCCTAAACCCCACAGTGGCGCGGTTCTAAACAAGCCATCACCAAGGTCGTGTGTGAGCAAATCCGAATAGGGGCGAATCACATTCCCTTGTTGGGTTATTTGTGTTTCGGTATGACAGCTGCCACATTGCATAGCGTTGTTGAACAACTCTTCGCCGGCCAATACATCGGCATCAAACAACAAACTTTTATCGCGCTGTGGCACCCCAACAAATTGGCTGTAGTTGGTGAGGCGTTCCACCATGATGGCGTCTGGATTACTCACGCCAAAGTCGGTTGCTAGGGCAAAACGCACAGAGTCTTCAATTGTGGCACGATTACCTTCCCAGCCAAAACCTGCTTTACCGGCAAAGTTAACTTGCTCTAACAAACCCAAACCAATAAGTGGCGGCGCAATACGTGGCCCAACATTGGGGACATCAAATATCACCTGGCTACGGCCATCGTTAATATGACAGCTTTCACAGGTGTTAAAGCCTGGATTAACATCGTCGCCAATGTTTACGCGCAAATCTTCGTGTTGTTCTACAAAGTCTCGAACGACTTTTAACGATGAAGTGTGCTCGTGCTGCATAAATGCGGCTGCGCGTTCAAACTCGTTAGCACCAAAGGCATCGATACTTGCCTCGCCACCGAGTAAGGCGCGTGGATCGCTCGATTCTTTTGCCCAACCATGGCCTTTCACGTAGTAAAGCATTTGCGTGTAAAGGTTAAAGTCGGCGCTGTCTTTTGGAATAACGCGTAGTTCCCAGTCAATGTTTTGCCCATAAGACAGGCCTTGACCAAGGTTACAGATGGCGATGTTGCCACTGGCATCGCTTGGTACACATTGATTGCTTAGAGAATGGCGAGGGCTACCGCCGCCGGCACGTTCTTCGCTACCTTCAATGCCCGACCAGGTAATATCAATGGTTGAGTCGAGCGTTGAGTAAGACTCGTAAGTTAAATCCACTTGGAACAACAAGTCTTTACCGGGTTCGTCTTGTAACAAACTTATCGTGAAACGTGGAACATTTTTAAAATGGCCAGCGCTTTGGTTGACGGGATCGATACGCTCGTTAAATACGTTATGGTCGTTAAAAAATCCCTGTGGGTGTTGGAAGCGTAACCAGCCGGCAAAGTCTTCTGATTCGCCGGTGTAAGCACCATTCACGCAGCCTTTGTTTAAGCCATATAAGGCACTGTCGTGGTAAGCAAGCGCATCACCTAACTCATTTTCTAGTGGTGTGACTAGGCGCTCAAAAGACACGTAGTAAACGCTGTTGCCAGTGAGCCAATCACTAGGCACGGCCATGGCTGCGCTGTCACCGTTACGCGTAGCTTCAACACTACCCAGCAGTTTTAATCGGCCTTCGCTATTGTTGCGGAAGAATACCGTACGGGCATTGCTTCCCCATACTTTGCTGGCTAGTTCAGAGCCTGCTTGGAAGATCACTTGGTTATTCTGGGTATAGATATGGTAACCATAGATGGGGATAGAGCCTCCGCTGTACATATCTGCGCAGGCTGGCACTACCGATTTCTGCCAAGTATTGTCGGCGAAACTTGCGCTAGGCAAGTCTGCCACCCACCATACGCTATTAATGCCGTGGCCGGAGGTATCGCCTGGGTTGTTGTCTCCAGAGAAGTAGTAAAGCGGTTCATTGTTTAAGGTGAGTTGTAAACTGCCATCTTGACGGGCACTAACACCTAATCCGCTTACGCCACTTGGGGCTTTAATCTCGCTGGCTGAGTTCACGATAAATGGAGGCCAGGTGGTGGCGCAGTTACCATTACATTGGCTGACACCTGCATTATCAACATCAAAGGTGTAAAGCGTTAGCCCTGGCTGGCTGGCATCGCTTCCGGCACTTAGGTAATTACCTAATACCGGGTCATTAACTAAAGTTACCGTGTCGTTGATAAAGGCTTCAACGTTTACACTCAAACTCGCTTCTACTCCAGTAAAGCTGTGGTCAGCGTTGGCTAATTTTGTTACTGCTGTATGAGGGCCTACCTCTAGGTTACTAATGGTGAAGGCTGCACTTGAATACTGAGGCCCTAAGTCTTCGCCATCAATAACTAAGTGGAAGTGTTGCTCGCCTTCGGCGATAGGCCAGTTGGCAAGGCTTGGCGTAATAATCCAGTCTTCGCCTTGCTTAATCGTTGCTGGGCCAGTTAAATTAATGCTTGGCTGGCTGCCTGCTTGTACTTCTATTGTTGCAGAATCTTCTGCAGTGGCACCATCATTGTCGCTAGCTTCTACACGAAGTTGATAAACGCCAGCAATCACATTGCTAATGGTTGTTGTATATGGGCTGCTATTGATTTCTGCAATTAAGCTTTCTGTTGCGTTGGGTGCTGCAGCGTAAAACCGCACGCTTGTTATGCTGCCATCGCGGTCTTCTGCTGTCGCGCTTAAAGCAAGTGTTTCACCAGTAAGCACGGTATTTGGGCTAGTGCTTAAACTAACGCTTGGAGCTTGATTGCTAGGCGGTGTATTGCCTGCTAAAAACACTACGCCTTTTCGCTCAACAATAAATTGGCTTAGGCTATTGTCTTGAACTTTAAACTCTAGATCGTAGCTTTGGCCGAGTGCACCAGAAACATCGCGATAGTAGATGCCGTTGTCTAAGTTTGCTGAGCGGCAATCGCCATTAATACATAGGTAGTTCCAGTCAGCCGTCCAGCCCTGATCAACATGGTAAACCCGCATGGTATTGTCATTGATATAGCTAATGCCAAATTCTTCCGTAGGCTCTTCAGGTTGTTCGCTAGCACTCACTGTAAAGCTTGTGCTATCGCTTGCTGTGGCCGCTTGGTTATCGCTGGCTACAACACGTAATTGATAAGTGCCAGCGCTTAGGTTGGTAATGTTTGTTTGGTAAGGGGCAGCGTTATCGCTGGCTAACAGCTGTTCATTTTCACCTGGTGCTGAAAGGTAAAAGTTGACTGAGTTTATCGAACCATCACTGTCGTTAGCTGTTGCGGTGATAGTGACATTATCACCTTCGTTTAGCGAACCGTTAGGAGCGGATACAGACACAGTCGGTGGTTGATTGCTAGGTGGCGTTTCGCCACCACCTGTGCCTTGTTCAAATACTGCTGTATCGCTCACAATGTATTGGCTCAGTACCGCATCTTGAACTTTAAACTCGATGTCGTAGCTTTGGCCTAAAGTGGCACTTACTTCGCGGTAGTATTCGCCATTTTCTAGCGTAGCTGGGCGACAATCACCGTTAATACATAAGTAGTTCCAAGTTGCAGTCCAGCCTTCATCAAGGTGGTAAACACGCATGGTGGTGTCGTTTACATAGCTAATGCCAAAAGCTGGTTTTGGCTCTACTACAGGTGCATCTTTAATTACTACGTTAACCACTTCACTTAAAGTGGTTTCGCCAGTGGTATCTGTGGCTAATGCTTGAATGCTGCTTACATCGTTACCATCAACTTGGCTGGCAAGAGTAAAAACATAGGGCGCGGTAGTTGCTACCAAGTTTGCTTGGCTTTGACCATTTACCAGCAAGCTAACTGAGGCTATGCCATCACTGTCGCTAGCGCTCACAGTTACTTCTGTCGATTGGCCACGCACAATTTCGATATTGCCGCTGGCTTGAATTGCCACTTGGGTATTGGCACTAATCACTTCAAGATTAACACTGTGGTTACTGCTAGAGCCTGCTGTGTCTACGGCTGTAATCGTTAGATTATTGCTGCCAGCTTGTAAGTCGCTAGCGACGATAGTCCAGTTATAAACTGAATTGCCAAGGTTTTGGCTAGGGTAGGCAATACCGTTAATGTTTAGGTCAACTAGACTTACTCCCTCTGGGCTATCAACAATGGTGCAACTGTAGTTGAGATCTTGTCCTTGGTTAATTGGGCTACTTGGCTGTGCAGAACAATTTGAGAACACCGGGCCATTGTTTTGCTCCCCTGCCAAGATAAAGCCATTTTCTGAACTGACTAAATCAATAAAATGCTGCTTAATTTCAGGATTTTGTTGCACACGAGAGTCGGTGTATTTAAAGAAGTTAGCACCCGCTTGGTCGGCAGCGCTTTCCCATTGTGGTTGAGCGGTCCAGTCTGCGTTGATGTAATGCCACGCTTTATTGACTGTACGCATGATTTCAGTATTTTTTTCAGTAAACCAATCGAGATTATTAACGATAGTTACTGGGTTGGCGCTGCCTTGAGCGACTTGCTGACTCGAATTGAAGGGAAGTTTGTAGTCGTACTGCACACCTAGATCGCCATGTGGAGTAACTTCGGCAATAAACAGCGGTAAGCCTTCAATTTCGGCAATCTCGGCTTCTTCGTTAATATCACTGTTAAATTGCGATACCCCCACCCAATCTACATATTGTTTACCGGGCCAATAGCCTTGTTCGGTATTGCCCAGAGCCTGGTTACTCGGACGTCCAGTTCCGTGGTAGGCGTCTGATTGCCAAACATGAGCGACGTTAGTCACTCCTTGGGCGTCTAAAAAGCTGCGTACATGTTTAAAGATGCCTCGGAAATGTTCGAAGCTTAAACCATGGGCATCGCCATTGAACTCGTAACAGGTTCGCAAAAAGAAACCGGTTTCATTGTGAAGTTTGAAAAAATCCGCTAACTCAATTAACAGGTCGTCATAAGCGCCGTCGTTATATAAGCTGGGTGCTTGCGCGTTTCCAGGACAAAACATGCCAAGTGCTACTACTTCAGGTTGATAGTTTTCAATCACCCATTGCGCGTTTTGTACTCCTGATCCCCATTGGTTTCGGCGCTCACTATCGGCACAGCCTTGGGCTTGATTGGAGTTGTAGTTGTCGAGGTTTTTTAAGCCATCTAAACCTTTAAAACAGTAGTTGGTGACGTCTTCGGTCGCCCCGCGGGTGAGGGTGGTGTACATGGTAAAACCATGTGGTCGAGGTAATGAAGGGTCGGCCATGTATTGCTCGATAGAGACTTGGTCCTGACCTAAAATAAATAAGCGTTTACCATCAACAGGTATGCTTGGCTTTCCTGCAGCGTAAGTATTGCTGACTATTAAACTTGCTCCAGCAATGAGTGCGCAGCGTAGCAGGCTGAGTTGCGGTTTTTGTATGTCCATATATCTCTCGCATTTAGTTTGATTAGCTGTGCTAACTCGTAGTCAGCCGCTAAAAAAGGGTTCTAAATCTGATTTTTTGTTTTATTTCAGTTGTTTAAATCTAAAATCTGAATGTTTCTCTCACTTTAATTTTCCAGCGGCGGCTACAAAATCACCACCTAAGGTTAAGTGTCTGTGAGCTTGATCGGTGTAATTGTTAATGGCTTGTGACCAGGATCTTACAAATGGCGCTTTTCTAAATGAATAAACATTGCCTGATGTGATAAAACATTTGTAACCGGTTTCATGGATCGGTTGAATCTATAAAATGTATGCGGGATTTTGAGGATCAGATCTGGCATAAGCATAGTGATGGCTTAAACGAGGAAAGCCGTCACTACGCTTAGAATATCGAGGTTACTTTTTCTCTACTGCGAACCCATCGACTCGAACTTCAAGTTCTTTGTCTAAGCTAAGTTCTTGGCTAGTGTCGACTTCTAATAAGCTAAATATCTCCACTTGGGTATTGTTACCAGTGTTGAAATCTACCGCGACCTGTCTGAAACACTTTTTATTATCGCCTTGAGGTGCAAGTGCTAGGTCTTTTACGTGCGCTTTAGCATCTGCTAACACGGTGCCTGCCAAAGGCGCATTGGGGATCACTTCGCGAACACCAAAGTGTAATTGAGTAGGAGAGTTAGCGCCTTTTTTGTCGCAGTAATACAGTGAGAAACTCATATCGGTATTGGCAGGTAAACCACTAACAATTTGGCTTAAACCCGGTTTAGAGTTGAAGTCATGGTTTGATACGTCTCGCTTAAAACGAAAACGAGAAGAACCCTCGTCACCAAAGGCACTATCTTTAGAGCTACCAACATCTCCTAAGCCGCCACTTGAGTCTTCATGAGACAACCAAACCGAGCTTTTACCTTTATCTGCACGGTACTCGGTAAGCTGCGGATCTTGAACATAGGCCTGAGCCGAAAATGCTAAACAAGCAGTAAACATGGTGGCACTTAAAGCTAATTTGTTTTGTATGCGCATAGGTAGTCCCTTTAGTTACTAATAACGTCTCTCCAGATTAATTGTATTATTATATAATTTAACTATGGTGTACTGTGAGCATTCTCGCGTTTTTGAACACCTTTTATACATGTTAAAAGACCTGAGTATGGCTACATTCTGAAAGGGGATTTAGTGGGTGGTTTTTTCGTAAACCATTAAAAGGTAATGGCTTTTATCCGCAGATAGCTAACGAAGCTAAGGGCTCTAGTTTTGGCTGAAAAGAGATAAGATACGGGCGCAGCGAAATGAAAAAAGGCCGATTTCTCGGCCTTTTTATTTTGAACTAACGGGCAACAGCGTTGCTAGGCATTATCTGCCACTCGTGCATTTTGCACTTTCGTCATCAAGTCTTGGGCTTTCTTCATTACTGCGCCAGCTTCTTTGGTGCGGCGTTTTTTCAGCAAGTAATCAGAGAAGCGAAGGTATTTGTTGGCCATTGTTTGACGAGTTTCAACTAAGTGAGAAAAATCGTCGGGCAAGTCTTTAGCCATGCTGTCTACTTCTTTGGCCATTTTATCTAGGGTTTTCACCCGAGTAAGGCCATTGATACGCTCTTGTAATTGACTAAAGTGGTTTTGGTAAAACACTTCAGCAGCTTGATAGGGAAACTCTGCTTCTTGCTCATCGGCGATAGCTTGTTTGTAACTAGCCATAGCAGCAATGGCAGTTTTTAGCTCAAGTGCTCGAGCAATACGCTCTTGCTGTTGTTCGCTGTTGGCGAAGAAGGTTTCACCTGTTTCAATCATTTGCGCTAAAGCAACCACATCAAGTTGGTCGGCCGCTTTATCAAATAACTGAGTAAATACCTGTTCAGATTTTTCGTTAGGCGCAAACTGGTAGTCAGTTCTCACTTGCAGTAAATCTTGGTAAATCGTGTAAACGTCATCGCCATCTTCACTATGTTGATAACGACCTTGCTCTAAATGTAAGTCGAGTCGCTGAACCAATGCTTCAACCGTGCCCATCCACCCTTGGTTCACGTCTTCAGCAATTAAGGCCAAGCTGTATGAATCTGGGTAAATGCGGTTTACTTCCTGCAGCAAAGATTGGGTAGCGTAATAATCAGGGTAAGCGTTTTGGCGATTATTAAGTAAATCGTCGATTTGTTTCTCGTAGAAATCGATCACCAAACGTTGCTTGTCTCTTAGCAAGGCTTGTTTTGGCACATGCTGTTTTGCCGGAATGGTATTTAGCATAGGCAAAAACTGCTGCGGGCTTAAGCTCACTAAGTCTTGATTGGCTGAGTTCTCCCGCTGTAGTCGGCTTAATTCCTGTTGGCTATGCTTTAGCTGACCATCCATTTGTTGGAAACCATAACTGAGCGCACCGGCAACACCAACAATGGCAATCACACTTAAACTGGGCTTTAAAAAGCTTTGGGTAAGGCTTTTTTCGATTTGGTCTAAATCGGTTACTCGTTGTTTCAAATTGAAGTTGAGACCGCGCTTCAACTTACCCCAACGTAACAAAGGCGCATGCTTTGGCTTACTAGGAGTAATGTTTTCTTTAGCCGCCTGGTTAGCGGTTTTGCGATTGAAGGGGTGTTTACTCGACAACAACTCGTAGGCAATACAACTAAACGCAAATACGTCGTCTGCAATGCTTGGTGCGGCGCCATCTAACAACTCTGGCGAGGCATAAGTTGGTGTAAATCCGCTAACTGGTGACGTTTCTTCAGGTTTGTCGGCAGCGTATTGATCGGCATTTAGGTTGAGTGCGCGAGATACACCAAAGTCAAAAATCTTAATGGTGCCATCTCGCGATAACATGATGTTACCCGGTTTTAAATCGGCGTGTACTACGCCATTTTGGTGGGCATAACGAAGCGCCGAGGTTAACTGAGTGAGCAGCGCTAGGCTGCTTTTAAAGGTAAGGCCATTGGGGCGATGACTTTTAATGACTTCATCAAGTGTTTGCCCGTCTAACCATTCCATAACTAGGTAGTAATCTTCTTGATCTACCCCGAAGTCATGTACTCGGATGATATTTGGGTGGCTTAAGCGCTGAGTCTTGCGTGCTTCTCGGATAAGAATTCGAGCAGCATCTGGCTGGTCATGAAATTCTTTCTGCAGCAATTTGATGGCTACATAAGGTTGGCTGTCACCAGCTGCTTCTAGCAACAAGTCTTTTGCTCGGTAAACATCGCACATGCCACCATGACCCACTAGGTCTTCGATTTGGTAGCGCTTTTTAATCACCCGATTTATCACTTGCTCTTTGTTGGAGCGTGCATTGGTTTTTTTGCTTGTTGCTGTTTCGGTGTTGTTTACAACGGTTTTATCTGATGCCGTTGAGCTTGCAGTTTTATTTTCAGCCTTGGTGTTTGGCGAAGCAGCTTGATCTTTGTTTGCATCATCCATGAGTACTACCCTAATTCGCTAGCCATATACATTACTTTAATAATGCATGACAAATATATTAATTAAATTTTACCGTTTATTTAGAATTCTTTAGATCTTGTTATTTATATTGCTTTTAAATTACTTGTAGCCATACAAGAACAATATTCATGTTATTTAAAATGACTATTGCGTTTGTTTGTTTTTTGTTCACTGTAAAGAAATCCGACACTCAATGCAGCTAAAACAAAGGCTTGGATGCTAACAATAAAAATATCAAAACACAAAGAAAGCCAGAAAAATTTTATTGTTAAAATTATTATAATCTCTATTGATTGGATTATTTATTAAGTGTAATAATAGCGGCTCTTTTTCTAGTGATATCTAAATCACTAGTGTTTTTGAGGGAATGGGTTCTTCTCAAAATAAAAAGACTTCTAAGGGACGGAAGATTATGAATTTGAGTTTATCTGTGATTAGTTATCACAGATTTACCTCTGGTGTGGAAGAGAAGAAGACGCTCTCTACTACGTCAGGGGAGTCAGTTATTACCATTGGTAGGGCAAGCCAATGCTCTTGGTGTTTGCTCGATCCAGAAAGAGTTATCTCTAGTCGTCACGCGCGTATTGAGTCAAACAATGGGCAGTTTTGGCTATACGATACGTCTACCAATGGCGTGTTTGTTAACCGCTCGGTAGAGGCCTTAGCAAAAGACCAGCCTTATCAGCTTAACGACGGTGATACCTTAGCAATTGGCGACTACGAAATAGAAGTGGCGATATCCGCTCAAGCTATTGCTCAGCAAGCGCCAAGCTCTGCTCAGGTAGCCACAGCTGCTCCTACTGTTCAAGCTCCCGCTGCAATGCCAGCAACTAATCTTGAAGAAGATTTTGGTGTATTGGCTGAACCAGAGCTTATTGCAAACAACAGCAGTAGTTTAGACGCTAAGCTTAATGCCAATCTTGATGACGCTTTTGCATTGCCGCAATCGATGAATGATGAGCAGTCCAGCATTCCGGAAGATTGGAATGCTTTGTTTGCCAGTCCCGCTCCACAAGAACCCGTTGCCGTTAGCGCTCCGCAGCAACCCGCTGCCGTGCCAAGTGCTGCTGTTCCTGAAGTTAAGCAGCCTGCGGTAGCAGAGCCAGTTGCTGCAGTAGCAAATACAATGGCCAATGATCCACTCGCTTTTGCAGCTGCTACTACCAAGCAAGCTACTCCGGCAGCGCCTGCAGCTGCCGTTAAAGCACAGTATTCTAGCGCAGATGAGCAAGCTCATCTGGCCGCATTTTTGGAAGGAATGGGAATATCTCCCGAGCTAGTTTCTCAGGATAACCCTGTACGTTGGTGGCATCAGTTGGGCGTGATAACTCGCGACTCCCTTGATGGCATCATGAATACCTTACACAATCGCGCAGCCTTTAAAGAGAACAGTCGCATCAATCAAACGACTTTCAGAAGGAATGAAAACAACCCGCTTAAGTTTTCTACTAATGCCGAAGATGCCATTCATAACTTATTACAACGCAAAACGGCTGGATTTTTACCTCCAGAACGAGCCGTTAAAGAAGCGTTTATCGATTTAGAGCGCCATGAGTATGCGCTGTTATCTGGGGTTGAAGGTGCAGTAGCAGGTGTTATGCAGCTGCTCGACCCTAAATCGATAGAATCAAAAGATCAGAACGCCAAAGGGATTGCCAAGATGTATTCGGCAATTGAAAAGCATAAAAGCTGGAACCGTTACTGTTCGATCTACAGTGATTTGGAAAATGAGTTTAGCCAAAACAGCAATGCCTTCTACATGGAAGATTTTGCCAAGGCTTATGAATCAACCTTAAAAAGCATAGAGCAAAAGGGACAACGATGAGCAAAGTAGGGAAATTATTACTTAGTGTGCTACTGAGTATGTCAATGTTGGGCTGTACTGTAGCCAACTACGTAGTCGAACCATATTCAAAGCTACAGTTTCATGTAGCCAACAATGTTAACCCAGATATCACCGGCCGAGCTTCGCCTGTAGTGGTTAAAGTATTTGAGCTGTCTTCACGCACCTTGTTTGATAGCCAAGATTTCTTCGCCTTGTACGATGACGCTTCACAAGTGCTTGGCCCTGATCTAATCAATCGCACCGAGTTTGAGTTTGAACCCGGTAGCCAATTTGAATACAAGCTTTCTTTATCGCCTGGCGTTCGTTATGCCGGCGTGCTTGTCGCCTACCGAGACATTGACACCGCCAGCTGGCGTGAAGTGGTCACTGTCGACCCTACTAATTACAAAACCTTTGATGTTCACGTAGGTGAGCTCGCTGTATTTGTTGGCAATCCATAAGCAGTATTTCGGGATTAAACATGAGTGACTTTTGTCGTGTCGCGTGGAGCGAGGGGATGTTTTTGCGTCCTCAACACTTTCAGCAGCAAGAACGCAGTTTGAATTTTCAGTTGCAGCAGAATTTGTTGCAGCAATCCAGCTACTACTGGGGAGTAACAGAGCTAAGTGTAGACCGCTCCCTACTAAGTAACGGTAAATTCGGCTTAAGTAGTATTAGCGCGTGTTTGCAAGATGGTGCGGCAATGGTTAGCCCCACTCGTGATCCTTTGCCTGAAGCGTTATCGCTGGACAGCAGTATTCGAGATCAGTTGGTGTATTTGGCGTTACCTACCGAAAAGTCCAATGGACTGAATGTATCGGCACAAGGTCGTAGTGTGACTCGCTACCGTTTTGTTGATCATGAAGTGGTAGATACCAACATTGGTAACGACGCGGTGGAAGTGTTGCAACTAGCCCAGGCTGGCTTTGAGCTTAAGTTAGAAAGTGACAACTTATCGGGCTACGACACCTTAGCTATCGCTAAGATCATTGAAGTTTCGGAAGAGGGGCAAGTTAGCCTCGACGAGAAATTTATTCCCGCAAGTTTAAATGCGCAAGCTAACTCGGTGCTTAAGCAACAATTGGCCGAAGTGCATGGCATGTTACGCCAACGTGCTGAAGCCTTAGCTGCACGTATTGGCGCAGGCCAGGGCAGTGCCAGCTCAATTGCCGATTTTTTAATGTTGCAGTTATTAAACCGTTACGACGCATTGATTGCTCACATTCTAGCAACTAACGGCTTACACCCAGAACGATTGTTCCAGGAGTTAGCGGGTTTAGCGGGCGAGTTAGCTACATTTTCTAGCAAAGATAAACGGGCTCCACAACTTCCAGGTTATCAACATGATGAGCTCACCCGTGTATTTGGCGATGTGATGGTGGTGCTTAACCAGTTTATGAGCATGGTACTGGAGCAAACGGCAGTACAAATTGCACTGGACGAAACCAACTACGGTATCCGGATCGCCCAAGTTCAAGACAAAGGTTTATTAGAACGCGCCGAATTCGTGTTAGCGGTAAACGCCAATATCAGCCCGGATGAATTGCGCAAGCGCTTCCCTGCTCAAGTGAAAATCGGGCCGGTTGAACACATTCGAGATTTGGTGAATAACCAATTGCCAGGTATTTCAGCCATTGGCTTACCGGTAGCGCCGCGACAAATTCCATATCACGCCGGCTTTCACTATTTCAAATTGGATAAAAGCAACGATTACTGGTCACGGCTTAGTGCCAGTGGTGGCGTAGCCATCCATCTGTCGGGTAACTATCCCGAGCTTGAAATGCAAATTTGGGCAATTAGCCAGTAATCAATGTTCCAAGGATGAAATAAGATGTCAGAAGTGACAGTAATGAAGCCTCGACCTGGGAGTCGCGGTGGCAATAAGCCAGTAAGCGACTTGGGCAAAATTGCAGCTTCAGCAGCAGAGGCTGAATGCACCGTAGTGATTACGCCTTCCAAAAACAAAGAGCGTGGTGTGCAATTGCCAAAGTTTGGCGATAACCCGCTAATTGATGAAGCTAGTGCACTTTTGTCGATGGTGGGACAGATTCGTTGCACCGTAAAACACGGTGACATCGCTTCATTGCGTCAGGTTTGTATCGATAAAATTCGTGACTACGAAGCCAACTTACGTCACCAGCAGGTGAGCGCCGAAATCATTGAAGCTTCTCGCTACTGCGTATGTTGTTTCATTGATGAAACGGTATTAAACACCAACTGGGGTGGCCAGTCGGTGTGGGCCAGCGATAGCCTGTTGTCTACGTTTCATTCGCAAACGTGGGGCGGCGAACACTTCTTTACCTTGTTAGATGAAAACCTCGCTGCACCGCACGCCAAGCCTCAGTTGCTTGAGCTGCAATACTTGTGCTTGTCACTCGGTTTTGTTGGCAAAATGCGCGTAGAAGAACGCGGCCAAGACAAACTTGAAGAATATCGCCAGCAGGCTTTTGAACGTTTACAAGCTATTCATGGCGAAGCCGATATTGAGCTTTCTCCTAAAAGCCAAGCCAGTGTCAGCATCGGCAGTGAAGCTAATGGTGGATTACCGATCTGGGTGATTGCCGCAATATTTGGTGTATTGCTGTTGTCTATCTATATGGCTTGTAGCTATTTCATTAACAGCTACTCAGACCAAGTGTTTAATCAAATTAATACTTTAGCCCGCTGGGAAAGCACCACCACCAATTCTGCTGAAGTTGATGAACAACAAGTATTGATGCTGCAACAGCGCTTGCAAACGGAAGTAGACCGCCAGTTGCTTGAGATTGTACCGCTGAGTGACCGTATTCGGATCACTATCAACTCAAGTGAACTATTTAGCCCTGGCAGCGCCGAAGTGAAGTCTTCGGTAGTTCCTGTTCTGCAAAAGCTATCGCGGGCGCTTGAGTCCACCACTGGCCGAGTGCTGATTACCGGTCACACCGATAACCAACCTATTTTCACTAGTCGCTACCCTTCAAATTGGCACTTATCTTTGGCTCGCGCCACTGCCGTTGCCAACAGTATGTCGATAGGCACCTTGCTACAAGGGCGCTTATGGCCAGAAGGGCGAGGTGATTCAGATCCTCGAGCGAGTAACAACACCGAATCTGAGCGTGCGTTGAACCGTCGAGTAGAGATTGATTTGCTTTATTAAGCAAACTTAAAGGATTGAGAAATGTTTAACAGTTTGTTTTTTCAACGCTTAGTACAAATGCTTAAATCTAAATGGGCAATCACCTTGCTGGGTTTTTTGGCGCTGGCCTTTTTGATCTGGTTTGGCGGACCATTGATTGCGATTGCAGGTGCCGAGCCTTTAGGTAGCGCCAGTGCTCGATGGTTCACCATCATTACGCTGGCATTAATCTGCATTATCTATCAGTTTTGGCAGCACGTTCGTAGCACTAAGCAAAATCAAGAAGCGGTGCAATCGTTACTAGATGGTCAAGATGAGCATGGCGATGACGAAGAAAGCCGTCGTGAGGTAGAAACCTTACGCGAGCGCGTGGTTACCGCTTTAGACGTACTTAAAAATTCAAGTTTGGCTAAGGGCCAAGGTGTATATCAGCTTCCTTGGTACATTATGATCGGCCCTCCTGGCACTGGCAAAACTACCGCGCTGCAAAACTCAGGTTTAGAGTTTCCACTAAAAGACAAGCTAGGTGATGACCCATTAGCTGGTGTTGGTGGTACCCGCCATTGTGATTGGTGGTTTACTAACAAAGCGGTACTTATTGATACCGCTGGCCGTTATACCACCCAAGACAGCAACAGCGCTAAAGACTCTCGAGCTTGGTTAGGTTTTTTAGGTCTACTTAAAAAATACCGTACTAAACGTCCGATTAACGGCGCAATTGTTACCGTTAGCTTGGCTAGCCTAATTCAACAAACTCGTACCGAGCGCAACTTACATGCGCGTGCGATTAAGCAACGTATTCAGGAGCTTAAGAACCAATTAGGTATGCAGTTCCCGGTTTATGTGGTGCTTACTAAAGCTGACTTGATTGCCGGCTTTAGTGAATTTTTCGCCGACTTAAACGCTAACGAACGTGAGCAAATTTGGGGAATTACTTTCCCGCTTACTGCTGAGAATGCTGACACTGGTGTAGTGGGTTTATTTAATCGTGAATTCCACGGTCTTTTGAAACGCATTCAAACTCGCTTAAACGTTCGTTTACAGCAAGAGCGCGATATTGATAAGCGTACTTTGATGTACGAATTCCCTAAGCAAATGCATCTATTGCAATCGAGCATTGATGATTTCTTAAAAGAAATATTCTCGCCAAATGCCTTTGAAGAAGCGCCGATGTTGCGCGGTTTGTATATTGCGAGTGCTACCCAAGAGGGTAAACCGATTGATCGGGTTATGGCCGAAACCTCAAACGGATTAGGTTTAGGGCAAGTACCGCTAAAACAGCAAGGTGGAGAAACTAAGGGCTACTTCATTAAGCGTTTGCTTGAAGACGTGATTTTCCCAGAAAAATTTGTTGGTTCGGTGAATCGTCACCACCAAAAACATTCAATGTGGACACGACGCATTGTTGCTGGCGGCTGTGTGGTTAGCTTACTTACCTGTAGTTTGCTTTGGTACAACAGTTACAGTTGGAACAAACAATTGGTTGATACCAGCGAAGCAGCTGTGGATCAGTATAAGGCCATTGTTAAACCTGGTTTGTCTACCGACACCGACGTAATCACCTTGGTTCAGGCACTTAATGCATTACGCGATTTACCGGCTGGTTTTAGTCAGCAATTGGTGAATGAAGATGTTCATCGCATGGGGCTTTATCAGGGTGAAAAAATTGGCCAACCGGCACAAATGGCCTATCAGCGAGCATTACAAGGTTTCTTTGCGACCTACTTAACTGAGTCGCTTACTCACGAGCTGGCCGAGAACGAAGAATACCTCGAGTACCTCTACGAAACGCTAAAAACCTATTTGATGATTTACGATGCCGAGCACCGTGAAATTGAACAAATATATAGCTGGTTTGAGATTTTTTACGAGCGCCGTTTACCAGGTGAAATTAACCAAGGCCTTCGCCAAGATTTAATGGCTCATACTCGCAACCTGTTTGCTGAAGGAATTAACCTTATCCCGGTTAATGACAACGCGATTGCTCAAGCACGTAGCGTGTTAACCCGTATGCCTTTGGCCGAACGCGCCTATCAACGTTTACGTATAGAGTTTTTGTCTAGCCACGTAGCCGACTTTAGGTTGAGTGATGTCTTTGGTCGTCAAGGTCGCCAAGTATTCATCCGCAATAGTGGTGAGCCGTTACATGAAGGCATTCCTGGCCTTTATACCTACAGCGGCTTCCACGGTTTGTTCCGCATTGAGAATAACCGCATTGTAAAACGCTTGATGGAAGACAGCTGGGTATACGGTGACAGCTTATCGATAGATGAAGCAACCCGTGATGAAGTGGTTAAAGCGGTGAGTGAACGTTACTTCCGTGACTATGTTTTTGAGTGGGAGCAATTGCTGGCCGACGTGCAACTTCGCCCTTACGCTTCAGCGAAAGATGGCGCAGTGCTAGCTAAGAACTTAACTGGCTCTGAGCGACCTCTGCAAAGCTTTATTCTGGCTGTGCAGAAAGAGTTACGTCTTACCGAAGTGGCAATGAGTGACAACACTAAAATGGCCGGTGAAGTGGCTGGCAATGTTGCTGATGTTGCTTTGAAGAATCAAAAAGCACGGATTAACCGCTTCTTACCAAACGATATGTCCAAGGCAAAATTGGCCTTGCCCGGCGCTGAAGTAGAAGCAGAATTTGAAGACTTCTTGAACATTAGCGAAGCCGATCTAGAAGGCATGCATGTCTCTTTATTGCAACTGCGTGATTATCTAGAAGTATTGTCTGAGTCAAACAACAAACGGGCTTACACCAGTTTGATGGATGATAACAGCCAAGCTGCGGTTACTAGTGCGTTACGTCGCTCTCGCAAAGATTTACCGGCGCCGTTTTCAACCATGCTAGGCGAGCTGTCTAGCCAAACCTCTTCGTTGGCTAAACGTGGTGCTCAGGTACATGTTAATGCGATTTGGAAAGACAGTGTTTACAAAGAATACCGCGCCGCGATTCGTGGAAAGTATCCCTTTGATAGCAAAGCGGCTGATGAAGTTCGCCTAAAAGACTTTGGTCGCTTCTTTGGTTATGGCGGCACAATGGATACCTTCTTTGAGCGTTACTTGAAGTCTTCCGTTGATACCAGCAAACGTAACTGGAAGTTAGAGCGTTCGGTAGGCATCGACCCAGGCTCACTAAAAGTGTTCCAACAAGCTCGCCGTATTCGCGATGTATTTTTTGAGCCTGGCTCGCAAACGCCACGGGTGGAGTTTGGCCTTAAGCCGCTTTACTTAGATGGCCACATTAATAACTTCCGGGTTGAGTTGGGCGAACAAGAATTGGTATATCGCCATGGTCCGCAGCGTACCTCTCACTTTATTTGGCCAACTGACTCTAGCCGCAGCACCCGTTTAGCCTTTGTGCCGCCTAAATCAGGTCACTCTATTTCAGAGACTTACCCAGGGCATTGGGGCTTGTTCCGCATGCTTGATGGTTTAGCTAAGCAGCGCCCTGACTCACGTAAAGATAACGTGTTGGATATTGAGTTTAAGGGGAACAAAGTGCAGTTGGAGTTGATTCCAACAACCGCTATGCACCCATTCTGGTCTAAAGACTTAGCGAGGTTCTCATGTCCGGTAACGCTGTAAACGGTTTTGGTCATTTTGGCAAAGTGCCAGCACGCGGCGACTTTATTCAAAGCCATTTACCAAGTGATTTTGTTGCCAGTTGGAGTGAATGGTTGCAGGCGGTTATTGCGGTAAGCCGTGAGCAGCAAGGCGAGCGTTGGTTAGATTGTTACCTAACCAGTCCTATTTGGCACTTTGCTCTCTCCGCTGGGGTATGTGGTGAGTCTGCTATTGCTGGCACCTTAATGCCGAGTGTTGACCAAGTAGGCCGACACTTTTATTTCACTATGGCCAAACCGATTAACCAAGTACCGGTTGACGTTTGGCAGCAGCGTGAGTGGAGCGAGCTAAGCGAAGAAAAAGTATTGAAGCTGCTGGATGATGATACCGACGTAGTTCGCTGGGCAGAAAGCGTGGCAGAACTGGATTGGTTAGATGGCATCAAAGCCGCCAATCCGTTGCTTAACCATGCTAAGCAGAGCGAGCAATTAGTGTTGCAAAGTGAGCAGGCGATTAGCGCTGAACATTTACTGCATCAGCAATTACGTAAGCGTTTAGATCGTTACTGCATCTGGTGGACTAACGGCTCTGAGCTAGTTCCTGAGTGCAGTTTGGTGAGCGAAAGTTTGCCATTAGTGAGCCAATTTTCAGCCATGTTAGATGGCCAATGGGAGCAATGGGGATGGTAGCTAGTCCAACTCTGATGGATGGATTTTTTGTTAGTTTTGCGCAAACCCATCCTGGCAAGGTTCGCCCTTACAACGAAGATGCTGTGCTTGATTTACGTGAAGAAGGCGTATGGGTAGTCGCCGACGGCATGGGTGGACATGCAGCGGGTGATGTTGCAAGCCAAATGGTGATTGATAGTGTTAAGCAGTGTGTTGAGCAAACCCCAGCAGCCAGCTTAAGCATCGATTGTTTACGTAAGGCCTTGTTGCAAGCTAACCAGCAAATCATCAATTTTTCGCAGCAACACCTAGATGGAAAAACCGCTGGCAGTACCGCTGTTTTACTGCATGTGCGCGATGGTTTTTATCATTGCTTATGGGTGGGAGATAGCCGTATCTACTTAATGCGCCAAAATCATCTACAGCGTAAAACCCGCGATCATAGCCAAGTAATGGACATGGTGGAGCAAGGTTTAATCCCTGAGTCTGAAGCGGAAGATCATCCTCTTTCAAATGTTATTACTCGCGCCATTGGCGTAAGTGATGAACTCACCGTTGACCAAAATTCTGGTCAGCTATTGCCTGGCGACCAGTTTTTACTGTGCTCAGACGGTTTAACTAAAGAGCTTAACGACACCGATTTAGCCATGTGCATGCAAGCAAATAGCGTCTCTGATATTGGCTTGGCTCTAATGCATTCAGCACTGGTAAAAGGCGCTAGCGATAACGTGAGCTGTGTACTGGTTAAGGTGAGTCAAAGCGATGCTGATAGCGAAGAAGAGCATTGTGATGACACCGTGCCGGTGTTTTTTAATCGTCGTAATTCGGTGAGAGGCTAAGCGAATGTTTCAAGAATTGTCTGATATTGATTTTGAAAAACTTGCACAGCCGGTGTCAGAAGACTTACCAACCGGCGAAGACCCGCGTTTAGACGCATCGCCATTATCTACGTATTTTACCCTCAAAGATGTGCGTAATACGGCTCGCGCCGCGGAACGTAATGCTTTGGTGGATAACGAACCCTTACTTAGCTTTGCTAATGAGTGGGACCCGATTATCAATCAAGTACCTGAAGTACTGGTTGAAAGCTGTAAAGACTTAGAGTTAGCGGCTTGGTTAATCGAAGGTTTAGTGCGCCGCAAAGGCTTTAAAGGCTTACGCCAAGGCTTTGATATTGCGCGCACCTTAATTGAAAACCATTGGGAAAATTTATATCCAAGCCCGGACGAAGATGGCTTAGTGACACGTGTTGCTCCGTTAGTTGGCCTAAACGGCTACGACGGCGAAGGCACTCTGTTAATGCCAATTGCCTGCGTGCCACTCACTGACCTAATCGAAGAGCAGCCGTATTCGCTGTGGGAGTTTGAACAAGCCAGTGAAGTTGAGCGTTTAGAAGAAACTAAGCGCAACCAGCGCCATGCTTCTGGCGCAGTAAAGCTTGAAGACATCACCCTTACAGTAAAAGCCACTAGTACCGCGTTTTTCACAGAATTACTGCAAGACATTGAAGCGGCTTCTCAAGCCTATTTGCAGTTATCTGCAGCAATGGATGAAGCGGTGGGTGAGCCACAACCTAGTTCGCACATAGTTAAGCGTTTAACCGATTGCATGGAGGCAGTGCGTTACTTGGCTGCCGACAAACTTAGCGCGGTTGAGCTTGAAACGGTAACTGAAGAAACACTAACAGAATCTGATGAACAGTCTGGTGAGGCAGTGCCAGAAGGACCCAGTAATCAACTAAGAAATCGCGCAGACGCGATCCAACAACTCGGCAAAATTGCTGAGTTCTTTAAGCAAACCGAGCCTCACTCGCCAATGGCTTATGCCATTGAACAAGTGGTTCGTTGGAGTGGAATGAGCTTGCCAGATCTATTGCAAGAACTGATTTCTGACAACGATGCTCGGACCGGTTATTTCCGATTGACTGGTATTTCATCGGAATCACAGGACTAACGTGGTGCTTAGCGCTCTGCGTGTTAATCAAGAACAAGGAGATTGATATGGACAGTATCCACGGCAAGTTGTCTCGGGTACGCAAGCCACGAGTTCACATCACTTATGATGTAGAAACTGAAGGGGCTGCAGTTAAAAAGGAACTACCTTTTGTAGTCGGTGTTATGGGCGATTTTGCGGGTGACAACACCGCAGCCTTAAAGCCACTAAAAGACCGTCGTTTTATCCAAATTGACCGTGATAACTTCGATGACGTACTTAAGCGAATGAATCCTAAACTGGAATTTAAAGTTGATAACAAGCTGGCTGATGACGATTCACAAATGTCAGTAGCGCTTGAGTTCAGCTCAATGAAAGATTTTGATCCAGCTGCGGTAGTTAACCAAGTTGAGCCATTACGTAAGTTAATGGACACCCGTAATAAACTACGTGACTTAATGACTAAGGTTGACCGCTCAGAAGATCTGGAAAACATCTTAGAAGAAGTGCTTAACAATACTGATTCTCTGCAGAAGCTAAAAGGTGAGCTTGAAAAAGAGCCTAGTGCGGAGGGGTCAGAATGAGCGTAGAAAGCCAAACTACTCTAGATCCAAGTGTTGAAGAAGCACAAGGTTCAATTTTAGAACAAGCGATTGGTGCCACTAAGCAAACAGATAGTTCTCGTTCAGAAGAATTATTACGTACGCTTACCGATGAAGCGTTAAAGGGAACAGTGAGTTGGAACAAAAACTTAACTGTAACTTTTAGAGAGGCGATTGCTGGTATTGATGAGCTAATTTCTAAGCAGCTTGCTGAAGTGATGCACCACGAAAGTTTCCAAAAGCTAGAAGGCTCTTGGCGTGGTCTTAATTACTTGGTGATGAACTCTGAAACCAGCCAAACACTTAAGATCCGTGTGCTTAGCATGAGCAAAAAAGAGCTGCACAAAGATTTAAGTAAAGCGGTTGAGTTTGACCAAAGCCAGATCTTCAAGAAAGTGTACGAATCTGAATTTGGTACGCCAGGCGGCGAACCTTATGGCGCGTTAGTGGGCGATTACGAATTTACCAATCACCCAGAAGACATTGAATCGCTAAGCTTAATGTCAAACGTTGCTGCCGCTGGTTTTGCGCCGTTCTTATCAGCTTCTTCGCCAGCCTTGTTTGGTTTTGATAACTGGACAGAACTTAGCAAGCCTCGTGATTTAGAAAAAGTATTTGAGTCTCTTGAATACACTAAATGGCGTTCATTCCGCGAAAGCGATGATTCACGCTTTGTAACCTTAGCGATGCCTCGTGTATTGGCGCGTTTGCCTTACGGTGAAGCAACTACACCAATTGAAGAGTTCAACTACGAAGAATTCGAAGTTGATCAGCAAACCGGTATGGCGCAAACCACCGAGCACGACGAGTACTGTTGGATGAATGCTTCTTACGTACTGGGTGTACGTATGACTGAAGCCTTCGCTAAATATGGTTTTTGTACGGCAATTCGCGGCGCTGAAGGTGGCGGTAAAGTTGAAAACTTACCTTCTCACCTATTTGTATCTGACGACGGTGACCCAGATCTTAAGTGTCCTACCGAAATTGGTATTACCGATCGTCGCGAAGCAGAGCTTAGCAAGTTAGGTTTCTTACCGCTTTGTCACTACAAAAATACTGATTACGCGGTGTTCTTTGGTTCGCAGACCTGTCAAAAACCGAAGAAATACGATAACCCAGATGCAACAGCAAATGCGGCTATCTCATCTCGCCTGCCTTACATGATGGCCACCTCTCGTTTTGCTCATTACCTAAAAGTAATGGCGCGCGACAAGATTGGTAGCTTTATGGAAGCCGAAGACGTTGAAAACTGGCTTAACCGCTGGATTCTTAATTACGTGAATGCTTCTGAGGGCGGCGGTCAAGAAATCCGAGCTAAATACCCATTGGCTGATGCCAAAGTTCAAGTAAAAGAGATTCCGGGTGCGCCTGGTTCGTACAACGCAGTAGCGTGGTTACGTCCTTGGTTACAAATGGAAGAACTGACTACTTCACTGCGCTTAGTCGCAAAAATCCCTGAAATCGGCGGATAACTAGATTGCGGGTCGCAAGGCCCGCCTTATTACTATGACCATGAGCCAAACTTTACCACCACTGAGTTTTGTGGATAGCCAGAGCCTGCATCAAGTTGAGTTAGATACTCAACATGTTGATGTGGATTGGTGTGCCCAGAGCCAAGTGGTGGATAAGTTTTTAGCGGCAGAAGATGCCTATTTAGCACTGCGAATTTGGTTAGAACGAGACAATCAACAGTATGACTCGGCCTGGACGGCGGAAACCTTAAGGCCGATTTTGCTGCGTGCCATTCGCGACATTGATGAGCGTTTAAATGACCAAGTGAACGCGATTATTCACCATCAACGGTTTCAGGACTTAGAAGCCAGTTGGCGCGGGGTGAAATACCTTACAGAGCATTCAGGTACTCAAGACCACAGCCTGGTTGCCAAGGTTAAGTTAATTAGCCTTAACTGGCGCGAGCTTTGCCGCGATGTATCACGTGCCATCGAGTTTGATCAAAGTGAACTGTTCAAGCTTATTTATACCAATGAGTTCAACATGCCGGGCGGTGAACCCTTTGGCATGATTGTGGGTGACTACCAAATCTCGCACAAAGCCAAACGTGGCATGCCTACTAACGACATTGATGCGCTGCGGGCAATTAGCCATGCAGCCGCCGCCGCGTTTGCGCCTTTTGTTACTGGCGCTGCGCCATCAATGTTTGGTGTCGACTTCTTCAGTGAGCTGGCATCAGTTCGAGATATTAGTGCGCAGTTTTCACAAGCTGAATACATCAATTGGCGTAAGCTGCGTAGCCAAGAAGACTCCCGCTTTTTAGGCATTACCGCGCCCAATATTTTAATGCGTGAGCCCTATCAACAAGATGGCCGTCGCCAAGAAGGCTTCATGTTTGTTGAGCAAGTTAATGATGCCGAAGGTGACTACCTATGGGGTAACGCCGCATATGGTGTCGCTGCGGTGGCCTTACGTGCTTTTAAAGAATCTGGCTGGTTTAGTCAAATTCGTGGCTTGCAGCCTGGCCAATACAAGCATGGTTTGGTATTCGATTTACCCAGTTCTCGCTTTAAGTTTTCGCGCCATATGCGCTCGGCTAAGCCCTCGGTGAATTTGCAAGTTGGCGACCGTTTAGAGAAGCAATTGTCTGACAGCGGTTTTATTCCTGTGTCTACCGTTCCGCATACAGAACACCTAGTTTTGTATAGCAATGCCTCCGTCAACTTACCGAAAAACTACGATAGTTTATCGGTAGCGGTAAATGCGCGCTTATCGTCGATGTTGCAATACGTATTGTGTGTTTCTCGCTTTGCTCACTACTTAAAAGTGATGGGGCGAGATCGAGTGGGTTCATTTGATAACGCTAACTTGATTGAGCGTGACCTGCAAAGCTGGTTGCATGCTTACACCACCGCCTCTGATGAAGCCTCCGACGAAATTCGAGCGCGTTACCCGCTAAACGAAGCCAAGATTCAAGTTAAAGAACAAGCCGGTAAGCCCGGCCATTATTACTCCATTATTCATTTGCGTCCGCACTTTCAGCTCGACCAAATGATCTCCAGTATTCGCCTGATAACTGAGTTATCTCCAAGCTATAACCAAGCAGGATAAACAGATGCAACAACAAATAAAGCAGTTGATTCAACAAGGACAATTAAGTGAAGCAATCGCGCAAACTATTGCTCACCTAAAAGTGATGCCTAAGGACTTAGATACACGCAGCAGTTTTATTGAATTGTTATGTATTGATGGCCAGCTAGAGCGTGCTGATCAGCAGTTGGACTTGTTGGTTAAGCAGCATCCACAGTGTGTTCCAGGTGCCTTAAACATGCGCCAGCTAGTGCATGCCGCGCAATCGCGGGTAGATTTTGCTGCAGGTGGAGATACCGCAAGCTTGGTGACGGGCGCGTCGCAAACTTTAGCGCCTTTGGTGGAAGTGCGCTTGGCACAGTTAAGTGACAACAAAACTGAGTTTGAACAAGCTGCTCAGCAACTCGAAAGCTTACGCCAATCAGCTGAAGTAGAGATTAACGGTAAAAACTGTAACGAGCTGCGTGATTTAGATGACAGCTTAGCGGGTTACCTAGAAGTATTTGGCTCTAATGGTTTGTATTACTTTGTGCCGTTCTCTGACATCACTTGGTTAAAGCTACTGCCCGAAACCACGTTGTTTGAGCACATTTGGCGCCGCGCCGAGTTAGACATTAAAGATGGCCCTTCAGGCGAAGTGTTCTTGCCAATGACCTATGTAAACAGCCAAAGCGATGCAGAAAAGCTGGGTAGAGAAACCGATTGGCAAGCCATTTTAGGTTCTGAGTTTTACCAAGGTCGAGGGCAAAAAATGTGGTTAGTAAATGATGACGCATTAGCTGTTTCTCAGTTGGAGTCGTTCTCTGTAGAAACAGCCACCGAGGCTGCTGAGTAATGAGCACTGTTCAACCCGCTTTGCAGCTTTCATTACTCGACAGGTTAAGTAATAACTTGGATGAGAATGCAGCAAGCAGTGATATCTATTCAAGCTACGGGCGACAAGCTTATCGGCGCAGTATTCGCCGTGATCTAGAGGCTTTGCTTAACGCCAAATTGCATTGGCATACCTGGCCTGAATGGTACAGCGAGTTGGACAAATCTTTATTTAGTTATGGTTTGCCAGACTTCTCATCTATGCCTTTGAGTAGCCAAGATGGCCGCGAGATGTTGTGTCAAATTGTAGAGCAAACCATTCGCAAATTTGAACCTCGTTTTATTGATTTATCGGTGACAACCGTAAGTGAAGAGCAACCGCTTGATCGGGTATTGCGCTTGCGTATTCATGCTCTTTGTCATGCCGATCCTGAGCCAGAGGAAATGACCTTTGACTCTGAAGTTGAACCGGTATGCCTTGGCATAAAAATAGTTGAGTAGAGCATGAGTGACGAGCTGTTAAAGTACTACAACCGCGAACTAGCTTACTTACGCCACATGGGGGCTGAGTTTGCCGAGCGCTATCCCAAGGTGGCTGGCCGTTTGCGCATGAGCGAAGAAAGTGTGGAAGACCCACATGTTTCTCGATTACTCGAAGGAGTGTCGTTACTTACGGCACAGGTAAGACAAAAGCTTGATGACAGTTTTCCAGAGCTAACCGAAGCCCTGTTAGGGCAGCTATATCCCGATTACCACGCGCCAATTCCGTCGATGTCGGTAATTAAAATGAGCACGCAAAATGTTACTGACTATAGCTTGATGATCCCCAAAGGCACCGAGTTAGAAACCCAGGTGCCGGGTTACAAAAGTTGTCGTTTTAATACTTGCTACGATACCGAAATGTGGCCAGTAGAAGTTACTCAAGCGAGCTTTGAAGGCGCGCCTTTTAAAGCGCCACGCCCTAACTTTCAACAGAATGCGGCAGCGGTGATAAAGCTGCGTTTAAGCTGTGAATTTGATGATGTGGCCTTTAGTGATGTGGGGGTGCAAAAAATGCGCTTCTACATTCACGGGCAACCGCAGCTTAGCTACAAACTTTATCAACTAATTTTCCAATCGAGTGTGGGATTGGCGTTTGCCTCTCCGGGCAGTTTACAAGCTAACCACTACTTGCAGGCTCGCCATATTAGTGCGGTGGGTTTTGCTGATGATGAAAAAGTGGTGCCTTATGATCAGCGAACTTTTAATGGTTATCGCTTGCTGGTTGAGCACTTTCTTTGCCCTGAAAAGTTCATGTTTTTTGAGCTACAAGATTTAGATCCTAGTTGGTTTGGTGACCAGCATGAGGTGGATTTATACATTTATCTTGATAGCGATTCAGACATACTGGCAAAGCAACTCACCGCCGATAATATTTTGCTGGGCTGTGTGCCAGTGATAAACCTATTTGAAGATGAGCTGGAGCCTTTACGTTTAGACCCCGCTCGTTTCGAACACCGTTTAGTGCCTCGTTATCGAGATGCAGATATATCCGAAGTGGTTCGAGTAACTGAAGTAGAAGCCTTCGATCAACACGATAACAGTGTAGATGTGACGCCGTTTTACGGTAGCCAATTACCGCATTACCCTCAAGCGGGGAATTTGTTCTGGACGCTACGCCGTGAACTCAATAAATGGGCTGGTGGACACGACGAACCTGGTGTTGAAAGCTACTTAGCAGTGGTTGATGGTGACGCCAAAGCCTTAGATATCGAGCAGCATGAACAGTGGTTGGTATCGGCTAAAGCATTATGCAGTAACCGTAATTTGCCGGCGCGCTTGCCTTTTGGTGGTGGGCAGCCATCGATAGTGGTGCCAAGCCGTGCCGATTCGCTTAAAAATGTCCGTTGCTTATTGCCCTTTAGCGAGCCTATTCGCCCCGCTATGTTTGATGCTTCTCGCTGGCAGTTGGCTAGTCATCTAACCCTTAATCATTTTGCTCAGCCTAATGCGGTTAAGTTACTGCAAGAGCTATTACAGCTTTACGATTTTAAGCAATCACCACAAACCAAAGTATTGATTGAAGCTATCGCTAAGGTAAACATCGAGCGGGCGACAGCTCGGGTTGTGCAAAATGGCCGAGTGGGTTTTTGCCACGGTTCAGACATTATTTTGGAGTTTGTTAATCAAGAACTTTCCGGCATTAACTTGTTCTTTTTTGGCAACGTATTGGCGCACTTTTTCGCTCAGTACACCACCATAAACAGCTTCACCCGTTTATCGATTAAACACTTGGGTGCCAGCAATGTATTACATCGTTGGCCGGCGATGGCTGGTGACAAGGAGCTGATATGAAGCTGTTTGACACCTTAAACAGTGGCAGCGAGCAAGACTTCCACCACAGCGTGGTTGCTATTCAAGCTGGCCGAGGTGCACAGCACAACGGTGTGGGTTCTGATACTTTACCCAAGAATGAGGCCTTACGTTTTAAAGTGCCGCAAAACTTAGGTTTTCCGGGTAAAGCTTTGGAGCGGGTAGAAGCGCCTGTTTCTGAAAATCTGCCTTATTCAGTGTTTGTTAACTTTTTTGGTTTAACTGGCCCAAGTGGTGTGATGCCCCGCCACTACAGTGAATGGGTAATGGATCGTTGCAAACAGAAAGACGAGTCGATGCGAGACTTTCTGGATATTTTCCATCATCGCCTGATTTCTTTATATCACCGCGCTTGGGAGAAATATCAGTTCCCACTGCAGTATCAGCGTCAGCAACAAACCAACAAGAAAGACCCTATTTCTAGTGCCTTGCACTCTTTATCTGGTACTTCAAATCATACCCAGCAATACCTAGGCGGTTTGTTTGCTCAGTCTATTCGTAGTGCTCAAGGTTTAAAGCAAATTGTAGAGCTTATTTCAGGCTGCAAGGTTGTGATTAATGAGCATTTAGGACAATGGCTATCACTAAGTGATGAAGAGCAAACCAGCTTAGCGAGCCGGGTTAATCCAGAGGGGCAGCATGCGCAACTAGGACGCAGTGCCACCATTGGCAGCAAGGTTTGGGATGTAGGTTCAGCTTTAGAAATTGAAATTCATGCAGCCAATGCACAAGGGGCTCAGCAACTTTTGCCGGGCAGTAAAACACTTTCATTATTACAAGAAACCGTCGCCGAATATTTGCCCGCGCACGTGCGTCCTCGTTGGAGCCTAATGGCCCGTTATCGAGATATGCCTAGTTCGCGTTTAGGTAAAACCGGTTTGGGCTTAGGCCAAGGTAGCGCGCTAACCATTAACAGTAAGCGAATGGACGAACAAACCAAAATCCCCATCGCGTAGTAGATTTTGTTTAAAGGATTATAGGAAATACAGATGTCGACAATGACTTTAAAATCAATGGTTGAGAAGCTATCGCCCACAGCCAAGCAGAGCCTAGAAGCGGCCGCTGCGCTGTCTAATAGCCGCAGTCATTTTAGTGTAGAGATCCAGCATTGGTTATTAGCGATGTGCGAAGGCCAAACCGAAGATCTTATGTTGGTGGCCGAGCATTTTGCGGTAGATATTGATGCATTAACTGCCGATCTAAATCGCAATCTAGAGCGGGCTAAAACCGGTAATCAGCAAACTCCTGGTTTATCGCCGCAAATTGTCAGCTTACTGAGTGCTGCGTGGATGGCCGCCACCATTGAATACAACGCAGACAATATCGCGCCTATCCACATTATTCATGCCTTGTTAAACGACGATACCCTTAGCTTTAGCACCATGTATTTCTTGAAGCAGTTAGAAAACATCGACCCAGCTCAGCTGGCGCATGTATGGCCGACGCTTAATCAAAATGCAGAAGCTGCAACTGCAAGCCAAGTTAAAGGTTCGGGCAAAACACCAAGTTTAGATCAGTTTACTATCGACCTTACCGAGCAAGCACGCTCAGGTAAGCTTGACCCAATACTTGGTCGCGACGAAGAAATTCGCCAGATGATCGACATCTTAACCCGTCGCCGCCAAAACAATCCGATACTTACTGGCGAAGCCGGTGTAGGTAAAACGGCAGTAGTAGAGGGTTTAGCGCAGCGTATTGCTGATAACGATGTGCCCGAATCACTGCAAAATGTAAAAATTCATGTTTTAGATTTAGCCTTGCTGCAAGCTGGTGCGGGCATGAAAGGCGAGTTCGAAAATCGTCTTAAGTCGGTAATCAGTGAAGTGAAGAATTCGGCTACACCTATTATTGTGTTTATCGACGAAGCGCATACCTTAATTGGTAGCGGTGGCCAAGCTGGCCAAAATGATGCCGCCAACCTGCTTAAACCCGCGCTGGCGCGTGGTGAACTGCGCACTATTGCGGCAACTACTTGGGCCGAATACAAAAAGTACTTTGAGAAAGATGCAGCATTAACGCGTCGTTTCCAGGTGGTTAAAGTAGAAGAGCCAAGCGAAGAAAAAGCCATTGTGATGTTACGCGGCTTACTACCTGTGATGGAAAAGCACCATCGCGTATCAATTAGCGACCAAGCCTTGCAAGCCGCAGTGCGTTTATCTAACCGCTACATTAATGCTCGCCAGTTACCCGACAAAGCCGTTGCTTTGCTTGATACCGCCTGTGCCCGCGTGGCGATGAGCCAAGCCGCTACCCCTAGCCAAGTAGAGCGTTTACAGCGCAAACAGCAACAGTTGGTTGCGCAAATTGAGCAATTGGAACGCGAGCAGTTAACGGGTTCTGAACACCAAGAATTGTTACAGCAACTCAATGCAGAATTGGCTGATACCCAAAGTGCTTTTGAACAAGCAGAAGCTACTTGGCGAGACGAGCAAGGTATGGTGCTTCAAGCTAAGCAACATGCCGATAGCATTCTCAATACCGAGGAAGAAACCGAAGAAAATGCCCGAGAGCAGCTGGTAGAAATTAAAGCGAACTTGGCAGAAGTTGCCCAACCAATGGTGTTTTTAGAAGTAGACGAAGTGCTAGTCGCTGAAGTTATTGCCGATTGGACTGGTATACCACTGGGCCGCATGCAATCAGACGAAGTAGAAACCATTTTGGGTTTGCCACAAAAAATGGGCGAGCGAATTGTTGGTCAAGGCCACGCACTAGAACTCATTAGTAAAGTGGTGCAAACAGCGCGTGCTCAGCTAAGTGATGAGCGCAAGCCAAACGGTGTGTTTTTGCTAACCGGGCCAAGTGGTACTGGTAAAACAGAAACAGCGTTAACCCTAGCCGAGCAAGTATACGGCAGCGAAGATAACTTAACGGTTATCAATATGTCGGAGTTTAAAGAGGAACATAAAGTTTCTCTGTTGGTGGGTTCACCTCCTGGCTATGTAGGTTATGGTGAAGGCGGTGTTCTAACTGAAGCCGTGCGCCGTAAGCCATACAGCGTAGTACTACTAGACGAAATGGAAAAAGCCCATCCGGGCGTGCAAGACATTTTTTACCAAGTGTTCGATAAAGGCACCATTAAAGATGGTGAAGGTCGAGATATCGACTTTAAAAATACCATCATCATCATGACTTCTAATGTGGGTACCGAAACTACCACCGGTTTATTTGAAGATGAAGAAACAGCTCCTGATATCGAAGGGCTAAAACACGCTCTAAGTGATGATTTGCTCGCAGTATTTAAGCCGGCCTTTATTGGTCGCCTAAATCTCATCCCATTTGTGCCACTTAATCGCGACACGCTAAATCAAATTGTGCGTTTACAGCTAGGTAGAGTTGAGCAGCGATTTGCTCGAAATTACCAAGCAGAATTGAGTTTTTCTGAAGCGGTCATCGAACACCTAAACAGCCAGTCTCAAAATGCTGATGTTGGCGCAAGGGCAATTCAAAATAATATTCAAAATGAATTGTTGCCTGTGATCTCTAATAAGGTATTAGAAGCCATATCTCAGCGCCTTAATATAGAGAAAATTAGCGTAGATTTAGTTGAAGATACTTATTGTGTCGAAATGTTGTAATTAGTGTTTTCACTATTGATCAAAATATTTATAATGTACCACTTAATTGGGTTGTGATTGTTATTCAGTTTTTGATGTTTTTGACATTTATTAAATTGTTTTACGGTTTCGACTAATAAAATTGCGCGTGTTAAAACGCTGCATTAAAACATACCCATTAGGGTTATTTTTACTTAATTAGCTAAAGGAAATTAGCATGCAAGCGAATACTTATTTGAAGTACGGCGATATCAAGGGTGAAGCGACAGCTGAACAGTACAAAGACTTAATTACTCTTTTGTCTGTAGATTGGTCAGTAGCACGTGAAATCTCTTCTCACACTGGTACTGCTCAAGATCGTGAAGCGAGTGCAACGCGTTTATGTGACATCAACATCACTAAAATGCAAGATAAAGCTTCTCCAGATCTTTTCAAAGAAGCCACTATTGGTAAGGGTAAGCCAGCGGTTTTCCACATTACTAAGCAAGGTGAGAAAATCGAAGAAATCATGAAAATTGAACTGACTGACGCAATGATTTCTAGCTACTCAGTATCAATTCAAGATGACCGCCCAGTTGAAAACATCACTATTTCTTACACAGAAATGATGATGACTGTTACACCTACCGATGACCAAAACAATGTTCAAGCTCCGCTTGTTTACGGTTACAGCGGTGTTAAAGGCCAACAAATGTAATTGGCTTTCTGCGGGGTAGTTAATCTATCCCGCTTATTTTTTTAACTAGCGTGAACATGAAGCATATGGAAAAGGCAAGTCAAAGTAAGAATATCATTCAAATAGAAACGCCATTGGGTAAAGATGTATTACATCTTACTCAGTTTGATATTCAGGAAGGTATATCTTCACCTTTCTCTATTAATGTTTCTTGTTATACAAATGGACAGATAATATCTGAGTCCGACGTTATTGGAAAGCCGGTTACCATTAATTTAGATTATCTAAAAGGTAAAGCCAGTGTTACCCGTTTTTTTAATGGCGTTGTTGCCAGTATTACTTCTCTAGGTAGTCGTGTTCCTAGTGAAGCAGAAGGCGAAAAATACCAAGATTACCAACTACAGATCGTGTCGAATTTACACTTTCTTAAGCAACGTAGTAATTGCCGAATTTTTCAAAGCTTAAGCGCTGACGAAATCGTAAAAAAGATTTTTGCAGAACACGGCGTGCAAGTAAAAAGTGAACTTAAAGGCAGTTACCCAACTTTGGGTTACAAAGTTCAATATAACGAAAGTGATTTTGCCTTTGTGCATCGTTTGCTCGAAGAAGCAGGCATCTTTTACATTATTGAACACAGCAAGGCCAAGCACAGTGTTGTATTGGCTGATGCTTTGAGTGCCTACCGCGAAGCAGAAGAAAGCAAAGTAGCCTTTACCACCGGCTCATTGTCAGAATCTCACGTGTTCTCTTGGAGTGGTAACCTAAACATCACTCCGGGAATTGCGAGTAAGGGCGGTTACGACTTTATAAAACCAAGCGCAAAACCAAAGGGTGAACAGCAAAATACGGCGTTAACCAAACAACAGCAAAATGGCGAAGTGTTTGAGTATTATGCCGGTTCCGAATTTAACCCTGCTTTGCAAAATGCTGCCAACGTAGCTTTAGAAGCAATGCAGCGAGATGCCTTAGTGTGCCGAGGTGGCAGTACTTGCGCTACTTTTAGCGCTGGTCAGTACTTTGGTTTTAAATCACATGAAGATCCCGCTCAGGTAGGAAAAAGCTACTTAATTACTCAACTTAGTTTGAGTGTTGCCATTACCAGCCAAACTGGCGCAGCTAAAAACAGCGGCCAAGTGCTACACAATCAGTTCTCTTGCATCCCGGCTGACGTATTGTTCAGACCATCCCAAACCACGGCTCGGCCGGTGATTCATGGCGCCCAAACAGCCTTGGTGACGGGTGATCCGGGTGAAGAGATCCATGTAGATAAATATGGCCGTATTAAGGTGCTATTCCACTGGGATCGTGAAGGCAAAAGTGACAGTAACAGCTCGTGTTGGATTCGGGTTTCGCAAAACTGGGCAGGCAGCCGTTACGGCGCATTCTTCTTGCCAAGGGTGGGCCAGGAAGTACTGGTTAGCTTTTTAGAAGGCGACCCTGACCAACCGGTGATTACTGGCGCGCTATACAACGGCGACCAGATGCCGCCTTATGGCTTACCCAGTAAGAAATCGCAGTCTGGAATAAAGACACGTTCAACCAAAGGTGGTGGCGAGAGCAATTTTAACGAAATTCGTTTTGATGACGATGCCGGTAAAGAGCTTCTCTACATGCAGGCAGAGAAAGATCTGCAAACCGAAATCAAACAAAACCAAACTGAAAAAATTGGTAAAGATCTCAGCATTGACGTTGCCGAAAACCAGTCTGAGAAAGTAGGTAAGAACCTAGTAATAGATGTTGGCAAAAATATCGATTTAGTGGCTGGCAGCAAAATTACCATTAAAGCGGGTGGCGCTTCTATCACCCTTTCAAGTGGCGGCAATATTGATATCAAAGGTACCTCGGTATCGATTAACGGCACCTCTATCGCGCTTAAAGCGCCAGCTATTTCACTGAACTAAGGGACATAATGGGTAAGCCAGTAGCAATGCTTGGGTCATTTCATGTATGTCCTAAAGTGCAAAACAAAGTACCACATGTTGGTGGCCCGGTGGTTGGCGGCAACGGTACGGTAACCGCTGGCGGAATGCCGGTTGCTTGCGTGGGCGATAAGTTGGTGTGCATTGGACCGCCAGATACGATTAAGTCGGGTTCCTCGTCGGTTACGGTTGGTGGTAAAGCAGTAGCGCGATTAGGTGATTCAACCGCCCATGGCGGCAAAATTGTAGTAGGTAACCCTACGGTGTTAATAGGCTAGGCATGAACTTGCAGCTAGACATTGAGGCCCTGCAGCTTGGTGAATACAGCGATTCAAACGCTATTTTTGGTTTAAGCGATGATGAGATTACCGCAACCGCAAGCATTAAGGGCGAGCAGGCTCTACGTCACTACAGCTTTCATGAAGCAGATCGAGCCAAGCTAGCCAAGCTGAAAGTCGATGCTGATGCGGTATTTGTATTGCTGCCTGAAGCGCCTCTAGAGCAGGCAAAAAGCCAAGTTTATCAAGATACTTTGGCATTGGTGCCTCAGTTAGCGCAAAGCAAAAAAGTGTATTTGTTTCCCTATGGTCGCTGCGCCATGCAATTAGCGCTGCGCCAAGCGCTTAAGTTATTTAATCAGCAGTTGGCGGGCTCAATTCAAGTGCTGGCTTATCATCAAGATGAGCGCTTAGCTGCAACGCAAGCTCTTGAGCAAACCGCTAGCATTGCTAGTGAGTGTTTCATCGCTGCTCGGTTACAGCCGGCTAAGCGTGGTTTTTCTGTGCCTTGGGCCAGCTATGAGGTGCAAACCTCAGATAAAAGCATTGCTGCAACAGTGGCGGCGTTAATCCAACGTTATCGTGGCCAGTGCGGACAAGAGCTAACTCAATGCTATATGCCAAGTGCCTTAAGCAGTGAGTTAATGGATGGTTGGTTAGCGGCTTTTCAATGTTTTGAAAATAGCGTTGGTTCGCGCAGCCAAGTGATATTTGCTGACGCCAGAGTCGGGGACTTAGCGGCCTGTACTGGCTTGTTTAATTTGTGTCATTTATTTACTCACTATCAGCAGCAAAAACATGCTGGTTTGAGTTTTCAATTGGATATTTCTGATCAGACTTACCGCAGTGCAATGATGCTCGCGTGGGTCGCCTAGTGGTGTAAAACAGCAGTATGGATGGAACCCAAAAAGAAGTAGTCACTGGAATTGACGGCTTTGCTTATGACTTTTTTACCGGCAAACGTAATGTGGGCAACAAGCCTGCGTTTAGTGATGCCGAAAAAGCAGCAGCATTTTTAGCTAACTTTGCAGGTGCTGCTGATAGCAACGGCAAAGGCTTACGCCGTTTATACCGTTTGGTCACTACTACGCCGGCTGGCGATCCGCATCAGAAATTAATTACCGCGTTAACGAATGGTGAGGTGTGGTTTCAGCGCCAAGCTGAAAAAGCTATTCCTCAACATTCTCCAGCTTCGAGGCCCTCTTGGAGTTCATCCGTCCCAAATGAACCCAAAGCTCCAGGAGGGCGCTCGAAGACCCAACAGCAAGGTAAAAACCAAAATAGCAGTGATGACGTCACTCAAGCTGTTGACCATCCCGATACTCAAACTTGCGGTGATCCCATTGTAATGAGCAGCGGTGAAGAGGTACTGCAATTAGACGATGTATGCTTGCAAGGTCATCGTGAGTTAGTTTGGCAGCGCACTTATCGCTCAAGTCTTTCGCATCAAGATGTGGGTTTAGGTTTAGGCTGGCGAAGTAATTTTCACTACAGTTTGGAACAGTTACAGGGTGAGCAAGCGGGTTGGTTGTTTACCGATGCACTAGGGCATCAGCAGCATTTTCCTTATGTGGTTGTCGGCGCTAAAAGTAGTCAGGTTAAATCGGGCATGGTGTTGCAACATCAGCTTGAAAACATTGTTATTAGCAGTGCCAATGGCAAAACTTTGCAGTTTTCTAAACAGCAAGAGCAGTGGCTGCTTACCAAAATCAGTGATGGTGTCGATACGCATTATCGACTTAGCTACTCCGTTGCTCCTCGCTTAACCCAGATTGAAATCAACCATAGCCAACAACTGTTCCTACGCTATGACCTAGAAGGTAAGCTGGTTGAATTACTCAGCTCTAAAGCCGAAACAGCGCAAAGCTATGCAAGTTATACCTATGATGAACAGGGGCATTTAAGTACTGCGACCAACCGTTTGGGTCAGCAGGAACAGTATCGTTATCAGCAAGGTTTATTGATTCAACGAACCCGCGCTTCGGGGTTTTCTCACTACTTTTCTTGGGACGGCAGTGAGCAAAACGCGCGTTGTATAGAACAATGGGGCGATAACGAGCATTATCACTATCGATTTGAGTATGAGCTAGAGCAAGGCCTTAGCCGCAGCTTTGATAGTTACGGAAACTGTTGGACTTACTGGCATAATTCACAAGGTCAAATCCTTAAGAAAGTTTCGCCCGACGGTGCTTGTTGGTTATTTGTATACGATGAACTACAGCGCAAAATTAGTGAAACAGACCCAAATGGCGCGACAACTCGTTACCATTACAATGCACACGGCCAGTTAGACGCTGAGCTAGCGCCAAATCAAAATCTTACTCGTTATAGCTATAATCGCTTGGGTTTTGTTACACAGGTTGACTATGCCGACGGCTCATCGCTTAAGCGTGAGTACAACAGCCTTGGTTTGTTAACCACAGAAACCGATGTACAAGGTGTGGTGACCGAATACCGCTACGATGCGCAAAGCCGTTTGGTGAGTAAAACTGCCAGTAACCAGCCTAATCAACAATTTTGGTGGAATGAGCAAGGCTTGTTGAGCGCCAAACAAGTAGGTGAAGCGTTAATTCGCTATAGCTATAACGCTATTGGTGAGTGCAATGGTGAAGTAGATGGAAAAGGCTGGGTTGGCCAATACAAACGCGATGAACGTGGCAACATTATTGAGGTCTTGTCTTATCATCAGGATTCGCCAGAGCAATGTCAGCGTAGGGCCTATCGCTATGATGAAGCAGGGCGAGTGACTAAAGTGACCGACTCGCTAGGGCGTAGTACAAGCTACGAATATCAAGGCTTGTCGCAGCCAGCTAAACAGATTAACCCCGACGGTTCATGGTTGGCTTTTTGTTACGATAAAGAACGTAATCTTACCGCCATTTCACGCAGCGACGAGCAGGTTTATCAACTGGAATATGACAGTTGCGAACGTATTAGCAAAACCATTGGTTTTGATGGCCGCGAGCAGCATTACCAATACAACCTAGCGGGTCAGCTTACTCAAGTTGCAGAAAATAGTGAGCGGCTGATTCAGCTAAAACGCAATTCTCTAGGTCAGGTAACCGAGCAGCGCAGCACCGCTAATGGCATTACCCTGATTAACGATTTTACCTATGACTTACAAGGTAAGTTGAGCCAAGCCAACAATGCTGCGCGCAAACTACGTTTTAGCTACTTCGCTAATGGCCAGTTGCAAGAAAACTGGCAAGACAATTGGCAATCTATTTATCAATTGAATTCACAAGGATTGCGCAGCCATACTCAACTTCCCGACGGCAATGCCTTAACTTATCGCTACGATGAACAAGGGCGTTTATCTGCGATATGGTTTAACCAGCAGCCTGTGATAAGTCGCAGCTTTAACGCTGCTGGTGAAGAAGTAAGCCGCGAGCTAAGCAAGCACCACCAACTGCATCATCACTATGATGCACAAGGCCGCTTGTTAAGCCAGCAATGGCAGTTAGAGCAACCTGAACAGGCTCCAAGCCGTATTGAGCGTCATTACCGTTTTGATGCGGGCGATCAACTTTTAGGCGTGAGCGACAGCGAGCTGGGCGATAATAACTACAGCTATGATGCACTTAGCCAACTTACTAAAGCCACTAGCCACAATGCCAATAACCAGCAATTTGAGCTGGATAGTTTTGCCAACCCCAAACAAGCCGACATGTTGGGTGACAAGCTGCTGGGTGATGACCAGTGTAGCTACCGTTATGACCGCTACGGTAACCAAGTACTCGCCAGCCAAAGTAAGGTGCGTCAGCAACGCGTATTTAATGGCTTAAACCAACTGGTTTGGCTTAGCCAAGGCCGCGATAATACCGTTTACCACTACGATGCCCTAGGCCGCCGCAGCTGCAAAATTACTGCCCAAGGGCAAACCGATTATTTATGGGAAGGTAATCAATTGATTGGCGAACACAGCCAAGGCCAATTTACCTGGTATGTCTACGAGCCCAATAGCCACCGCCCCTTAGTGATGATTAAACAAGGTCAGGTTTATCATTACCACCTCGACCATATTGGTACGCCTGTTCGCTTAAGCGACGAGCAAGGCAAGATAGTATGGCAAGCCCATTACCAAGTCTATGGTTCGATAGAGCAACTAAGCGTTAAGCAAATAGACAACCCGCTGCGCTTTCAAGGCCAATACTTTGATGAAGAGAGCGGCCTTCACTACAACTTTCACCGCTACTACTGCCCGCAGCAGGGCAGGTACATACAACAAGACCCAATTGAATTACTCGGTGGCTTAAACCTTTATCAATACACCCCAAGCCCAACTAACTGGGTAGACCCCTTAGGGTTATGTAAAGAAGATGGTGCCCCTTTAGCTGCTGGACTGCCATTATTGGCGCCAGCAGCACAGCCGCTAGCATCATCTGGCTCTCAAGTATTAGGTCAATATGTAGGCCGTCAAGCGGCTAATCAGTCGGTTTATGCTGCGGCTAGCTCATCGCCACTAAGAGGGCTAATACCAAAAACACCGTGGCTAGCCTTGGTTTACTCACCTAAGCTCGGTTCAGAGCAACTAGTGATGGGGGCAGACGGTACTGAGTACAGAAAGAACTCGATGGAAATGGTGTACAACGCCACTTCCCCGGAAGGCGACTCGTGGCATACCTATGATCCACAAGAAGATATGCAGTATCGAACTTGGTTGGCAAATGGTGGCGATGGTAGTCTTGAAGAGTGGAAGTCTCGCGGTAAGCCCTCTGAGTTAGTGGATAGCGTTCCAGATAAGTCTGTCGATTTAAATGCAATTGCGACCAAAAATGTTGGTAATGTTACTGCACCCATTGATTTCGATGGCCACATTCTTAGTGGAGAAGTCAAATCAAATGGAAATGTCGTTGGTGGTCATTCGACAGCGACAGGTAATGTACGTGTGATACCAGGAACTGAGTCTCAACCAAATGCTCAAGGTGTATATACCGCGCAGATTGAAGTACCAGACCCGTCTAGTCCTGGTGATTTCTTACCAAAAACTAATAACGGTGGTATATCTACCATGTTTCCAGATTCGTGGTCTGCAGATCGAATTAAAGTTGAAGTGGATGCTGCTTACCAAAATAAGGTGGTTACTGGAAATAAATGGAGTGGTGTAACACCTAGTGGTGTTACTGTCGAGGGATGGTTAATACCAAAGACTACAGTCTATCCAAAATATTAGGATTAAATATGAAAGTTACGTATTTATGGGAAGGAGCAGAGAGCACACTTTCCCCAAGCTGTAAAACTGAAACTGTTAATAGTGATGGGTTCAGCCTCCTTTCTTGCCTTTTAATGGATGACGGAGGTATTCCTTATTCTCAGACTATTCCTTGGATTGAGGAAGGAGTCATGAAAGTCGACTCAGTCTTAAGCGGTAAAGCAGTATCTTCTAGTTGGGCTAGAGAATCATGGGGAGTATTGATAACTCTAGACGTTGCCAAAATATACTCAATTCATGATGAAACTTATTTTGAGGAGCTTACTCTTCAACAGTTTAGAAATGCTCTTGTTTCATGGGAAGCTTTTTTAGAGGCAAAGCCAAACACTAGCGAACAGAAAACTATTGAACTGTAACTTGCATAGTAAATGAGGCTGAGTTGCTTTTAGCTTCTCCGCGCAAAGGTAACGCTAGCGTTGTCGCTCGAAAGTAACCATTCGAAATTTTAAATATGGCTGTGTACAAGGAATAACAATGGCTAAGTTACAAATCACCCAGTCAGTAGGTATTGGTGGTGTGAATAAACCTAATGACATAAAAGCGGTACAAGCCGCTCTAAATAAGTTGCTTGGATTAATCCCCCCGACTAATAAGTTGGTGGAGGACGGCAAATTGGGCTCAAAACCAGAAAATTCTAAAACCGTAGCGGCGATTAAAGCTTTTCAAAAGAAAGTTGTGGGTATGGTTCGCCCTGATGGGAAAATTGATGCAAATGGTAAATCGCACCGTAAAATTAATGACAAGTTGAGTGCGTTAGCTTCAGCAGCGGTTGTTCCCATATCTGGCATTATGAAAGCGAAGTTGGTAAAAGCTATTGAACAGCAGGAAGGGCGAGTACCGCATATGTATCTTTGCACAGAAGGTAAAGTTACCGTCGGTGTTGGCCATATGATGAAAGATGTCAAAGCGGCGCAGAAAGTACCATTTGTTCTAAGTGATAGCGGGAAAGCAGCAAGCGCTCAGGACATTGAAGATGAGTTTAAAGCTATTAAAGTTCGGCCTTTTGGAAAATCTGAGCCCCATTTTAAGTTTAAGCCATTTACTAAACTAATTGTGTCTGAGTCGTTAATGGATGAACAGATAGATAAGCATATAAAAGCTTTTGAGAAGGAGCTTAAAATCGTTTACGGCGCTACGGAGTTTTCAGCGTACCCAAATGAAGTAAAGCTGGCTTTGTTTGATATGATTTTTAATTTAGGCATGACAACGTTAAAAACAGGCTTTCCAAAATTTAACAACCATATAAAAAATCAAGACTTTAAAAAAGCAGCGTTAGAATGTAACAGACCACAGGTTAGTGTTACCAGAAATGACTATGTCCGTGGCTTATTAAGGAACGCTAAATAGTTATGAATAAATTAACGATTCTAAGTTTGTTGGCCTTACTCGGTTGTCAAACTGCGGGGGCTGAAGCCAGTATTCCGGTCTATTTCAGCGAATATAATAAGTCTACGTCATTTTTTATGGATGCAATGACAGCCGACACTCCAGCCGATTTTATAGCAATGTATGAGTCTAATTGGTATTTTGAAGCCAGCTTGAAAAACAATGACGAAGATAGCAAAAACGTATCTTCTTGCTCAGACTTAGTTTCCAGTATTAAGAATGGATACACCTCACTAAACTCTTATGAGTATGGCTATATCTATGCATCTAATCATATATGTAAATCATGGCTAGAATTATCCAAGCTTTCTTCTGCAAAAAAGTCGTTTTTAGGTGATGTTAGCTTTGATAAACCCTTTGCTAAAAAAGCTCCCCCGCAATTAGCGTTGGTTATCTCAAATGAAACAGTGGAGCGATTAGCAACTGCAGCTAGCTGGAATGAAATGTTCCCCGTTCAGCGAGTGGAATCATTAAGCAGCGAACAAGCTATCTTCTATAGTGAAGGAAGTATTCAAAAGTTAACGCTAATGGCAAAAGGCGATTACAACAATGATGGCATTGAAGATATTTTGTTGTACATGGAGAATAGCGTAGAGGGTGGAAGTTACTCTTCCGTGTATGCTTATGTCCTTACGCGTTTATCTCCCAATGCACCATATACTTTGCTTAAACAATGGTAAAAACACATAAAAAGCTCTGGAAACAGAGCTTTTTGTATTTAAAAGTAATAACACTTCTTTTATCTCTATCTGTTTTTCTTCCCCTTGCCGCTTTAGCTTGTGAAAGCAGTATATTTGTATGCGAGAGTGATTCGCCTAAAAGCTTAAATCTGAGTGTTTGTGAGCTTAAGGGCTCCTTCTACCTGGAGCGGTTTGACTTACAAGGTAAGAAATTAGCTGAAAACGAAGTAAGTGTTGAGCTGGTGAAATCTAGTTATCATCGCTCGCTTGTTAATGAGCATAGTGCTGCATTTAGTATCAATGAACTCGATGTAGTACTAAGCGATTATCGAAGTGAGGAGCTTGGCGAGTTGGAAGTGGTTCTGAGCGTAACGATAGAGCAGGCTTTCGAAAGTGATTTTTATCTGTGTGAAGGTTCGAGTTTTAGTCGGCTCGTAGATTAATTTAACAAAGCTGAGGATGTGTTGAAGATACATTTAGTAAGTACTTTGCTTGTTGGCTGGTATGTTTTTTCAGCATGTGCCCAAGCTATTGATAATCCTGATGCCCCTAATTACTTAGGTGAGTTTGAGATAACTTCCGGAAAATATGAAGTGGCATTGTCGAATAGTGACAGCAAAAATGTAGACTTTATTTCAGAATATGCAGATTACCACGCATTTCTCGATAAGGAACTTAATAAGGCTTATACACTTCTGAAGACCGCGCTTAATGAGGAAGAATTTAAGTCATTAAAAGCTTCCCAACGTAAGTGGATTGCATTTAGAGACTCAGAGCTGCAATTTATCAACGAAAAATGGAATAGAGTCAATTTTGGTAGTTCTTATAATCTTTCTAGAAACGCTTATAAAGCTGAGATAATTAAAGCGAGAATTACTCAGCTGTATCAATACGCAAAAAATTATAACTAGGTTTATCCTGCAAACTGAAAGCGCCTAAAGGCGATCTATCGTTGGAATATTAAAGTAGGCATCGGGGTCGCTTTCTCTTAGTTGCTTGAGTTGGTTTTTGCGCTTTAGCCTTTCGCTAACGCTTTCGCCAAATACCGCTTGGTGTTCTGATTCTATGATGGCGTTTGCTTGCTCGGTGCTGAGTAAACCTAGTAACTTTGCTGCGTGAAACAGGCCTTCAACGCGGTACTTAAGTTTGTCATTTGGCTTACCTGCCTTGGTGTTTTCAAACACGCTACGCAGCTCTGTTTTGCAAAATGCTAGGTAGTTTTCTTTGTCCATGTCTGGCTACTCCTCATAAGCCCTAAAGCTAAAAGTATGCATTCTTAAATTCAACTTGTTAAACCATGTTCTTAACAGATCCGTTTATAGTGTGGAACCTGGGCTTATCTTCTAAAGCTATTACAGTCGCAATTTGTCAATTTTATGTTACTGGTGCTCTTACATTGAGTGAATAGAAGAGGGAGCCGCTTACTGCTCTCCAAGGTGGTGACGATGCTACTTGAGGCGATAGGTTTAAGGCACCTGTATTACTTCACCTAGTTTTGTTATTTCGGTTCTAGCAATTATATGTCTTTATTATATGGGTGGTTTGACACCTTTGTTCGGTGGTTTTTAACCTATTTAATAAACTCTTACACGAAAATGATTAATTAGTTAATAATTGGGGCAAACGTGCAATGAACAAATTAATGCTTAGAGGAATTTCAATGAATACATTTAAGATAAGTGCCTTTGCTGCTGTGGTTATAGGTTTATCAGCATGTTCTTCAGCTGATTCAGCATCGACAGAAACTGCCGAAGTGAGCAAATTGACTGTTACGAAAGAGAACTTTACTCATGCAGAGACGGCTCGTAACTTCCGTAACTGGGGAAGCAAGGGGGCAACTCACGAGTTTTTTATTATGCAGGGTCTTCCTCCACGCGGTAAGGCTGCTCCAACAGTGCAAATGAATGATGATACGCTTTACGGTGTAGCGATTGTAAAAGCGGTGAATGGCGAGGTTACCTTCTCTGTTCCCCAAACAAACAATTACATGGCTGTTCAGGTGGTAACTGAGCGCGGACACGGCCAGCACTATGTTGTTGAAGATGGCCACTATCAGCTGCCGGTAGAATCAGAATACGCGTTTATTCTTTATCGTTCAGGAACCGGGAATGGAATTGATGCTTCTCGTCAAGCACTAGAAAAAGTAAACACCGCAGATTTTAATTTTGCCACTGATTATCAGGTCCAGCCATATGATTACGCTGAAGTTGAAGCTTGGGTGAGCAAATATACTCAAGAAGTAAATCAAATGGATCGCTTTACTTACACCTTCCCTAGAACGAGCGATTTAGTGACTGACCAGCACCAGTGGAACCTAGAAAATGCGGCAGGCTGGGGTGGTGCTAGTCCAGAAGCTTACGTTGGTAATAAATACTCGAACAGCCCTCAATTGCAGGCGGATACTTGTTACAGCTCGACGTTTGAAAATCCACAGAACAAATTTTTTACGTCTATTACCGCCTATGATAGCGATAAGTACTTAATGGAAGGGGTGAGTAATGTTAACTCCCATACTTGGGTGGAAAATCAGGATGGTAGCATTACGGTATCGTTTAACTGCGGTGAGAGCGCAAAGAATAACATTGATACAAAAGGGGCTAACTTTACTTTCACTACTCGTCACTACGGTGTGAATCCAAAAGTAATGGAAGCTGCTGAAGATCCTATTATTGCAGCACTTAACGCAAATTAAGCCTATTTCAAGCTCTGCTAATTGTTGGCAGAGCTTGTACTCCCGATATTTAACAATCTAGGCCGCAGGCTACGCCACTGGCCCATGCCCATTGAAAATTAAAGCCCCCCAGCCAACCGGTTACATCCATTACTTCGCCAATAAAGTAGAGGCCTTTTACATTATTGGCTTGCATGGTTTTGGAGCTGAGTTCGTTAGTGTCTACGCCGCCTAGGGTCACTTCGGCGGTGCGGTAGCCTTCGGTGCCATTCAGGGTGATTTGCCAGTTGTTTAGTTTGGCAGCAATACTGTCGCGTTCGCCATGGCCTAGCTGATTAAGCGCTTTGGCTAGCGTGCTTTCATCAAATAAGGCTTCAACAAGGCGTTTGGGCAGCCATTGGCTTAAGGTGTTTTTTAGGCTTTGTTTGGGATGTTGCGATAATACCTGTTCAATCAAGGAGGCGGCATCTTGCTTGGGTAATAGGTTGATGCTTACCGCTTCACCGGGTTGCCAGTAGTTAGATATTTGCAATATAGCGGGGCCTGATAAGCCGCGGTGGGTAAATAATAGCGCTTCGCTAAATTGCTTGCCGTTAGCGGCAGTAATGCAACTTGGCACCGCGATACCCGAGAGGGCTTCAAAGCGCTCTTTTTGATCGCTATGCCAAGTAAATGGCACTAAACCGGCTCTAGTGGGCAGTACTTTAAGGCCAAACTGTTCTGCCAATTTGTAGCCAAATGGAGTGGCACCCAGTTTAGGCATAGATAGCCCGCCGGTGGCGATTACCATGGAATTGGCTTGGTAGCATTGACCGCCAGCGTGCACTTCAAACTGTTGTTCATCGAGTTGTTTTACGTATTTGATTTCGCTACGTAGGCTAATAGTAACGCCCGCCCAATCGCATTCGGTGAGTAGCATGTCTACAATGTCTTTAGCGCTGTCGTTACAGAACAATTGGCCATGATCGCGTTCGTGGTATTCGATGCCGTGGCGCTCGACCAACTCTATAAAATTGCTTGAGGGGTAGCGTGCAAGAGCGGATTTAACAAAGTGTGGGTTACCACATAAGAAGTTGTCTGGGCTAACACTCTGATTAGTAAAGTTACAACGACCGCCGCCACTAATAAGGATTTTTCGGCCTGCTTTTTTGGCGTTATCAATCACCAAAACCGAGCGCCCGCGATAGCCGGCGGTAGCTGCACACATCAAGCCTGCGGCGCCTGCGCCAATAATGATAACGTCGAATTGCTGTGTCATAACCTGCCCCTGAAAAATCAGGGGCATTGTACCGCTAGCCTAGGTATTGAGCTAGCAAATGATGTGAGCTTAGTTTAATGCTCGTCCAGCCCCTTTGCTAAAGGCTTCTGCATGGAAGGTAATCCCGCTTACTGGAGCTGGCTGTGGTGCTTCTGGTTGCATGCTTGGGTTAAGTGGGTAACTTAGGCCGTCGAAGCGCAGTAAACGCAGACCTGGAGTGGCTCCGCCGCCAGATACTTCTAGTAGTAAGTCTTGCCAGCGCGCATTGCTAGACGTAGCTAAAAAGAAGGGGCTGTGTACCAGTGTGGTTTTGCTTAAGAAACGGTGACTGTTATCTTTGGCTTCAAATATCAATAAGCTACATCCGCCACTACCGCACCAGTCTACATAGGTAATGATTTCGTCTTTGCCATCGCCATTTAGATCAAACTTCCACCATTGGTATTTGGTGCCGTTTAGTTCGGTGCGGTGCAACTTAAAGTATTGTTTTAAGGCTGCTTCAACTTCAGGGTCGTAGTCGCTGCTGGCCATTAAGGTAGCAGGTTCAAAGGTACGTTGGTGGTAGACTTTTTTGCTGGTGCCTAAAGCTACTGCAGGGCCATCCATTTTCATCATGTTTAGTCCAGCACTGCCTTGCTGTTGTGATTCTGGGTTACGTAAACGCAGTAGTCGCCCGTCCCAGTCAAATATCATGTCGCTTTTCACTTGCTGGTGGTTACTTTGGCTTAAGGTTAAGGCCAAGCTGGAATCATTAAGCGGGTACCAGTAGCCTTTCTCGCTAAAGGTTTTTTCTTCTTCAAGGTAGGTGTTTTGCAGTTCGGCACTAAAGTCAGCGTTTAGGCTTAAATCTACTACGCGACCAGAGCCAGATGCTGTGGGAAGTTTAACTTTGTAGTAGCCAGCAAGTTGCTCCACATTCTGTTGGAATGGGCGTCGTGCACAACCTTGGTAGATTTTGCCTTTATAGGTTAACTCGGCACTATAGGAATAAACGCTGTCCGCCATGGTATCTAAACACTGCTGTTTAGATACGCTGAGGTAGAGTTCGCTGCCCGCTTGCCAGTAGTGCAGGCCCTTATCAATGCCACTGCGAGTAATGGTTTTATTGGCTGCGCCCGACAGTGTGCTGAGTAACAACTTGTTGTCTTCTATATCTATTCGCCAGCCTGGCTCATTGCCCCAAGCACTAAGCTCGGCAATATCAAGCTTGCAGCCTGGGCCTTCAGAAGCCAAGTATTGCCATTCATCTGGGGTGATCTTGGCCAAGTAATCGGCTTGAGGCGCTTGCTTGCCCACGTTGGCAAAACGGCCCATAAGCTCTACGTAGATGCTTGCGTTGTTTGCAAAACGGCCAAGTACTTGTTTATCTGCTGAAGACAGTTCAACCCAGTATTGTTTATCCCCCTGACAAGGAGTGAAGATAGCGCCTGGTGCGCTTAGGGTGAGGCTCCCTTTTAGCGGAGTAAGCGGGTTAAGTTTTACCGGTACCTTAACGGGCTCTACTTTTTTTGGCGGTTCCGGCGGAGGCGTTTGGGAGCACCCTAACAATGTGATACAACTAAAAATTGCTAAGCTAAGTGTTTTAACAAGCCTCATTACCTTTCCTTAAGATGACAACTACAACTTAAAAGTGCCGATTAAATATTCAGCAACTCCATTTTCTTTGTTGCTAAGTGTTTGTTCTAAATGAGGTAAAGTCAACTTCAAACGGTCATGCGCGTTGGCCATGATCACACCTTTTCCTACTAGACTAAGCATTTCTTTATCATTAAGGCCGTCACCAAAGGCAATACAGTGCTCTGGCGCTATCGATTTCTGTGCCAGTACCGCTTTTAGCGCCTCGCCTTTATTAGCTTTTTGCGCCATTACTTCTAAGCAATCGGGTAGGGAAAAGGTGATATTTAGGCTATCGCCGAAGGCTTCGATGAAGTCTTTTTCTAGCTTGAGTAATACCTCGTGCTCGGCCACAAAAAACAATTTGCAAATATGTTGGTGTTCTAAGGTGGAGAAGTCGGTTAACTGATAATCAAAGCCTGAATGTTGATTAAACGAGCGGACATATTCGTTTTCTTCTTCTACATACCAGTTATCTTCATGGTAAATATTTCGATGTAGTGTGTAGTGAGAAGAAATATCCAAAATGCGGTCGATTTCTTGCGAATTTAAGTCGGCCCTAAATAGCACTTCACCTTGCTTATTGTGCACTCTGGCACCGTTAGAAGTGATTAAATACATTGGAAAATCGAATTGATCGGCAATGGGGCGCACATCTATGTAATGGCGACCGGTGGCGATTAAAAACTTAACGTTTTGCTGGTACAAACGGGTAATGGTTTGCAGCGTGTATTCTGAGATTTGGTGCTCGTCGTTGAGCAATGTGCCATCGAGATCGGTGGCTATAAGCTGATACATGGTGATGCTCCTTAGCTAGCCCGCAAAAGCGACCTAGCCCTTAATTAGCGTGCTGTTCGAAGAAATTGAGAATACCGCTTAAAGCAGGGTTTCGCATCGAGTCGCTTTCGAACAGTATTTCGTGTTTTGCGCCAGCAATAATCTTGAATTGTGCCGATGCCGCGCTTGTAGGCCCTAGTGCTTGAAAAAAAGCGCGCTGGCCTACAGCGGTTACAATTTCATCTTGTTCTGCTTGTAATAATAGTAGTGGAACGCTGATTGTGTTGGCGCGTTCGATGATTTGTTGCATAGCGGTAAAGCTTTGATCTAACCAGCGATTGGTTGGCCCGCCTAGCTGAATTTGGGGATGGGCCAAGTACACGGCTTGCATCTGCTTAAAGCGCTGCTCACTGTGAGTTAAGTGGTTATTGTTAAAGCTGCCGTGTTTGTAATCTGATTGGCCAACCGCGTAGTAGGGGCCGCATTTAAATTGCCGTTCAAGTTTGCTCATAATCGCTGCTAAGCTGGTGGCAATTGGCTTAGGTAGCATGCCTAGATTAATACCAAACATTGGCGCAGATAGAGCGGCGGCAGTAAAGGTATTGGGAAACTGTTGTAAGTAATGAGCAGCGATAGCGCCGCCCATCGAGTGCGCCAATATAAATCGCTGTTGGTAATTAGCTAGCAAATCTTGCTGTTCAATAAGCATGGCTAAATCATCAACGTAGTATTGAAAACTGGCTACATCACCGGGTTGCCAGCGGGCGCTTTCACGATCAGATAAACCTTGGCCACGGTGGTCGATGATAAACACATCGTAGCCTTGTTGGGCTAGATCGTAAGCTAGTTCATCGTATTTTAAATAGGCTTCGGTTCGCCCTGGCGAAACCACAATTACCTTGTTGTTGGGTTCGGCGGCCGTTAGTTTTAAATACTTTATGCTTAAGCCTTGCGCGCCAACAAAGCTGGCTTCTCTGGCATGTTTAGCCCAGTAAGGTTGAATTTTTTCTGGGTACACCGTAGCCAGCTCATGCTCTTGGCTGAGTTGATAATTGGATGTACTCATAGTGCTAACCCCTGCTGGCTAAATATCAGCATTTATCTATACAACAAGCGTATGAATAAGAACAGAAATATCTAGGGGCTGTTGCTCATTAGTGGAGTTTTGGTGATGGCTAGTTGGTTCAAACACAAGTTAGATTAAGCAGGGCAGCGGTGTTCTCGCAAGGTAACTAAAGAGGGCTCTTAGCTGCCAAAACCGGCACGTGCTAGCGTAACTAGCATTGGGATTAGTAACAATACACCTAGCTCAAGGCGAATTAACCAAATTACCGAGGAGTGTTGGCGATAGCTAATCATCGATGGTTTGCCTTGTTTTAAGGCTTTGCGCCATCGATAAAAGGTGGCTGAAGGATAAAGAGACAACAGCACTACAACAAAAAACAGTAGCATTTTTAAGGCGAAGAATGGGTTGTCGAGGTAAGTATGGCTAGTGCTGTGAAACAAAAACAGCCGTAAAGCGCCGGTGATAAAAATCAATACCGTAGAAAAAGCGTGGGTGGCGTCGGCCAACAGCAACTTTTTTACATCATCTTGGGTCATTCCGCGGCGGAACAAAAAGGCTTCAGAGTACAGCGCACCTGCCAGCAAAATAATTGCTGTCACATGCAGTCCTGCATTAATCGCCTCTATTAGACTCATTGATCGTTATCCATGAAATAGTAATGTTTTAGAAAGCGCTACCGCGCGATGGCGGATAGTACTGCAAATCCCAGCCCGATGCTATACCCTAACAGCCCTAAGTCGCTGACGTCTAGAGTGGAGAAGGAAGGTTTTATGAAAGGAAAGCTACTGGCTTATGGCTTGCTGGTTCTACCGCCACTATTCTGGGCCGGAAATTTTGTTACTGGGCGTTATATTTCAGAACAAGTGCCAGCGATGTCCTTGTCTTATTGGCGCTGGACTTTAGCCATGCTGATTGCCATGCCCTTGCTTTATCGCAGTATGTGGCGCCAGCGAGAAGTGATTAGCCAAAATTGGCTACGTATTTCGATTTTGGCCTGCTTGGGTGTGGCGGGGTTTAACTCCTGTGTTTATATCGGTTTACAAAATACCACTGCCACCAACGCACTGATTATTAACTCGATGATTCCGATATTTATTTTGCTAGTGAGTTGGGTTTGGCTCAAACAACGTATTACCCTGCGGCAAATGGCGGGCATTGTATTGTCTTTTGTTGGTGTATTGGCTTTGTTGGTGAAAGGGCAATGGCAGCAGTTGGCGACTTTTAGCATCAACCAAGGCGATGGTTGGATTGTTTTATCCTCTTTAGTTTGGGCGCTTTACTCCATTGGCTTACGCTATAAACCTGCCGAGCTAGGTGGAGCAGCATTTTTGGGTTGCACGCTGGTTGTTGGGTCCTTAGTGCTGAGTCCATTTTATTGGCTAAATTTACCTGAGGCTGCGTTTGAGGTAACTAACGATGCTATTGCAGCATTGGCTTATGTAGCGGTTTTTCCTTCTCTGCTGGCTTATTTGGCTTGGAATTATGGAGTTAAAAGCGTGGGAGCCAATATCGCTGGCCAATACATCCACTTAATGCCCTTATTTGGCGCCGTGCTGAGCGTGACTTTTTTGGGTGAGCAACTAGCGGCTTATCATGCTTTAGGGGCATTGCTAATCGCCGCTGGCTTACTGGTAGCGCTACTGCCCTTCGCTGCTATCCGCGGGCGGTTCGCCAGCTTCAAAACTCACTAGTCGACTTCCTTGGATGGTGAGTTCACCGGTTAAGTCTTGAGTAAGATCTTGAAACTGTTTACGTTTTATTTGAAAGCGGCGCGACTCACCGCCTTCCACTGGGGTAAATTCCACAAAATAGCGATAACGCTTATGCCTATCTTCATTTTCTTTACCTGGACGAGTAATGGGGATCTCATCGCGTTTTGATACAGTTACCCAAAGGCTGTGTAGCGGTTGGGCTGAGTCCCAGCGACGTTGCTGAACGTTACGCCATAATTGATATACCACCATGCCCACGATGATGAGCATGACTAAAAACCACCACCAAGGCATTAGCGCTTCCTCCTGCTTTGCTGTGTAATACCAATCCTACTAAGTAACTGTTCATTCTATCTGCTTAAAATGCTCGATAACTGCGTTATTGCTGATCACTTACTTAGGGTGATTGGTATAACCATAGTTGTTTTCTGTTTTGCAGCCTTAGCTGCTGGTTTTACTAAGTTTTTGTCGGATAGCCCCAATTCGTCAAGCCCAAATGCTTATTGTGTTGTTTGTTTTCTCGTTATTCCACTCAAAAGCGCTTAGTATTCCTGCTAGAGATATAGCAATAAAGGAATCTAGCTTGGGTGGTTGTTACCACAAGCCCCTATTCTTGGGCTTCTCTACATTTTTACAACTAAGCATGGTGCTTAGCGTGTTGTTTAATGCTGCCTGTTACGCAAGCCCTAAAATGGAAGCCGCATTAGACAAGGGCGCGTGGGGAGCTTGCCCGCAGCTAAACATTGAAGGGCTTAAGGTAAGCAGCTTTCCCCTGTTATTAAGGGTTAAACATCTAGAGCTTGATCTGAGTTGTTTGCTGAGCTCAGGCAAGCAGGGAAGCGCCACTTTTGAACCTGCCCAATGGCAAGTACCGGTTGAACAACTATTTGCTCAGCTTCTCAGTATTCCTGTGGCGTTTAATGGCAGCCGCATCGAAGTTGAGCAGCTAACTGTAAGGCACGGTAAGCAAATTCTTGTTGAAGGAAAGCTAAAGCTAAGCCAGCAAGATCAGCAATGGCAGATGAGCTTAAGTGAAACACAAGGCAGTCAAATTGAGCTAAGCGTTGCAGCACAATCACAGACCTTGCAGCTAAGCGGGCAGTTAGCGCCGCGGCTGCTGAACACTTTAGCTCAGCACTTTGAGCAAGCTTGGTTAGCTGACGAGCGCTTGGCCAAGCTGCAGTTTTCTATTGCGGCAAACTTTGCGAATGACCTACTGGTTAACGCCAATCTAAAACTGCCAAGCTTAGCAGCAACAGTTGATGCGCAGTTGTCTGGTTGGGAAAACTGGCAGTTAGCCGCTTCCCACTCTGGTTTTAGCATTGATGAAATAGCACTATCGGCAGCCGATTGGCAGTTTGAACAGCATAAATGGCAGCTGAACGTTGCAGAGTGGCAGCTTATAGGGGAAGGACGTTGGCAGCTGCAGCCTGAGTTGGCGATTACCGGCCGCTTAAACGGTGAAGACTTAATTACGCTTCAGCAGCATTTTTACACTTTACCTAAACCAGCCAATCTATTGTCAGCTGCAGCTGAGCTGCAGTTTACTTGGAAGAATGAGCAGCTTAATGGGGAGCTTAAGGCTCACAATATTAATGCCCTATGGGGAGAACTCCGCTTTGACGGTGGAGAGTTAACTAGCGAATTCAAATTTCAGCCTCAGTTGGGCTGGCAGCATTCTGGAGTATTCACCTTAGCGCAATGGAATATCGGCATACCTTTATCGCAGTTAGCCCTTAATTGGCAGCAAACAGAATTTGCACCATTGGCGCAGTGGCAGAGCGTAATGATGCGAAATATAGGCTTTAAGGTGTTGGGGGGCGAAGCGAAGGTAGCTCAGCTAGCGCTAGCATTACCTAATGTCGCCAATCTTGAGTTGGAAAAGGTGCAACTCGCAGAGTTAGTAAAACTTTACCCAGAACTAGGCTTAACCATGCAAGGGTCGGTATCGGGCAATCTACCGGTACATTTTGTTGAGCAAGGCATCGCGATTGCAGCAGGGAGATTGGCTGTAGAAGAGCCAAGAGGGCATATTGCGCTTACACACCAATCGCTGGTGGCGATTAAAGCACAGCACCCGTCGCTCGATTTTGCGTTAAGCTTATTAGAAGACTTTGATTATGAAACACTTGCAGCTGAAGTCGATTTTGCCGAAGATGGGCAACTCGATATGCAGGTAAAACTTATTGGGCGCAATCAGCAGGTTAGCCCACGGTTGGTGACATTGAACTATCGTCACCAAGAAAACATTTATCAGCTACTACGTAGTTTGCGTATTGGCGAACAACTGTCAGGACAACTGCAGCAATGGATAGACGATACTTCTTCTTCCCCCTAGTTTTAGTGTTAGGCCTAGCGGCCTGTACACCTAAGGTAGAGGTAGCGGTAGATAAACCGATTACGGTTAATCTAAATGTGAAAATTGATCATGAAATTCGAGTGCGCGTTGATAAGCAACTTGATGATTTATTTAGTGATGAAAGCGGACTGTTTTAGGAGAGCATGATGAAAAGGAATAGCTGGATACTAGCCTTACTGTTAAGCCTTAGCTTTTCTGTGGCGGCCTTGGATTTAGGTGAAGCAAAGAATAATGGTTGGGTGGGTGAACAAACCAATGGTTTGTTAGGCATTGTTAGCCACAATGCTGAAGTAAAAGCCTTAGTGGATGGTATTAACCAAAAGCGTTTAGCCAAATACAAGCAAATTGCTAAAGAGAACGGTTTAACCGAGCAACAAGTGGCTGCGCTGGCGGGAAAAAAAGCGATTGAGCGCAGTGATAGTGGCGCTTATATTCAATCTCCCTCGGGCGATTGGGTGAAGAAACCTTAACTACGACATTTACAGCGTAGTTTAATGTTGCTTGAGGTAGTGAGTGATTTCAACTACTACCTCAAGGTAGCAAGTTAAGCACTGTTCAAGATCTGCTTGGGGCTGTTCACTCTGCTTCAGCTGCTTAACCCAGGTACTAAGCGCCGGGCTACAAACCAAGGCGGCTATGCCTTGAAGCTGTTGTAATAAGCCGCTATTTACTTTGCCCTCTTCAATGGCCTGTCTAATCTGTTGAGCTTCTTGTTCACTGCCATTAACAACATCTGCTAACCACACTTTAAGCAACTGTTCGTTGCCAAACTGCGCTTTTAGTTTAAACCAATCTATAGGGCTTTGTTGGCTCATGGTTTAGGCGTGTAAATGGCAGAAGGAAAGGGCGTTATGTTGCTGGCTTCATGGATTTTAGATTTACCTAGTTTGTCCACTTCATCAATTCGTAAGATGTTATGCATAGGTACCATGGTGCGATTTACTCCAGAGAATTCTGTTTTTAACTTTTCTTCGCTGGGGTCAACGACCAACTGGGCGCGGGCATCAAATACAAAATCACCCACTTCAATAAAGCCAAATAAACTGGCTTGATTTACGTGTTTTGCATATAGCTCGTAGGTTTTGCCGTTACAGATGAAATTCACTCGATACAGCTGTGACATGAGATACCCATTTAATCCATTTTTAAAGCGAAGTATTGGTTGAAAATACCTACAAATAGGCAGAAATCCAAACGATTGTACCTGTAAAAACGAAAGCAAAGCTAGTGAAGAAGTGAGCTATTTACACTTATTTGCAAATTAAGCTAAGGCTATGTTGTAAAAGCCTTTTAAGTATAATTTTATTTAGTCATTGCTGAATTTTTAGGCGGGGAATTAGGCGGTGTCATAAATGAAAAAGGCAGCTAACGCTGCCTTTTACTTAATTTTCTTGTGAGTCTATTGGGTCTGCGGAACCAAATTCTGCCATTTCGTTAGGGTCTACGCCTAATTCTTGGCATGCATCTAAAAACGAGGCTCCTGTATGACACATTAATATGTCGATGGCAGGTAGCATATTGGGTGCTTCTGACATGGCCAGCTCCGGCATTTGTTAATAAAAAGATAAGATAGTGGCGACACTCTCCCACAGTTTAGCAGATCCCCCAAGAGAGCTAGATCACGTTATTAGCGATGGATTGATGAATAAAACAGCAGTATTGCCGCAATGGCGTGACTATTGTCCAGTTATTCTTTTGTTAATCAGCTACCTAGCAGATGTTGTGAGTTTGTTACTTAAGAAAAAGGTTTGTGGTATTAAATGCAAGTTAATACACTGGTCGGACTAAAATTTGCGAATACAGAAAGGACAAGCAATGCTCGAATACTATCCAATGGTAAAACACCTACATATGACCTTGGCAATGCTAAGCATATTAGGCTTTATTTTTCGCTGGATTCTTGCCTTATTTGGTTCGTCATTACTCAAGCGTACTTGGTTAAAAGTGCTACCGCATATTATTGATACTGGCTTGCTGGTTGCGGCTATTTTGCTTTGCGTGATGCTGCAGCAATACCCCATCGCACAAGATTGGCTGACCGCTAAAGTGGTGCTTTTGGTGGTGTACATTGTGTTGGGGATGTTTGCTCTTAAGCGCGCGCCAAATCAGCTAGTGAGAATATTGGCCGGTTTAGCCGCTATTGCTGTATTTGCCCAAATACTCGTAGTGGCTTTTAGTCGCTCTCCGTTGGGCTTATTTGCTTAGGTATTGCTTATGCTGCTTGGTGCTTTGCGTTCATTGTTACTTACTTTGTGGCGCTTCTCGATTATCTACAGCTCGATTGTGATTGCTTGGCTGTATTGCCACATTATGAACGTAGATTTTGAGATTGTGGATACAGGCACCAACCAACATAAAACCATAATTGTAGGTTTGTACTTGGTTTACCTTGGCTTATGGTGGTGGTTAAACCCCTATTTGGCGCGAAATCGCCGCCAAAATTAACGGTAACGCCAATAGGCTGGCAGAAACAATACCAGTACTGTTAGCACTTCTAATCGCCCTAATAACATTCCTAAAGACAGCAGCCACTTGGCTGAGTCTGGCAGTAAGTGGAAGTTATGGTCGGGGCCAATTACTCTACCCAAACCTGGGCCAACGTTAGCTAAAGCAGTCATTGCGCCTGACAATGCCGTTATTGGATCTAAACCCAGCAAGGCTAAACCGCTGGCTAGCAAGATGAGAGTAAAGAAAAAAGCAAAAATAAAAGCCACCAAGGAGCGAATGTGTTGCTCGCTCACTAAACGGCCGTTGTAGCGGTGTGGATAAATGCCATTAGGGTGAACTAGCTGTTTTAGTTGGCGTGAAAACAAGCCGCTAGCCAGTTGAAAACGAAAGATTTTTATTCCCCCAGACGTAGAGCCTGAACAAGCGCCAACCAGCATTAAAAAGATAAATAACACGGTGGTGAAGTTACCCCAATGGCTAAAGTCGGTGAGCCCGTAACCGGTGGTGGTAACAATTGAAATGATATTAAAGATGCTGATGCGCAGCGCATCTAATAGTGAAAAGGTACCGTGCATCCATAGCCAAATACTCATCATGCCGCCTACCACCAAAATTAAGCTCACAAATCCCCGAACTTGAGCGTCTTTCCAGATGTAGCGAGGATCTTTATGGCGTATCGATTGCACCAAGAGCAAGAAGGGCAGACCACCGAGTAACATAAATACGCTGCCTACCCAGTGGCTGGCATTGCTAAAATGCGCCATTGATTCATCGGAGGTGGAGTAACCGCCGGTTGAAATGGTGGTCATTGAATGATTAATCGCTTCAAACCAGTCCATGCCAGTTAGGTGATAAGCACCGGCACAAAGAATAGATAGCAACAAATACACTTTGAGCATGTTGCTGGCGACATTTTTGGTTTTTGGGGTGTTTTTATCAGACCAGTCGGATGATTCGGTTTGGAATAAACGCATCCCGCCAACATTCAAAAACGGCAAAATCGCTACACTTAAAACAATAAAGCCTATTCCACCTAGCCATTGCAGCATAGAGCGCCACAGTAATGCACTTTTGGGCATCTCATCCAAGCCCGCCAGCACTGTAGAACCAGTGGTGGTTAGCCCAGACATGGTTTCAAAAAAGGCATCGGTAAAACTAATGTGGTCTATTCGATAAAGGGGCAGTGCACCAAATATGCAGGCGATTAACCAAACGGTGGTGGTAAGCAAAAACATGCCACGCACCGAGAGTTTAAAGTTGGGCCGTTTACCCCAGCGAATGAGGGAAAAAGCCACAGATTGAGTGATAACAATGGTATAGAAAAACTCGACGTAATCGGGTTCGTCGTAAGCCATTCCTATGGCTAAGGGCGCTAGCATTAGTAGGCTGAGTTTGGACAATACCAAACCCGTCACAAACATGATGGGCCTGAGATCGGGGGCAATCATCATGTGAAAAAACCTACAGGAAGAACGGACTAGGCTGGAACAAACGCTCAACTTCAGGGATAAACTTCTTATCCACTAAGAACATCACTACGTGGTCATCTTGCTCAATCACCGTATCGTCGTGGGCAATGATCACTTCGTTACCGCGCACTACTGCACCAATGGTTGTACCGGGAGGAAGCTTTAACTCACCAACGCTTCGTCCCACCACTTTTGATGTATTACTATCGCCATGCGCGATGGCTTCAATGGCTTCGGCTGCACCGCGGCGCAGTGAGTAAACATTTACGATATCGGCACGTCGAACATGAGTAAGTAGGGCTGAGATAGTCGCTTGCTGCGGTGAGATGGCAATATCAATAGTGCCGCCTTGTACCAACTCTACATAAGCACCACGTTGAATTAGCACCATCACTTTTTTAGCGCCCATACGTTTGGCTAACATGGCCGACATGATGTTGGCTTCGTCATCGTTAGTTACCGCGATAAATACATCAACTTGTTCGATGTTCTCTTCGCTGAGTAACTCTTGGTCGGATGCATCACCACAAAATACGATGGTATTGTTTAGCATTTCTGCCAGTTGCTCGGCGCGGCGTTGGTTGCGTTCGATAAGCTTAACGCTGTATTGGCTTTCTAAGCGCTTAGCTAGCGCGGCGCCAATGTTACCGCCGCCAACAATCATTAGGCGTCGATAGGGTTTCTCAAGCTTCTGCAATTCGGCCATTACTTTGCGAATATGGTCGCTGGCTGCTACAAAAAACACCTCATCATCTGCTTCAATCACAGTGGTGCCTTGTGGGCGAATTGCGCGGCCTTGGCGGAAAATTGCTGCAACTCGGGTTTCAATATCAGGCATGTGGTCGCGTAATACCGATAACGCATTACCTACCAAAGGACCGCCGTAGTAGGCTTTAATCGCTACCAGGCCTACTCGACCTCGGGCAAATTGCATCACCTGCAATGCGCCAGGGTAGTCAATTAAACGGCTGATGTAGTCGGTAACCAATTGCTCGGGAGCTATCAAGTGGTCGAGCGGTACCGCCTCATTACAAAACAGTGCTTCTTTCTCGGCAAGCAACTCTTCAGAGCGAATTCGCGCCACTTTATTTGGCGTATTAAACAGTGTGTAAGCAATCTGGCAAGCCGCCATATTGGTCTCATCGCTGTTCGTTACCGCGACCAACATGTCGGCATCGTGCGCACCCGCCTCTCGTAATACGCTGGGGTGGGCGGCATGACCAAATACAACCTGTAAATCAAACTTATCTTGCAGCTCTCGCAAGCGGTCTTGGTTAGTATCTACCAGGGTGATATCTGATTTCTCACCTACGAGGTTTTCCGCTAACGTGCCACCTACTTGGCCCGCTCCAAGAATAATGATTTTCATTTGCTAACAATACCTTAAGCGTTTATTGCTATTTTTTAGTGTTACTCTTGATGGCGCGAAAGGCAAGCCTAAGGAAGGGTTTTCCGTAGTCGAGCATAATAAAAACCATCCATGTTATTGTTGCCGGGTAAAAGTTGCCAACCAGGTTGAGTTGCTGTTTCATCTTGGTTAATTGGCACCAGTTCAGCATCCGCGGTTTGTTGCAAAAATGCCGCAATTTGCTGGCTGTTTTCGTCGGGCAACACCGAACAGGTAGCGTAAAGCATAACTCCACCGGGTTTTAGCTGCTGCCAAAGCGCCTCTAAGATTTCTTTTTGTAGCTTCACTAACTCTGCAATATCGCTATCACGGCGCAACCATTTGATGTCGGGGTGGCGGCGAATAACGCCTGTGGCCGAGCAGGGGGCGTCTAACAAAATCCGGTCGAAAGGCTGATCGTTCCAACGTTCTGGTTTGCTGGCGTCATTACAATGCAAAGTAGCTTTTAAACCTATTCGCTCGAGGTTCTCTGTAACACGGTTTAAGCGTGCTTGTTCGGTATCTACCGCAACCAGCTCAGCTAATGATGGTTGTAGTTCTAGAATGTGACAGGTTTTACCGCCTGGTGCAGCACAGGCATCTAATACACGCTCACCTGGCTGCGCATCCAATAAGCTGGCTGCCATTTGCGCGGCGCCATCTTGCACCGAAGATGCACCTTCGGCGAAACGAGGTAGTTTATGCACGGGTTGTGCTTTGTCTAAGCATAAGGCTTGCTGCGCCAGCGTGGAACTTTGGCTGGTGATCTCTAAAGCCGCAAGCTCTGTTTGATAAGCATCGCGTTCACCTTGCAGTGCGTTAACCCTTATCCACATTGGAGCATGTTGGTTATTAGCTTCGAGTATTTGCGCCCATTGTTCTGGATACGCGGCTTTTAAGCGTTTGCTTATCCAGCTAGGGTGGCAATATTGTAAGCTGTCGTTGGCAGTTAGCTGGGGCTCTAATTGCTCACGTTGGCGTTCGGCATTGCGTAATACACCATTAACCAGTTTTTTTAGGCTATGCAATTTTAACTGGCTGGTGGCAGATACCGTCTCCGACACCGCAGCATGAGCTGGCACTCGCATATAGAACAGCTGGTACAAGCCAACCATTAGCAAAAAGTGACCATTACGGATTTTGCCTTTTAGCGGTTTATCCATTAGCTGTTGGAGTACCGCTTCAAAACGCGGTAGCCAACGCAACACACCAAAACATAGCTCTTTTACCAAGGCGTGATCGCGCGCCACTACTTGAGGCAATACTCGTGGCAGCATTTGGCTTAGCGACTGGCCTTGGTCTACCACTTGATACAAAATGTTGGCAGCGGCTGCGCGGGCATTTATTTGCTTAGTTTTTGGCTGTTCAGCCATTAGCACTCTCCAGCTTAGTACCAAGTTCAAACCACTCTTTTCGAGCATTTAGTACGTCTGCGGCGGCTAAGGCCTTTTTACCTGGGATTTGAATTTGCTCAAGGCGCAATGCATCTTTGCCAGTGGCCACTACAATGCCGTGTTTATCTGCCGCAATGATAGTGCCTGGAGCTTGTTGGCCAGAGTGCTGCTGTACGCTGGCTTGCCATACCTTGATGTTTTTATCCGCTAGGGTGAAGTAGCTCATTGGCCAAGGATTAAAGGCGCGAATGCAGCGTTCGATAAATTCGGCATCTTGTTGCCAATCAATACAGGCTTCTGCTTTGCTAAGCTTTTTGGCGTAATTTGCTTGGCTATCGTCTTGCGGTGTAGCGCTCAACTCTCCGTTTGCCAAACCTTCAACAGCTTTAACCAGAGAATGCGGGCCTACTTCGGCCAGTTTGTCATACAGTGATGCACTGGTTTCACCTTTGGCGATTTCAACTTCATCTAATAACAGCATGTCACCGGTATCTAAACCAATGTCCATTTGCATGATGGTCACGCCCGAGTGGCTATCGCCAGCCCAAATTGAGCGCTGAATCGGTGCCGCTCCACGCCAGCGAGGTAGTAAAGAACCATGCACATTAATACAACCTAAACGCGGTGTATCTAAAACAACTTGAGGCAGCAGCAAACCATAAGCCACGACTACCATTAAATCGGCGTTTAGCGCGGCTAACTGCTGTTGTGCTTCTTCGCTCTTAAAGTTTTCTGGTTGGTAAACTGCAATGCCGTGCTCAAGCGCTAGCTGCTTTACCGGGCTAGCTTGCAGCTTTTTACCGCGACCGGCTGGGCGATCTGGCTGGGTGTAGGCGGCAACGACTTGGTGGTCACTGGCTATTAATGCGCTTAGATGGCGAGCCGCAAAATCCGGCGTGCCGGCAAAGATGATCCGCAATGGCGTCATGCTGTGTTGTACCTTTGTGGTTGCTTACTTGCGACGAGCAAGTTTTTCGAGTTTGGTTTTTACTCGTTGGCGCTTAAGAGGCGACAAGTAATCGATAAACAATTTACCTTTTAAGTGGTCTAGTTCGTGTTGCACGCAAATAGCCAGTAGGCCTTCAGCCTCAAATATTTGCTCGTTACCGTCGGCATCCAAAGAGTTCACTTTGATTTTTTCTGCTCTTGGCACTTGGGCACGATATTCAGGAACCGATAAACAACCTTCTTCATTTAATGCTTCGCCATCGGTTTCGATGATTTCAGGATTAATTAACGCAAGTCGTTGATCTCGCGTATCTGATACGTCAATCACTACAATTTGTTGGTGAATGTTGACCTGTGTCGCAGCTAGGCCAACTCCTTCCTCTTGATACATGGTTTCAAACATGTTTTCGATTATAGTTTTAACTTTATCGTCAATATTATTAACGGGTTGCGCTATAGTACGCAGGCGTTCATCAGGAAAACGCAATACTTCAAGTACAGCCATAACTTCTGTCTTCAATCAGGTTTTGGTAGATTGTCGGTAATTCTAGTCATTTATGTGACTAAAAAACAGCTTTGGATATAGGGATGTCGCTGGGAGACACTATGAAAGGGAAAAAATTAGTTTGGCTTTGGGCCTCTTTGTTGTTTTTAGTGGGAGGTGCTATTGCTGACACACTGAAACTAAAGGAGGATTTTCCCGAAGTCTATGTTGTGAAAAAAGGCGATACCTTATGGGATATCTCTGCCTTGTATTTACATTCTCCGTGGCTTTGGCCGCGCTTGTGGCAATACAACCCACAAGTTGAGAATCCGCACCTGATTTATCCAGGTGATCGCTTATCGTTAGTTTATGAAGACGGTGAGCCTCGTTTAGTACGTAAGCGTATTGTAAAAGTAACACCTAAGGCACGCATTGAAGAAAAGGCTAGCCCTATTCCTACTGTGCCTCTGGCCTCAATTAGCGCATTTTTATCACATGACCACATCGCTGATGAAGATATGCTGAAAGGCGCACCCTATGTGCTTGGTGACAATGATGCGCAGTCGCGTATAGCAATTGGCCGTGCAATGTATGCTCGTGGCGAAACTAAGCCAGGCCAATACTACGGAATATATCGCGTAGCGGAGAAATACTATGATCCGGAAACTAAAGAAGAGCTAGGCCAGGTGCTTAACTTTATTGGTGTTGGAGTGTCTGAGCGTCAGCATGAAGACAACATCACCCAGTTTAAGGTAACGCAGGTATTAAAAGAAATTCGCCAAGGCGATATTATGCTGGAGCTACCAGACCAAGATCGTTTGCCTGCTTATTTCATTCCAAATAACAAACAGTTGGAAAGCAGTGGCTACATTCTTTCTGCTGCAACTGATACCTCAGTAATGAGCCGTTACGATGTAGTGGTGATAAACAAAGGTACTCGCGATAACGTGGCCCCAGGTGATATGTTTGCCGTGGCGCAGCCTGGGAAAGTGATGATTGATAAAGTAAGACGTAAGTCTTACGAAGAAACCGCTAATCACTTCGACCGTGCCTTTAATAGCGATGACGAGCGCGTATCACTGCCTAACGAGAAAGTGGGTGAGCTGATGGTATTTAAGAGCTATGAGAAATTGAGCTATGCGATTATTACCGATAGTAAAGTTATTCTTCGCCCACACTATTTGGTGGAGAACCTATAGTTGCTACCGAATTTATCGGTAGTTCAATATCTTAAACTTGCAGGCGTGCCCCGTTTCTCGATGGCACGTTTGCAAGCTGCTTTAAGCCAATGCAGTGTCGAGCAGTTATTTGCTGCTGATGCCAACCAATTGGCTGCTTGGCAATTTAGCCCTCCACAAATTTCTGCACTACTGCAACCCAAACAGGCGCGCATTGAACAAGCACTAACCTGGCTTGAACAAAACGATTGCCATTTATTGGGGTGTTTTGATCCGCGCTACCCGGAATGCTTACGCAATATCCAACGCCCGCCTCTGTTGCTATTTGTACGTGGTAATCCCGCACTATTAGATAAACCTCAGCTAGCTATAGTCGGTAGTCGTCATGCTAGTGTTTCGGGTTTAAATCATGCCAAGCGTTTTGCTCAGCAACTTGCAGAGCAAGGAATCACCATCACTAGTGGTATGGCGTTGGGAATTGATGCCGCCGCGCATAAAGGGGCGCTGCTAGCAAAACCTGATGCCACTATTGCGGTTGTGGCAACGGGTTTAGATAGGGTATATCCAAAGCGTCATCAGGCGCTAGCGCATAAAATTAGCGAGCAGGGCGCAATAGTGAGTGAGTTTTGGCCCGGTACAGCCGCCAAAGCCAATCATTTTCCACGGCGTAATCGCATTATTAGTGGCTTAAGTTTGGCAACCTTAGTGGTGCAAGCGGGATTACCTAGCGGCTCTTTACTTACTGCGAATTATGCCGCTGAACAAGGCCGTGATGTATTTGCCATGCCGGGTTCTATTGATGACCCCCTACACGCTGGTTGTCATCATTTGATTCAACAAGGAGCTAAATTGGTGACTTGTCCGGTCGATATAATAGAAGAGTTAGGCGTTTTTTCTGGTCAATCTGCTTTGCCGTTGCATGCGGTGGAGCAAAATATGCAAGAACAAGATTTGCCTTATCGGCAATTGTTGGATAACGTAGCTTATGAGACTACAACAATTGATGATTTAGTCTTAAGCACTCAACTACCTGTTGATGCTGTACTGGCTCAGTTAACTGAGTTAGAGATATTGGGTGTTGTGGCCGTTGTGCCAGGTGGTTACGTCAAGCTGAGGAGGAACTAACTATGTTTGATATCCTCATGTATCTGTTCGAAACCTACATTCATAGTGATGTAGAGCTGTTGATGGATCACGATGAGCTTACAGAAGAGCTCAGTCGCGCAGGGTTTCATAAAGAAGAAATCTATAAGGCACTAGATTGGTTGGAGCAGCTTGCAGCTTTGCAAGATAGCGACAAACAGCCTTATTTAAATCCTTCTGAGATTCCCTCATTACGGGTGTATACCGCACCAGAAATTGCCAAGTTGGACGTACCGTGCCGAGGCTTTTTACTGTTCTTAGAGCAGATGAAGGTACTTAACGCGGAAACTCGCGAAATGGTAATTGACCGCGTAATGGAACTTGATGGACCAGAGTTAGAACTGGAAGATTTAAAATGGGTCATTTTAATGGTGCTATTTAATGTTCCAGGCAGTGAGTCGGCTTATCAGCAAATGGAAGAGTTATTATTCGATTTGGGTGATGGTCCGCTGCATTAAACACTGACTCAACGATAAAAGGTGCGCTGCCATCAGGGCTGTGCACCAATTATTGCTTCGATAAAGGCTGCGCTTGCGTCGAATCAATAGCCTATTCGCGCCATTTTGTTATGCTTAGCAAAGTTTAACGAGGTGTCAGCATGTCAAAGATAGATCCAAAGTTATTTTCTGCCCACGAACACGCCTTAGAAAAAGAATACGATGTTTGTCCTAAATGCGGTGGTGAGCTGCAGCATCGAAATAGTAAATCAGGTCCCTTTTTAGGCTGCAGCCAGTATCCGAGCTGCGACTATAGCCGAGCTTTGCACCAGCAAGATCATTCTTTGGATAAAGTACTGCCTGGGACTGAATGTCCAGAATGCGGTGAAGAGTTAATGCTGCGCCAAGGACGTTACGGCATGTTCATTGGATGTAGCACTTTTCCTAGCTGTCAGCATATTGAGTCGGCTCAACCGCAGGCACAAAGCACGCCTGAAATAAACTGCCCATCATGCAATAAAGGGAAGCTAGCCGCGAGACAATCGCGCTATGGAAAAACGTTTTATGCCTGCAACGCTTACCCTAAATGCTCCTATGCGGTGAATGACCAGCCTATCGCCAAGCCTTGCCCCGATTGTGGTTGGAAGCTGTTGGTCATAAAGAAAACTGCGGCCGGTAAGCGAGAAGTTTGTCCGCAAAAAGCCTGCAGCTATAAAAGCGCGCCTTTGGTGGAGGCTTAACAACATCGATAGTTGTAGCGTTCATAAAAAAAGGAGAACTCATCGTTCTCCTTTTTGCTGCTCGTCGCGCTCTAGGCTTCTACGTCTAGCTCTTTAAGTTTGCGGGTGAGAGTATTGCGCCCCCAACCCAGAAGCCTAGCTGCTTCTTGTTTATGACCGTGTGTATGCTCTAACGCGGTAGTTAGCATGATTCGCTCAAAGTCGGGCATCGCTTCACCAAGAATGTCTATTTGGCCGGAGACTAACTGTTGAGAAACCCAGCTTTTTAACAGCGAACGCCAATTGGCATCGGCTGTCTCGCCTGTTTCTGCCACTACTGGTTGGCTCAATTCTGGTGGAAGGTCCGCTGGCAGCACTTCTTGGCCACTGGCCATTACCGTTAACCAACGACAAACGTTTTCCAGTTGCCTAACGTTACCTGGCCACGCTAACTGCATCATAAAGCGTTGAGTATCTTTGTGCAGTAATTTGCTTTCTACATTTAATTCTTTTGCGGCTATTTCTAAGAAGTGCTTAGCTAAAGCCGGAATGTCTTCACGGCGCTCACATAACGACGGCAAGTGAATACGAATTACGTTTAGGCGGTGGAATAAGTCTTCACGGAAGTCGCCTTCGGCTACTTTTTTCTCAAGGTTTTGGTGGGTTGCAGCGATGATCCGTACATCAACTTGCACCGGAGAGTGGCCACCTACGCGATAGAACTGCCCATCGGCTAGAACACGCAACAAACGGGTTTGAATATCCAGCGGCATATCGCCAATTTCATCCAAAAACAGGGTACCACCATTGGCTTGTTCAAAACGGCCATGGCGGATGTTGTTGGCGCCAGTAAACGCGCCTTTTTCGTGACCAAATAGCTCTGATTCAATAAGATCTTTTGGAATAGCCGCCATGTTTAACGCAATAAAACTGCCGCTGGCGCGAGGACTATGTTTATGTAACGCGTGAGCTACCAACTCTTTACCGGTACCAGATTGTCCGTTAATCAGCACCGAGATACTTGAGCGAGATAAACGTCCTATGGCGCGAAAGACTTCCTGCATTGCAGGCGCTTCGCCGATGATTTCTGGCGCTGGCGAGCTAGGTTTGTTATTCGCTTTATTGCCTTTTTGCTCACGAGAAACCGTTACTGCACGCTCGGTTAAGGCCACCGCTTCATCGATATCAAAGGGCTTAGGTAAGTATTCAAAAGCGCCGCGCTGGTAAGCGTTTACTGCACTATCTAGGTCTGAGTGGGCGGTCATAATAATAACCGGCATCTCTGGGAAGTGGCTTTGGATCTTTTCCAATAAGCTCAAACCGTCCATACCAGGCATGCGAATGTCTGAGATCACTACGTCGGGCTGTTCATAATCTAACTGCTGAAGCATCATTTCACCGTCGGCGAAACTCAAGCAGTCGTAACCCGCAGTCTTTAACGCTTTTTCTAACACCCACCGAATGGAGCTGTCGTCATCAACGACCCATATTGTTGCTGCCATGTTAGTACTTCCTTAACGTCTGAGAGGAAGGTGAATGGTAAATTCGGTATGACCTGGCCAACTGGCACATTCAATCTTCCCTTTATGCTGATTAATTAAATTTTGTGCAATAGACAAACCTAAACCGGTACCGCCTTCGCGCCCCGTTACCATTGGATAGAATAGGGTATCGAGCAGTTCGGTTGGAATGCCTGGTCCATTGTCGATAATTCTGATTTCTGCAGCCAATTTAAAGCGTTGGCCGGCAATTGTTGCTTGATGAGCGGTACGGGTAATAATGTTGATACTCCCGCCTTTTTCTCCCAAGGCTTGAACGGCATTTTGAACAATATTGAGGAAAGCCTGTAGCAGTTGCTCATGGTCCATCTCAAAATCTGGAATGCTGGGGTCGTAGTCGCGCTCAACGCTAATGCCTTCTGGTAGATCAAGCTTAACCAGCTGGCGTACTTTCTCGAGTACTGAATGCACGTTGTGTAGTTCATGTAAGCCTGGACGCTGTGGGCCAAGCAAACGATCAACTAGCTTTCTTAAGCGGTCTGCTTGCTCAATAATAATGCCGGTGAACTCTTTTAGCTCTGGATTAACTAACTCTTTTTCTAGCAACTGCGCTGCGCCACGCAAGCCGCCAAGTGGGTTCTTAATTTCATGAGCTAAGCCGCGAACCAGTTCTTTAGCTGCCTGTTGCTGGGCGTGTTGATAAAGCTCTTGAGAGATCTTCTTTTGCTGGCCAATGGCACGCATTTCCAGCATCAGTAAATTTTGGTTTTGGCTGTTGATACGCGTAGCAGAAAGCTCAACCAACGCATGATGTCTATCGAAAACCAAGGTCACTTCATTATCGGTAAAACTTTGCCCTGAGCTACATACGGTGCCTAGTTTACTAAGGTCCAGTGAGCTATGTTTTACTTGGGTGGCCAGCGGCTCATCAATAAGCCGCTTAGCGCTTTGACCGAGTAGTTGTTCAGCTGAAGCATTAACGTATTGAATCTTTAGCTCTGCATCAAGCAGCACTATGGCAGTTACTTGATTTTCCAATACTAAGCGCTCGAGCCCAGAAATATCTAACACTACTCTCTCCTGAATGATGCGCACCATTTTGGTGCTTCTGCACTGAGTTTAACCTCAAAAAGCAGAGAGTGACTAATTAGCCTCCCCCTGCTGCGGCCGCTCCAGCGCCAAATGCGTTAGCGCGGTGCAAGAATACGGTTATGGGCTTAGACGATGCAATTTCCTTGCCTGAATCATCAACTAGCTGCACCTGAATTGTATGGGCGCCGCGATCAATGTTGGTGAGCTGGAAGCTACCCATTTTAGTGATTTGCCCCTGTGGTACGCCATCAAGCACCAATTTGTAGCCCATGCTGTTTAAGGGAAGCGGAGTAGAGCTAGCACTGATTGAGATCTTGCCTTCGTTATCACGAATGGTTTGCTCGTGGCTCGGGCTAGTGATGTTAACTTGATACTGAATTGGCTTTTGTTTCTTTTTCAGTGGGGTGCGCGGTGTCACAATGGGGCCATCTGTGGCCGGAGGAGCGACATCAACCTTGAGTTCAGTGGCGCCAACCTGAGGGCGGTCTGAGAAATGCGTTACACCATCCTGATCAACCCATTGGTAAATTTTGTCAGCAGCTTGGGTACCAAAGACTGCGCCACTGATTAATAAAGCTATAGCAAACCATTTGCTCATTGATAATTCCTCCATTCAACTTGCTAAAGGTGGGCAAAAACGTATTGAAAAGCAATAAAAAAACCCGCTTTAAAGCGGGTTTTTTAAGCCGTGTAACGTTTTGTTTATACGCTGTAGTACAATTCGAACTCAAGTGGGTGAGTTGTCATGTTGATGCGCTCAACGTCAGCAGATTTCAATGCGATGTAAGAATCGATGTAATCGTTGCTGAATACGCCGCCAGCAGTTAAGAATTCACGGTCAGCATCTAGGTTAGCTAGTGCATTTTCAAGTGAAGTTGCCACTTGTGGAATTTCAGCCGCTTCTTCTGCAGGTAGGTCGTATAAATCCTTGTCCATAGCATCGCCAGGGTGGATTTTGTTTTTGATTCCGTCAAGGCCAGCCATCAACATTGCAGAGAATGCTAAGTATGGGTTGGCTGTTGGATCCGCAAAGCGTACTTCAATACGACGCGCTTTAGGCGATGGTACTACTGGGATACGAATAGACGCTGAACGGTTACGTGCTGAGTAAGCTAGCATAACTGGCGCTTCGAAGCCTGGTACCAAACGCTTGTAAGAGTTAGTTGAAGCGTTAGCAAAAGCGTTAATGGCTTTAGCGTGCTTGATGATACCGCCAATGTAGAACAATGCAGTTTCAGATAGGCCGCCGTATAGGTCGCCAGCAAATAAGTTTTCGCCGTCTTTCCAAATTGATTGGTGAACGTGCATACCGCTACCGTTATCACCAACAACTGGCTTAGGCATAAAGGTTGCTGTTTTACCGTAAGCGTGAGCTACGTTATGAACAACATACTTAAGAACCTGAGTTTCATCGGCTTTTTCAACGATAGAGTTGAATTTAGTTGCGATTTCGTTCTGACCAGCTGTTGCTACTTCGTGGTGGTGAGCTTCAACAGTTTGACCCATTTCTTCAAGAACTAGACACATTGCTGAGCGAAGGTCTTGTGAAGAATCAACTGGAGCTACTGGGAAGTAACCGCCTTTAACGCCAGGGCGGTGACCAGTGTTGCCGTCTTCGAAGTGCTTGTCTGAGTTCCAAGATGCTTCATCAGCATCAATTTTGTACATAGAACCTGACATGTCAGTTTTGTATTTAACATCGTCAAACAAGAAGAACTCTGGCTCTGGACCAAAGTATGCTGCATCAGCAATACCAGTAGAACGCATGTACTCTTCAGCACGCTTAGCTACAGAACGTGGGTCACGGTCGTAACCTTGCATTGTAGAAGGCTCTAGAATGTCACAACGGATGTTTAGTGTAACTTCTTCTGTGAATGGGTCTAATACAGCAGTAGCTGGATCAGGCATCAATACCATGTCTGATTCGTTAATGCCTTTCCAACCTGAGATTGAAGAGCCATCAAACATTTTACCGTCTGAGAAGAAATCTTCGTCAACTTGGTGAGATGGAATAGATACGTGTTGCTCTTTACCTTTAGTATCAGTAAAGCGTAGGTCAACAAATTTAACTTCTTGCTCTTTAAGCAAAGCTAAAACTTCTGCAGACATGTTTTTAACCTCCAGTGTCATCAAAATTGATGGTTCAATCGATTTAATAGTTATTTATACGAATAATCGTGGTTGTGTTGCATCAAGCTAAAACTATGCCAACACATAAGGTGCTGATTTTAATGGCTAAAAATTGATTAGGCATCAATTTAGTGCAGAGCTTTGCACTTTGTTGGTGCTATTCTTGTCCATTTTGGTGCAGTGAGTTTTTGGCCTTAGCTATCATACCCTAATTGGGTAGCGGAAAAACCGTGATCAACTTAAAACTATGAGAATTTGCCGTTTATATGTACAATGGCGCACTTTTTACTTTTACCTCACAATAAAAAGGGCTGAAAGCCGTGCTAGATAAGTTAAGAAACATCGCCATTATTGCTCACGTAGACCACGGGAAAACTACCCTGGTAGACAAATTACTGCAGCAATCTGGAACCCTACAAACGCGTGGTGATGCTGAAGAGCGGGTAATGGACTCAAACGATCTTGAAAAAGAACGTGGTATTACCATTTTGGCAAAAAACACGGCGATTGAGTGGAATGATTACCACATCAATATCGTAGATACCCCTGGACACGCCGACTTCGGTGGTGAGGTAGAACGTGTTTTATCTATGGTTGACTCTGTATTGTTGTTGGTAGATGCCCAAGAAGGCCCAATGCCGCAAACCCGTTTTGTTACTCAAAAAGCCTTCGCTCAAGGTTTAAAACCTATTCTGGTAATCAACAAAATCGATAAGCCAGGCGCCCGTCCTGACTGGGTAATGGACCAAGTATTTGATTTATTCGATAACTTAGGTGCTACCGATGACCAGTTAGATTTCCAAGTGGTTTACGCATCGGCGTTAAACGGCTGGGCTAGCTCAGAAGAAGGCGTAGAAACTGATAATATGGAGCCTTTGTTCCAAGCTATCGTTGATAACGTTGCTCCACCTGAAGCGAAAGAAGGCGAAGGTTTGCAAATGCAAATCTCTCAGCTTGATTACAACTCTTATGTTGGTGTTATTGGTGTTGGTCGTGTATCACGCGGCAGTGTTAAACCAAACCAACAAATCACTGTTGTGGGTGCCGATGGTAAAACCCGTAACGGAAAAGTGGGTCAAGTATTAGGTTACTTAGGCCTAGACCGCCACGAAGTAACCGAAGCTAACGCCGGTGACATCATCGCTATTACTGGTTTAGGTGAGTTAAAAATCTCTGACACCATTTGTGATCAAACCAATGTTGAAGCATTGCCTGCCTTGTCAGTAGATGAACCTACCGTAACCATGACGTTTCAAGTAAACACTTCTCCATTTGCTGGTAAAGAAGGTAAGTACGTTACCTCTCGAAATATTCTTGAGCGTTTACAACAAGAGTTAGTGCATAACGTTGCGCTACGTGTTGAAGAAACTGATGATCCAGATAAGTTCCGTGTTTCTGGTCGTGGTGAGCTACACCTAGGTATTTTGATTGAAAACATGCGTCGCGAAGGCTTCGAGCTAGCGGTATCACGCCCAGAAGTAATTCTGCGCACTGTAGATGGCCAGTTAGAAGAACCTTATGAAGTAGTGACTATTGATGTTGAAGAAGAGCATCAAGGTAGCATTATGGAGCAGCTTGGTTTGCGTAAAGGCGAGCTAACTGACATGGCGCCAGATGGCAAAGGCCGTATTCGTATGGACTTTATGATCCCATCACGTGGTTTGATTGGTTTCCAAACCGAGTTTATGACCTTAACCTCAGGTTCTGGTCTGCTTTACCATACGTTCGATCATTACGGTCCACACAAAGGTGGAGTAATTGGTCAACGTCAAAATGGTGTGCTTATTTCTAATGCAACCGGTAAAGCCTTAACGTACGCCTTGTTTAATCTTCAAGAGCGTGGCCGTTTGTTTACTCAGCATGCTGATGAAGTATATGAAGGTCAGGTTGTGGGTATCCACGCTCGTGACAACGACTTAACAGTAAACTGTTTGAAAGGTAAGCAGTTAACTAACGTTCGTGCATCTGGTACCGATGAAGCGCAAGTACTTACGCCGCCAATCGTAATGACCCTTGAGCAAGCGCTTGAGTTTATTGATGACGATGAGTTGGTAGAAGTAACGCCAGAGAACATTCGTATTCGTAAACGTCACTTAACTGAGAATGAGCGTAAACGTGCATCTCGTCCGCCTAAAGCTTAAGGTGAGTTAAAATTTATCAAGGCAGCCTAGGCTGCCTTTTTTATTGCATGTTTATACCTGAAGTAACTATCTATTCTGGCCCAAAGCATCTAACTGATTAGTGCTGGCTAATAGTGCAGGGCAGGGGTTGACCGTTTGTTTTATTAGTTCAAACAAAGGTTGATATAACAGCGGTAAGTGTTCTTGGAAACGTTCAACCGTAATATGGTAAGCCGCGCGGATGCCGTGATAATCAATATTTGGCCCAATTCTGGTCATTTTAATGCCGAACATAGAAAGACTACGAGCAAGTTTGGGCTCAACCATTACGTACGCATGTTTTATTCCGCACTGCTCGGCAACAATTGATGCCGCTAAATACAAGCTCATGGTGATATAAGGAAAGGTTCGCAGTTCCTTTTGGCTAAATGCGCTTAAACCCGCTCCTGCGGGCGCAGCGCCATTTTTGAGATCGATTTTGCGGCGACGAAACTGGGTGTCTAGGGCCACCCTCGATACTTCACAAATGCTCTCTTTAGCAAAGTTATCGGGGTGTAGCTCTTGATGACTAATCACTGATTGGCCGGTGTCTAGCAAAGGTATGCTTTGCTGCTTGCTGGGGCTAACCATTCTTAGGCATCCAGCATCTAAGCCGGAGTTAAGGTGCTGAACTCGGCAGTAGTGGGAATAACTATCGTAAACATCGCGCTCAATTTGCTGGTGATTGCTTGGCTCAAACTGAAACTCTTCGCAGTAAACGCGATGCCGTAATTGATAGATTTTGGTTACCTCTTCCTGATTGCTCGCAATACTGGCTTGAAAGTAACGTTGGTAACGTTGCGCGAGTTCGTCCGCTTGATGCTGTATAGCTAGTTGCTTTACTGACGATGCTGATAATTGCAATTTTCTAGGAGCAATTGCACTGGGTTGTTGATAACTCACAAGTAAACCTAATTAGTCCCTTAAATGTCTAGCAAGGCTAGTTATTCACCATAGTTATATTTTTATCAATTAGAGTGGTTTTTATGAATTTAGTCACTTTTTATGGGTGGTTATTGTCTATAACTGTGTCCTAGCGCATATTTGGTGTTATGAAAGCCTTATTCATTTTATTGGCATATTGTAGTGCCATTAGCCTTTCTGGGAGGTGCATGACATTTTTAGCTATTCGAGAGGGTTTGGAATAGTGTGGGCGGAAATGAATGATAGCGCATATTTATGCGTTTTTGAGTTGGTCCGACTAGAGCTTTTGATTGTCGACTTCTATAGCAATGGGCTGAATATATGGATGATATTCTCTAATAGCCGACGGTAAATTGGCCGTTTTCGCCAAGCGAGTGCATTAATACGTGTACTTTGTTGAAGATAATGCTGCATGATGCGATCTAGATCTTCAGCATAGGATTTGTCATCGATTATCGAAGTCACCTCAAAGTTTAGCCACAAACTTCGCATGTCTAAGTTTACCGTTCCCACTAGAGCAACTTGTTGGTCTATTAACAGGCTTTTAGTGTGCAACAAGCCACCGTAAAATTTGTAGATGTTTACCCCGGCATTTAGTAGCTGCTGGTAGAAAGAGTGGCTTGCGTAGCGGACCAAAAATGAATCGTTCCTAGCGGGTAGGATCAGGTTAACTTCAACGCCTCTGCTGGCCGCGGTAACCAGCGCCATTTGTAAACTTTCGTCAGGCACAAAGTAAGGGCTGGTGAGCACTATTTGTTTTTTAGCGAGGTATAGCGAGGTAAGTAGCAGCTGAATAATGTGGTCGCCAAAAATACCCGGCCCTGATGGCATTATTTGCATTCGTTGTTGGCCTACCGAAGCCGTAGTAGAAAGTAAATCAAGCTGTTCGATAAGTGCTTCGCCGGTTTCCATTTCTATGTCGTAGGCAACTACCGCTTGTAGGTTCAAAGCTGCAGGGCCTTCTACTCTTAGCATGAGATCTATCCACTGTCCGACACCGCGCTGTTGGTTAAAAAAGCGTGGGTCGACTAAGTTCATTGAACCGGTATAAGCAATCCGTTGGTCTATCGCTGCAATTTTTCGGTGTAGGCGTAAGTCGATACGTTGTAACAACATGCGCACTGGGTTGGCATGCAGTGCTTCTACTACATTTACGCCGGCATCCAATAACTGAGATGAAGCGCTAGACTTAAGAAATTCACTCGAACCAACCGAATCTACCAGTAAGTAAACACTCACCTTTCGTTGAGCTGCTTCGGCTAGGGCCTTAAGTAAAGGGTCAAGCAACCCACCTTGCCGCACAATGTAAAACTCCATGTATATGCTAGATTTTGCTTGCTGTATGTCTGTGGTAAGCTGGGTTAACGTTTCCAGAGAGTCTTCGAAGTTAGTGAGTTGATTCCCCCCTAGAATTGGTAAACCCAGTAAGCGGCGGGTAAGTTGATTCAGCGGCTCCGCTACATCGGAACAGGATTGTTTAACTACGTGAGGGGAGCGATTAAATAGGTGTACGCTTTGTTTGTACTTAGTTTCCATTAAGCGAGCACGTTTGGCTCGCAGCCGCCCTAGGTAACGTTCGCCAAACAGTTGATAACAGATAATACCTACTAGTGGCAGTGCAAATATCAGCAGTAGCCAAGTTAAAGTAACTCCCACAGGCCGGCGCTTTAGCATTACTTGCAGCGCCACCGCGACAATCAGCAAGGCATAAATGAGTAACCCTAAGTCGGATAAGTAGGTATTCGTCACCGTTTGGCCTTTAGATAAAAAACCTATTGATAACTTAGCATGAAGGGCACAAAAAAGCCGCTAACTCAAACGAGTAGCGGCTGTAGATTTAGTTAATGATTGGCTTAGTTGTCGAGCGTGTCGGTGGCAACTTTATAGCTTGGATCTTCTATTAAGTTAACTTCCACCGCGCTTCCTGCTTTAGTCAGCAGTTTACGACACTCTGGGCTAAGGTGCTTAAGATGAAGAGTTTTACCGGCTTTTTCGTAGCGCTCTGCCAAAGTATCGATGGCTTCAATTGCTGAGTGATCACTTACTCGCGACCTGGCAAAATCAATCACTACATCTTTTGGATCGTTAGCTGGATTGAACAGCTCTAAGAAGTTAGCCGTTGAGCCAAAAAATAAGGGGCCATCCAACTCATAAACTTTATGGTCGTCATCTACGCTAGTGGTCGTTACGTAAATGTGCTTAGCGTGGTTCCATGCAAATACTAACGCAGACACGATTACACCAATTACTACCGCTACCGCTAAGTCGGTGAATACGGTGACTACAGATACCAGCACAATCACAAAGAAGTCAGCTTTAGGCACTTTGTTAATCATGCGCAGGCTGGCCCATTCAAAGGTGCCTAACACAACCATAAACATTACACCGACCAAAGCGGCAAGAGGAATCATCTCTATCAGTGAAGAACCAAATAGAATGAAACCCAGTAGTGCTAATGCTGCGGTGATGCCCGATAAGCGGCCACGACCACCAGAGCGAATGTTAATCATGCTCTGGCCAATCATTGCACAACCACCCATACCACCAAAGAAGCCAGTGGTTACGTTAGCCACACCTTGGCCAATACACTCTTTGTTACCGTGTCCACGAGTGCCGGTCATTTCATCCACTACGGTTAAGGTTAGTAGTGACTCAATTAAACCGATAGCCGCCAGTACGATGGCATAAGGGAAGATGATTTTCAGTGTTTCTAAGTTGAATGGCACACTTGGGATAGAGAAGCTTGGTAAACCGCCAGCAATAGTTGCGTTAGCGTCACCGGTCATACCGCGCACAAAATCTACCACTGTGCGGGTATCTAAGTTTAATACCTGCACCGCTACTGTTACACCTACAATCGCCACCAATGAAGCAGGGATTGCGCTGGTAAGTTTTGGCAAGAAGTGAATAACTGCCATGGTGATAGCCACTAAACCTAGCATGATCCAAAGCTGGCTGCCTTGCATCCATTCTAGTTCGCCAAAGGCATTGGGCACTTTAAACTGACCGAGTTGAGCCAAGAAAATTACAATAGCCAAGCCGTTTACAAAGCCTAGCATTACCGGGTGTGGCACCATGCGGATAAACTTACCCAAATGGAAGACCCCGGCTAAGACCTGCAAAATCCCCATCAGCACCACAGTGGCAAATAAATACTCCACACCGTGATCTGCTACCAAGGCCACCATTACTACTGCTAGCGCGCCGGTTGCACCCGAGATCATACCTGGGCGGCCACCAATTACAGCGGTAATTAACCCCACCATAAATGCTGCATATAAACCTACTAAAGGTTCTACGCCGGCAACAAAGGCAAAGGCAACTGCTTCAGGAACTAAAGCTAGCGCAACCGTTAAACCGGAGAGTAAGTCATTTTTGACTGTTGCTCCCCGAAATTTAGGAAATTCAAACATGTTCTTAGGATCCAATAAAGAACGAAAGGAAATGGGGCGGGAGTCTAGCACTTAATGTGATTCAGTTCAAAAAAACATCAGCTTTTGTTCAGCTTTTTTTAGCCAAGTTTGCGGCTTAAGCCCTTGTTAAACTTGAGTTGCGTCATTAACTAGTTCATCCTTTAGCGAGATAATGCAAAGGAGTGAAATGAATCATGAGCGGGCAGAAAAACACGCCTAATTGGCAAGCGCTTTTCCAGCAAAGTAAAGCGTTTGTGCTTTTCTTGTTTGAGCGGATTAAACAAGAAAAACTGACCATGATCGCCGGTTCGTTAGCTTACGTTACCTTGCTCTCTTTGGTGCCTTTAGTGGCAGTAACGTTTTCAATTATTAGTGCCTTCCCGGTATTTTCCGGCTTTCAAACCTTAATCGAAGATTTTGTGTTTAGTAACTTTGTACCGGCCTCTGGTGAAGTGGTGAAGCAGAGCTTGCGCGGCTTTGTTGAAAACGCCTCAAAAATGACGGCGGTTGGTATTGCAGCTTTAGCCGTAGTGGCCTTAATGCTCATTTCGGCGATTGATAAGAGCCTGAATATGATTTGGCGGGTTGAGGAAAAACGCCGTTGGCGTAGTGCTTTTCCTATGTATTGGATGATTCTAACTTTAGGCCCCTTGTTAATGGGCGGCAGCTTGGCGCTAAGTTCTTACATCTTCTCCATGCAATTGTTTGCCGATGAAACATTGTTAGGTATATGGAATAAAATGCTTCGCACGGTGCCCTTGTTATTTTCTGTCGGGGCATTTTGTTTGTTGTATTTGCTGGTGCCAAATAAGTCGATCCGTTTTGTCCATGGTTTAAGTGGTGCTGTGGTGGCGGCCTTGTTGTTTGAACTGGGTAAACGAGGTTTTGCTTTCTATGTTGCCTCATTCCCTTCATACCAAGTTATTTATGGTGCTCTCGCCACCATACCCATTTTGTTTGTATGGGTATATGTGAGTTGGATAGTGGTGTTAATTGGCGCAGAAATTACCGCCGCTTTAGGCGAATTTACCGAGGGCCAACAAGTACAAGATAGCAGTAGTATCATTGAGGAGTCTGAATGATTGCGTTAATTCAACGAGTGACACAAGCCAGCGTGTGTGTGGCTGATCAAACTATTGGTGAAATAGGACCTGGCTTATTAGTGTTGTTGGGTGTTGAGCAAGGTGATGACCAAGCAAAGGCCACTAAGCTTTGTGAAAAAGTAATTAAATACCGTATTTTTGCTGATCAACAAGGCAAAACCAATCTTAACGTGCAGCAAGCGGGTGGCAGCTTATTAGTGGTATCCCAGTTCACCTTGGTGGCAGACACCGACAAAGGTTTACGCCCAGGCTTCTCTAAAGGCGCCAGTCCCGAGCAGGCCAATCACCTTTATGAATACTTTGTGAGTGCTTGTCGTGACCGCGGAATGCCTACTGAAACAGGTGAATTTGCTGCCGATATGCAGGTATCTTTGGTCAATGATGGGCCTATGACTTTTTGGCTGCAGGTTTAATTTTCATCAATAAAATCGAAACTTTGCGGCGGCTCACATATCAGATTTGCTGCCTAGAAAGGCAATTGACACAAATGACTTTAATCGGTCATATTAAGAGAAAGCGCTTTCACGAGTAAACTTAAAATCTGACTGTGCCCAGAAAGGTTTTGTGTGAGAGCGCTTACAAATACAGAGAGGCTATAGTAATAATGGCAACAATCAAGGAAGTCTCTGATCTAGCGGGTGTTTCGCAAGCAACCGTATCCAGAGTAATGAACGGTAATAACAAAGTTTCCGATGTTAATCGCGAGCGAGTTATGGCCGCCATGGACAAATTGGGTTATCAACCTAACTCTTTTGCACAGGCTCTGGCTACCAACCGCTCTTACAGCGTTGGGATTGTAGTAGGTACTTTATCGGGCCCATTTTTCGGTCCCATGATGCACAGTATTGAATCGGTATTACGCAAAGAAGGTCAGCACCTTATTGCCACTAGTGGGCACGACAATATCGAGCAAGAGCGTGAAGCGATTCGTTTTCTTAATTCGCGCCGTGTTGATGCCATATTGCTGGTGGTTCAAGCCATGAGTGATGACGAATTGATTGAGCTGTGTACCCGCAACCCAAATGTATTTGTATTAAACCGCTATGTGCCAGAGCTAGCGCATCGCTGTATTTATTTGAACAATGAGTTAGGTGGATATTTGGCCACCAAGCATTTAATTGATTTGGGCCATACTCGGATTGCTTCGATCACCGGTCCATTGGTGCACTTTGATGCTCGAGAGCGTCTGCAAGGTTATCGAAATGCGCTTAGTGAAGCAGGCATAGAATACGATCCGCAACTTATTGTTGAAGGTTTGTATCAAGAAGATGGTGGTACTAAAGCGGCGGCTAAGTTATTTCAACGTGGCATCGATTTTACTGGTGTGGTGTGTGGTAACGATAACATCGCTATTAGTGTTTATGACATTTTGTCGCGAGATAACGAATCACCGGCTGAGCGTATCTCGGTGGTAGGCTACGATGACATGTTCTATTCACGTTATTTGCGACCTAAGCTCACCACCATTCGTTTCCCGATTGAGGAAATGGGCACCATTGCCGCCAATATGGTGCTGCAAAATTTGGCCGACAAAAACTTAGTAAACGGTGTGCAATTAGAGCCCTCGCTTATTGTGCGTGAATCTACTGCCCCACCAGTTAGTTAACAAGCTTATTTATATGTAAGGAGTTTGAATGTGATTATTTCCCCCCAGCATTAAACGACTCCTTGCTTGGTGTTAGCTATAGGTTTCTTCAAATTTATAGCTAACATCGATCTCCAGTGAAAACTGGTCGTCTTTTTAATCCCATAAAATGTGTAACATGCGACCCATTGGGCGCAGTTTGAGGTTGTTGTATGTCTTTTGATTTTCCAAAGTCGTCCCCGTTTCGCCGTTCTGACTTTATTTTTGGTGTAGCGACAGCTGCCTTCCAAATTGAAGGTGCTAACCAAGAAGATGAGCGCTGCGAATCCATATGGGATCGCTTTTGTGCCACTCCAGGAAAAGTAGCCAACGGTGATGATGGAACCATTGCTTGTGATCACTACCATCGCTGGGAAGAAGATCTAGAGATGATTGCAGAGCTAGGTGTTGATGCTTATCGCTTATCAATTGCTTGGCCACGAATTATGCCGGTAGAAGGCCAAATTAATGACAAAGGAATCGCATTTTACCAACAGCTAATTGCCAAACTTAAACAGCTAGGCATTAAGCCGTTTGTGACCCTATATCACTGGGACCTACCGCAATACCTTGAAGATAGAGGTGGCTGGTTAAGTCGTGAAACTGCGTATAAGTTTGCCGAGTTTGCCGACATCATGACCAAAGCACTTGGTGATGATGTTTATAGCTATGCCACCTTTAATGAGCCCTTATGTAGTGCCTTTTTAGGCTATCGTTATGGTCAACATGCCCCAGGTTTAACTGAAGATAAGTTTGGCTTTCAGGCTGCTCACCATATTCTTTTAGCCCATGGCTTAGCCCTGCCTAAGATGCGTGAAAATGCACCAAGCGCCGAACATGGCATCGTGCTTAACTTCACTCCGGCTTATCCAGCAGATCCGAATAATGCTGCAGATGTATTGGCAGCCGACTTTGACGAGCAGCAAGGTATTCATTGGTTTTTACAGCCAATCATCGAGGGGCAATACCCAGATGCTGTTCGCCAGCAGCAGCCGCTATGGTGGCCAACCATTCTGCCGGGTGATTTGGAGCTAATTAAACAGCCCATCGATTACTTGGGCATCAACTATTACACCCGCCATGTGATCAAAGCCACCGATAATGGCCCTAAACAGGTGACCCTAGAGGGCGTTGAGCGCACCGACATGGGTTGGGAAGTGTGTCCACAAGCCTTAACTGGCTTGCTCACCAAGCTAAATGAGCGCTATGAACTCCCGCCAATTTTTATTACTGAAAATGGTATGGCAGGGGCAGATACTCTAGAAGATGGCAAGGTGATTGATCAGCAGCGCTGTGATTACTATCAATCACATTTAAATGCGGTTGCCGATGCCATTGAGCAAGGGGTTGAATTAAAAGGTTATTTTGCTTGGAGCTTAATGGATAACTTCGAGTGGGCCTTTGGTTACGAAAAGCGTTTTGGCATCGTATATGTCGATTACGATACCCAGCAACGGGTACCTAAACAAAGTGCTACTTACTTTCAGCAGTTTCTAAAACAACGCGCAGGAGCATAATTATGGCGTCACTGTCATTTAAAGATCTTCGTAAGAGCTACGGTAAGGTCGAAATCGTAAAAGGTTTCGACATAGAGATGAGTGATGGTGAATTTGTTGTATTACTCGGTGCGTCGGGTTGTGGTAAGTCAACCATCTTAAGGATGGTAGCCGGCTTGGAAACCATCACTTCGGGTCAAATCAAAATGGGTGATAAGTGCCTGAATGATGTTGACCCGAAAGACCGTGATTTAGCGATGGTGTTTCAAAGCTACGCGCTTTACCCGCATATGACAGTGTATGAAAACATAGCATTTGCGCTCAAGGTTCAAGGAGTTAAGAAAGAAGAGATTAAGAAGTCGGTAGAGTGGGCCGCCGAGATGCTGCAGCTAACGGATTACCTTAATCGCAAACCTAAGCAGCTGTCGGGTGGTCAACGCCAGCGAGTTGCTATGGGGCGTGCTATGGTGCGCACACCTAAGCTATTTTTGTTTGATGAGCCGCTGTCTAACCTAGATGCTAAACTGCGTGGCAAAATGCGTGCAGAAATCAAAGATATGCACAACAAATTGGGTGTAACCACCTTATACGTGACTCACGACCAGGTCGAGGCAATGACTCTTGCCGACCGCATTGTGATAATGAACAAAGGCGTTACCGCTCAAATCGGCACGCCCTACGAAGTATTTACCCAACCTAAAAACCAGTTTGTTGCTGGCTTTATCGGTTCTCCGTCAATGAATATGATCCCAGCTAAGGCCAAGCAGGTGCAGGGTGAGTGGCTACTGGAGTTAGCAGGCCAAGAGATTAAAGCTCCTGAGAAGTTTGTTGGGACGTTGCAAGAAGGCCAAGAGCTAACCTTGGGCATTCGTCCTAACGATATTCATTTGCATGAAAAGCAGCTAGAGCCTAGCCATGTGATTGCTGCTAAGGCTACTTTCACAGATAGTGAGCTATTGGGCGCAACTATGCATGTTAAAGCAGAGCTTGGTGGACAGAGCATTATTATTGAAGCGCCGGCTGAGCACACTAAATTACCCAGTGAATTAGACATCTTTTTAGATGCCACCTTCGTACACTTATTTGATGGTGAAACACAAGAGTCTTTAGCTCAGCCTTAATATTCTCTAAGCTATGACACAAAATAAAAAAGCCAGCATTACGCTGGCTTTTTTGTGTTTGTTGCGAGGCTTAGCCTAGCACTACTTCTACTTGATGTTCACCATCGTTAAATACCGGAAGCACTTTACCGCTAATTGCTTCACCGTTAACTTTAATGCTTGCAACGCCTGAGCTAACACCTTGAGGGTTACTCACAGTGATATTGTACTGGGCGCCACGGTAGCGACGTTTCACGCTAAAGCTTGGCCAAGCTTTAGGAATACATGGGTCAACTTCTAGGCCTACTAGAGTAGGTTTAATACCTAGTATGTATTGGGTACCCGCCACATAAGTCCAAGCTGAGGTACCAGATAACCAAGCATTGCGCCCCATACCAAATTGCTTGTGTTCTGCACCTAGTATGTTTTGTGGGTAACAGTAAGGTTCTGATTGGAACACATCCAAGTTGTCGTTATGGAAAGCCGGGTTAATTTGGTTGTAGTATTCAAAGGCTCGGTCACCGTTGCCAGCAATGGTTTCAGCCATCATTACCCAAGGGTTAGAGTGTAGGAAAATGCCACCATTTTCTTTTGCTCCAGGTGGGTAAGTACTTACCCCACCAAGCTGAGGATCAAAGCCGTTGTAGCCAGGGCCCGATAACATAATGCCGTACTTGGTATTTAGTTTGTGGTTTACAGCATCTAGGCCTGCCAGCATCCGATCGCCTTCGGCAAAACCTGAAATAACCGGCCAAGACTGTCCGTTGGTATACAAGCTACCATGCTGGTTTTTATGAGAACCGATAGGCTCGCCTTGGTTGGTAAAGTAGCGTACCCACCACTCACCATCCCAAGCATGTTGGTTCACTCGTTGCTTCATTTCTTGGTAGTAGCCGTTAAGCAGCTCTAAATTAGTTTTATCATCAATGGCTGACGCAATGTCGATTAACTCTTTTAAGGCTTTACCAAATAGGTTGGCAACAAATAAAGATTCTGCGCCACTCGGTAAGTTAACCGTATCGTTCCAATCGGCAAAGCCCAATAGCGGTAGGCCATGCTCACCAATGTTGTTCCAAGTAAAATCAATGGATTTTAGTAGGTGCTCGTAAACACTACCTTGGCTGCGGTCGGCCAGCTCCAGAGTTTTGCTGTAGTAAGTAATGGGTTTGTTTAAGAACTCTAAATCGCCAGTTTCTTTTAAGTATTGCGCAACAGTAAGCACAATCCATAAGTGGTCATCGCCGTAGTAATCTGGGCAATCAGGCTCTTCACGTGAGTCACCTTCATTGGCTTCCATAGTGAGTGGGAAGTACTGGTGCATGGCTGAACCATTTTCTAGCTGTACCGAAAGTAAGCGCTCGGCAAATTCGCGTGCCTCTTGCGGCATATGCGCCATTACCCCAATTAAATCTTGCGAGGAGTCACGGAAACCAATACCTCGAGCACCATAACCTAGCTGGTAAAGCGACAAGTAGCGTGACCAGTTTTTGGTGGTATGACATTGACGCGGATTGTGCACATTTAGCATAGAGTTCATGGCGTCGTCTGGGGTGTCTACTTGCATTACATCAAGATAGTTTTCCCAGAAACCGCTAAGCTCGGCAAAGGCTTGGTCAACGGCTTGTTCATTGCGGTATAAAGCAATGTCTGCCTCAGCTTCTTGCAAGCTAGGTACTTGGCCAAGTTGAGTGATTACTCGCTCTGTTTGTCCTGGTGCCAGTTCGCCCAGTTTAACCAACAATGCACCCACGTTATCGCCGCGGTCGCATTCAGAGTTACTTAAGCTTTCTTCTTGTAACGACAAAGGCTTAGACCAAGAACCAAATTCGTTATCGCCTAAAAATGCTCGGCGATCACCTTCCCATGAATCAACAGGGCGGTTACAGCTTAGGTAGTTAACTGCGCTATCGCGTTTCATGTAAGCGTATTGCTCTAACACTACATGGCCGCTATCTTCAGCGTGAGCCTTTAGGGTCATGGTTTGTGGAACCCAGTCGGCGTTCACCAGCTGCTTTAACGCATCGAAGTGGGTGAATTCATACACCGGCGCTACATCTACTGCTTGCATTTGCTGGCTAATGTTAGTCACCTTAATGTCTTGTAATAAGGTGCTAGAGCCTTGTGGTACAAAGATTTTTACGTCAATTTGTAGGCCTTGTGCTTCCACAACCCAGCGGGTGTAAGACAAACCTACGCGACACTCAAACTTATCTAAGGCTTCTAAACAAGGCGTATAAAACGGAGAAAACAGCTGATAGCCCTGCTCAGTTTTACGGCGTATGTAAATGGTTGAACCTTTGAACTCAGATTGAGGCAGCTGAGCAATATACTTTGTGATACGGTTTAACGCCGGATCTTGCTTACATACTACGGTGCCACCAGTGGTATCAATTAAGCCACCAAAGTCTAGAGTTCCTACATAGTTCGCCCACTTTATTGGCGTTTTTGGCGTAGTTAGAACGTATTCTTTGTTTTGGTCATCGAAGTAACCGTATTGCTTGTTCATATTTACCTCAAATTATTAAGCTGAATGCTGTTCTGATTTGGTTGTTGAGCTAACCAAAGGCAGTGAAAAGATCATTCCAGGGCGGAAGTAACGACCAGCGGTGTACTTCAATCCGGTATGGTGAAGGGCGTAAAACAGCGTTTGGCTGTCTAACTGAAATTGTTGACACACAGCGGCACTGCGCAGTTTAAATTCGCTGAGCTGGCGTGGAATATCGGCGGCTATTCGGCCATCGGCATAGAGTAAACCTAACTCGATAAGCGCTTTGCTAAGCTCGATTGCTGCTGGCTCATCTAGTTGGGCAAACTGCGTGGCGTCAAAACGGCAACTGGCGTTAAAGCCCTCTGGTGCTGCAAAAGGAACGCGAGCATCTAGGTACAAGTTTCGGTAGCAGGCGCTGAGTAAATCCGCTGCTTGCTGTTGCATGCCCAGGGCAGCCATGGCGTTGACCAAAGAGTATTGCACCCCAATCCACACATCGTGAGCTTGAAAATTATCCCACTCTTTAGTCTCGCCGTAGCGGCTAACTAAATTGGCTGCTCCCACTCGCGCGCTGTTTATTTGGTAGTTGTGTTTATAAACGTACTCTAGGGCGCGGCGTTGTTGTTGCTCGCTAGAGACTGCAGGCAATTGCAACATCCGGCAGTAGCTATCGGCCAATAGCTGATCGGCAAAGCTGTCATCACTGTCTAGGCTTATCTTATCTAACCATGAGGGTTGCCAAAAATCGCCCAAGGCAACTAGCGCTAATTTACGAAGTTGGCGGCATAATTTTGGGTTTTCGGCGTCAATCGGCCAAGTTTGGCTACTATGGTGCTTAGCCCACAAGCGCTCAACGCTTGTTGTTAGCTCACCAAGTCCTAACAGTTCAGGAGTAGATAACCAGCGGTTAAGCGCTTCCACCAGTTCCACAGAGCAACTGTCTTGCTTTAGCTTTAACTGCTGAGAAAATGGGCTGTCGAGTAAGCTGGTGATCAGTTGCTCGCGCCGTTTTTCTGTTACGTCACCAATTTGCAAAGGCGTAACATAAAAGTGGAAGTAGCCGGCTTTTTCATCCCATAAACTGGCCTGAAATTGCTTACGAGCGCGGCTGGCAAGGTAGCGGTATTCTTGCGGAATACTGGCTTTGTTTAGCAGTTCTGCAATGCAGGCATAAGCTTCTAAGCTGGCTATCCACAAAGAACCGCAATATACCGAAATACCGTGTGAAGACAGGTTATCAAAGGTGTCGTCGGTGCCACGGGTTAATGGGAAACATTGTCCAGGCTCAACCATTGCTTGTAGGTAGTGCATGGCTGCTTGGCAAGCTTCCCAGCAATCTTGCAGCAAAGCCTTATCGCCGTGAAAGCGATAATGACGCAACAGCATTAAAATGTATTTGGGGGCTAAATCTTTCCACTCTTTAACGTTGTGCCAATCATAGGCATCGGGTTTAGCATCAAAGGGGCTGCCGAGATCATGAATCACCGCGCCGCGCACTGCCCGAGGACCTTCGGTTTTGCTGTTGGGTAGGTCCGCATGCGGCAGGCCTACATATTCGTGGTGGCGACGAACAATGTTGTTTTCCGCCAATACTGCCTGTGAGAAGTGGCGCATTACTGCCCCATCTAAGCGTGGGAAGCACTGTAACAGCGAGAATGAACCGTAAAAGTAAACATCTAAGGAATTGAAAAATGGATAGTCGGCACACTCTCGTACTAAGAATCGATCTTGTTCATCCCATACTGTAGCTTCCGCCAAAAATGACAAGGTGTTTAGCGCTAGCGTGCGGGTTTCGGCCTTGCCGCTGGTGGACATGGGCAGCGTATCCAAGCATGCATTGGGCATTAATTGTTGATTAACCGTCGTTAGGGCTGCTTGCACTTGCGGTTCTATTTCAATGGCGCGCTTACAAATGGCTAAGGCGCGGCCTTGCGACTCAGGGTAGAACTGGCGGTATTTTTTCTGGCTGCTTAAGCCGGGTAATTGAATATGCGGGAAGTCGAGAACCAGCGAGAATAAGATCTCAACACTTTCGCCTGGGGCTAGCTCGCCGCTAACACATAAGGCGCTTGAGCTTAGTTCGCGCCCGCTATAAATACCACGGTCAACCGCCTGTGCAAAGCGGCCACTGGCGAGTGCACCGGCAATCTGTTGGGCACTGGAGTCGCTATAAAAATAAGGTTTTGCACTCACGCAACACTGCGTTGGCGCCGATATCGAGATACAGCTTTGGCCGTCAAAATCCACACCAGGGCTGGCTTTACCGCTCATTTCTATGGCGTAGTGATGCTTGCCTTCTGTTTGCCAGCTGGTGGCATGAGCTTGCTGAGTATTGGCTGCTCTTACCAAACTACATGCTGCATCTTGAACCCCAGGGCGCTGTTTAATTGCCTGAAAACCAGAGAGGTTCTCTAGGCATCTCACTAGGCTAAAGCTTTGTCGCTGGCCGCTGCTATTGTGTAATACCACTCGGGTATAACTTATCGGTAAAGCTGCCCAATCTTCATGGTTAGGAATAACCGGGCTGTAGTGATACTTACTCACTTGAATCGCTTGTTGGCCGCTAAACTGTTGTTTAGCCACCGGATACAGTGCGCTGTAGTCTATTTGTTCACAAGGCCAAGCCGCTACACCGTTGTATTGATCTGACTCCCAATCGCCAATTAAGGCCTGCTGTGATTGTTGCTGCAGACCTAAGGCACCATCGTAAAAGTCTAATAGCCAACTTATATTCAGTTGGTTGGTTTGCTTAGCGGCTGCAATCAGTTGTTGAGTCTTGCTGGATAGTTCTACATTCCATCGCTCTAAGTTTGCAGCATTCCATTGATAGAACTCTGGTTCACTAAGCAGAAGCTGAAGCGTTGCAAGTTGTTGCTCACCATTCATGTCAGGCGTAAATAGCGGTGCTTGTTCAGCCTTGCTTAGGGCAAAGAATTTTTGCTTTTGCTGAAAATCACTGAGATTAACAATTACCAGCTGTTGCTGGTCGGCCGGAGTTTGGCTTAAATAGAAGTCTTCTAAACGCAGGCTATCACGCTGTTGGTCACTTAAGTGCAGGCCGGGGAGCATATGTAGTAGCGGCGTTGTACCCGCTGGCGTAAAGGTATAAGCACTGCCAATGCCGCCTAAAGCAATTCCTGTATCTGCTGGAGTCGTACTTAATGGTACGTACCAAGGTTGAATAAACTCATCCGCTAATCCTGGGCTCATCAAGTCGTTTACTTGGCCGTGATAACTGGATTGTGCGGTATAACGATGCAACATTGGTTCAACCTCTCTAAATACCTTGATGTGTAAGCGCTTTCACATGGCATGTTAACAGTTGAGCTTTGCTTGTTTAGCGCCTCAATTCGAAAAAGTGATCCGCTTCAATAAAAGATTTCGTAATAGGAAAGCCATGAAAGAAGCTGTCATTTTTCGTTAGATAGTGTTGTTTCTTCCCACTTGCTAACTGGCTGTAAGCTATATGTAGTGCGGCCTTTGCTCGCTATTTCTTTTAATACAAGTGCATGCGTGACAAGTTTCTTAGCTTGGCATGGCTATCGCTCATCCAAAAAAACATTAGTTGAGTTTCTTCTTAATTGAAGGAGGGGGAAATCTGCTGCCATGAGGTTTGAACTCTTAGCGAATAGAGGTGCGCGCTAACATTTGTTTCACTCTTTCTTGTTTAATTTTTAGAGTAAAAGGTCAAATGAAAATAACTGAGAGCCTTGAAATGCCTAGTTAACATCGCTTGTTAACGCTAATGGTAGCGTTCAAAAATGTGCAAATGTTTACTTGGGAAAAATTGTTTGATATGCCTCACATAGTTCGATTTTTGTAATGAACTTCTTGATGTGAAAAAACATCATTTGTTTCATGGCTGTTTCATGCCTTTGGTTTGTGGGTATTTTTTGTTTTTAATTCAATGTCTTATGTGTGTAAGTGCTTTCTTGGAATGATGTGGATTTCGAGAATATTTCATGAAACAGAATGTATGAAATTTGTATGTTTTGTGATCGCCGCTATTTGCAAGCGTTTTCATTAGTGATGAAGGTCACTTATTTATCTTATTTTGAGCTCTATACTGCTAAACCATGGCTAGTTGGCCATATATAAAAAAAGCTTCCAATAAAATTTCAAGATTCACACGGAGTTGAACAAAATGAAAATGAAAGCGCTTACAATTGCAATTGCAGTCGCGTCCGCGGCAACCTCACTTAGCTCATTCGCTGGTACCCCTAATTTCTCTGGTTACGGCCGTTATGCTCAAGAAACTTCTGACGATGAAATCAGAATTATCAAAGGTGATTACGGTGTAATTAATGGTGTTGGCCGTCTAGGTAACGAAGGTAACTGGATGGAGTTCATGCTTACTCAAGGTTTTGAGAATGGCGACGCTCAGTTTGACATGAATGTAATGTTAAACACTCCTGGTTACTCGCCAACTTGGGGCGATACCATTGGTCTAGCTCAGTTCTACGGTGGCGGTAAAGGTATCTTTGCTTCTCAACCAGATGCTTACGTATGGGCGGGTAAACGCTTCTATGGTCGTGAGCAAGGCGGTTTAAGTGATTACTTCATGATGAGTGCCGATGGTTCGGGTGCTGGTGTTGATAATCTGAATGTAGGTTTAGGTCAACTAGATTTAGGTTGGACTCAAGCGGGCTCTGGTGCTGGCGCCCCTGATACTGCCGATGGTCAAGTGAACCAATTAATGCTTAATTGGCACGACATCAAGGTAAGCGAGCAAGGTGCATTGAAGTTCCGCTATAACTATGCCTTTGCTACCGGTGCGCAAAAAGACGGTTTCGATAATGATTCTGCCCACCAATTCTTTGCTTCATACCGTCAAGGTTTAAGCAATGGTTGGTTCCAACTAGCCGGTCGTTACGAGACGGATGCTGCCGCTTTAACCATCTCTAATTCAGCGGGTCACAACTGGTCGAATGTTCGTGATGTTAACGCAGACAGCTACGGTGTATTTTTAGATGGCGCAGTTAACTTCGGCGAAATGACTGCTATGGAATACAACGCCAACTGGTTACGCATTGAGTGTGAAGATGGCCGTCAAGCCTGTAACTTTAAAGAAAACAATGAGTACAGCGTTGCGGTTCGTCCACAACACCACTGGAATGAGTTCATGGCCACTGCTGTAGAAGCTGGTTTCCAAGCTACTGAGCAAGACGGTAAAGGTAGTGATGCATGGAAAGTTACCTTGTCTCAAAACTTCCAAGTGGGTCACTTCATGTGGTCTCGCCCTGTAGTTCGCTTCTACGCGGTAACGGGTGAGATTAAAACAGATGGTGCCGATAAGTACGACTTAACAAAAATTGGTGCCATGGTTGAAGCTTGGTGGTAAACCCAGCTAAGCTGAGTACAGTTTATTAGGTACTCAACCAAGGAGTGGGCGCTAAGTTGTTAGCGCCCACAATTAAGAGGTGGAAATTTGAAAAAAGTATTAACGGTAATTGTGGGCTGTATATTAGCTAGCGGCTGTTCAAGCTCTAGTGATGAGAAGCCTTTTGAAGTCACTGACCCGTTTCGCACTTGGAACACCCAATATGTAGATGAGGCAAAAATTGCTGCCAATCTGCAGTCAAATAATGTTTCACCATTACTTCCTTCGCAACTGCAATACCAGTTATTAGCCTTAGATAGAACTAATCGGATTGATGTTACTGAAAAATCACCGGTAGTGCGTTTTCCTGAAGGAAACTCTTACACCGCAGCATTGTTAATTCCTGAAAACATCACCCAGTTTACCTTTTACTTAGATAGCATTGTTGGCAGAACGGTATTTGTACCTACTGTTATTTTCTATGATGAAAGACTAAAAGAAGTGCTTCGAATTGAAGACAGTACCTTAAATGCGGAAGGCTTCCTCAGCATGAAGCAGGAATTGCTGCCAGAGCAAGCTAAGCGTGCTCGTTACTTGCTGGTTTATAGCAAGGCAACTGACTTTGCTGGAAGAACCGAATTGATTGACCCTAAAACTGTTTATGAAGAAAAAACTGGCGGGGGATTACCAGCTACCTTTAAATATTATTCTAAGCATTCGCCTATTGGTAACTTAGATATTCGCTTTGCAGACGTGTTGTTTAGTTCGTCTTTTGTTACTACACCAGCAAGCACCACCCAACAGAATGTTACGCCCGTTGAGCCAGCACCTGTAAAAGCTGAGTCAGCGAGCACTGCCGCGGCAGCAACTACGGCAGTAGTGGCTAGCCAAGCTAAAGAAGAGATGCTCAGCGATACTGAGAAGTTCTATCTTGAGCAGATTAGTAAAGCGGTAGAAAAGAATGACCTCTCTAGGGCCTTAAACCTAGTTGAGGAGGCAGAGCGTGCCGGATCTTCAAAAGCGCAATCCCATTTTATGGAGCAGTTGAAGAAACAGCAGCAACAGTAGTGCAGTACACAAGTGTGTTTTTTTCTAATCCCTGTTTATACGGCGCCTAGTGCGCCGTTTTTTTTGGCTAGGAGTTCAGGTTTTGGTGCAAAAAAAATCAATAGGCTGGCTGTGTTTGCTTGTTTAGGTCGGCATTAGTTCACCGGTAGGCTATTCATTGTAAATTCGCTGTCATTAAATATGAGCTTGCTTTGGTCGCGGCCATCTTGATGAACCAAGTAACCTGCGTTGCGCAGCGCCATAATGTAAGCCGATAAGGGGCTGTAGTTAAACAAGCTGTCATTGGCATCTAGCTCTACATTCAGATCTAAATAGCGGAGTAGCTGCAGTGGGCTGTTTACGGCATTTAGCTCAAAGGGCAGAAGTTTTGCATTGCCCGAGAGCTTTATATCTCCAACCATGGCAAGATCTTGAAAATTCGAATTAATCTTTAATGCTAATTGTTCTAGCTGCCACTCTATGCCTTCTGAAATAAGTTCTTGCACCAAGGCATCTAAGTCTTGCTCTGAGCGCTGCTGTTGATTAGCCCCCGCAAGAGCAATCAAGCTTTGCATTGGAACGCCGCCGATCTTGGAAGTTAAAATAAGCTCATTCAAGGTAAATCTTTGTTGCGCTTCTTTAAAATTAAATTGTTCTAATGAGCTATTTACGCTCATAAATGCCCGCTGTTGCTGTTCGCTAAACTGGTTACTCACTACTAAGTTTTGCAAATCTAACAAGGTGTTGCCTTGCTCTAGCTGAAGGGTTAGTTGCTCTATTGACCAGTTGGCGCTTTCTACAAGTGTCCAACCTTGGCGTTGGCTAAACTGCTCACTAGCGCTCACTTGCTGTAGATGAATATGGTCGCCATTTTGTGAACTATCGTCTAGTTCCATACCTTGCCAGTTTAGGCTGGCAGTGCCTTTAGCAAAATCTAGGTCGCTATTTGAAGTAATCAGCAAGGGATGAAAGTTTAAGTCTACCTGCGAATAGTTGTGCTCGAAGCTATCGATACTTAGCGATTGCTTTAGATTTTGGGTAAGTAAGTTGGCCTGCCACTGACCAAGATGGGGGATACTGCTTAATTGATTGCTCTGCAGCCATTGTTGGTAGTCGCTTTGTTGCTCATCCACTTGCCATTCGCCACTAAGCCATAAGGGCCAAAAGCTGATTTTATGCTGCAGCATGATGGTGAAAGCTTGAGGCTCTAAACCAAGATCTGCAAAGTTACCCTCTATTTGCCATTGCTCTTGGCGAGTGAACCAGTCTTTACTTATTAGGCTTTGTTGGTAAGACCAAGCGTGTTGCTCATTGAGCTTGGTGGTTAGCTGCTCTACCTGACGCTGATATTGGTATTGGCTAAAGAATTGACCTCCAACAGCACTAACCATTAGCACGGTTAAGAAAACTACGCTTTTTTTGAACATTGAGCAGCAACCTACTTTAATATCGTGTTATCGAATAAGCATTCTATATGTAAATGCTAAGCAATAGTAATACCAATCGTACTAAGTAACGGTTCATTCTATCTGGTTAAAATACTCGATAACTGCGTTAGAATTTTTGATTGTAGAATAACTACTTATCGAAAAATCCTGCCTTATTCTCGAATATTTTTCCTACGATATTTCTGATCCCGTACTTAGTGTGATTGGTATAAGCTTGTCGGCTTGCTTGAAGCACTTGGAGTATTTTTTGTTAAACCAACTTGTAGCCTTATTGGCTGATCTATACACGCCCTTGCAAGTGATTGTGCTGCTTTGGCTGGGCTGGCGACTTTTTGATGGCAGTGACTCTCGGCAGCAGCTTAAGCAAATTAGTGGTTTTTTATTGCTGAGTATTTTGATTAGCTATTCGTTGATGTTTGCTAATAACTACTGGCAATGGTGGCCGCGTTTAGCCTTAGATTACAGCACCCATACCGCTGTTGCCTTTAGTCTACAGCTGGCTATTCATAGGGTCTTGCCAAAACAACGCTTAATTTCTTGGTTGGCTTACCTTGTTTATTTATGGCTGATGTGGTTTTTGAACTACCACAGTGTGATGGACATGCTAACTACCATGTTAAGTGTTGGTTTATTGTTGCAATTAAGTGCAATATGTAAAGTTGGCAAAGCAGCTACAAAATAAATGTAGGCTATGCTGAGTGAATTATTGTTAATGACAAGTGTCATAGTAAGACACTGGAGAGCTTCAGCAGGTCTGCTAGCAAAGCAAGAAGGGAACCGCCATGTTTAAGGTAATTTGTCCGGATGCATCGGGTGAAATGGATAAGTATTATCGATTTCGCTGGGAAGTATTGAACAAGCCTTTGCAGCTGCCGCTAGGCAGTGAACGAGATGCCTATGATGACCACAGTATTCACCGCATGATTCGTGACCGCCAAGGTGAACCTTTAGCGGTTGGGCGTTTGTTTTTGAGTGACAACAAAGAGGCACTGATTCGCCATGTAGCGGTGTGTCCTGAGCAGCGAAAACTAGGTTTGGGCACTTTATTGATGATGGCTTTAGAAGAAGCCGCTCACGATGAAGGTGTAGAACGCATTGTGGTAAACGCGCGGGGAGACGCTCAAGCCTTTTTTAGCAGCTGCGGTTTTGAGCCTGCCGGCAATCCTACCTTCGATAAAGTGAAAATTAAAGTACAGCAAATGGTTAAAGAGTTGTCGCCAGAGCACCGCTTTGTAAGGCAACCCAAGCTATGTACTCAGCTACAACAGATGTTTAACCAACAAATTCCTCTAAGCGAAAAAATGGGTGTGCGTTTACATCAATACACCGGTAACGAGTTGACCACTAAATTACCTATTGCCGGAAACGGCAACCCGCATTCCACCATGTTTGCTGGCAGCATATACAGCCAGGCGGTTTTGTCGGGTTGGGGAATGATTTGGTTGATGTTAGAAGAGCATGGATTCGCTGGTGACATCGTATTGGCTAAAGGGGAAATTAAACATCGTAAAGCGATTGATCAAGATGCTTTAGCCAAGGTGAAGAAGAGCCAAATGAAAGGCAGTTTACTGCCGCTCATTGAAGGCAAAAAATGCAAAATGACCGTGACTGTTCAGGTGTGCCATAACAAAGAAGTGGCAGCTGAGTTCAAAGGTTTCTATGTCATCCTACCCAAGCTCCAGGCTGAACTCGATAGTTAAGCGTTTAGATACATCCTCCAGCTATCCTTGTGTGTAAATCCAAGTATATTTAGTATGTAAATATACTTGGTGCACACAATCAGGAAAACTTATATGCAACATCTTTATCGCTTTAGCCTTAAGCAGTTATCGGTGTTTGTATCTATAGCCGAAACCCACAGTGTGAGTGTTGCTGCTCAGCAACTGGCTATGACCCAATCTGCTGCCAGCATGGCCTTAAATCAGCTAGAGACAGGCTTAGGCCAAAAGCTATTTGAGCGTCAAGGTAAGCGTCTTCGCCTCAATCACTGGGGGCATTGGTTACGCCCGCGAGCCAAGCGCGTGTTGATGGAAAGTCAGCACATTATGCAAGGCTTTGCCGGCCAACAAGTGATCAGTGGCGAACTCAGTGTTGGTGCTAGCCAAACCATTGCTGAGTACTTTTTAGCACAAATCATCGCCGGTTTAGATAAGAGTTATCCCGACTTAGCGATTAGCCCTCAAATCAGCAATACCGAAGCAGTTATAGCAGGTTTACTCGACTACCGTTTGCAACTTGGCATTATTGAAGGGCATTGTTCAGATAGCCGGATTACCCAACAAGTATGGTGTGAAGACCAGCTGGTCGTGGTGGCGGGTAAGCAGCATCCATTAGCTGAGCTAGAGCAAGTAAATCTATCTCGGCTAAGCCGAGCGCGTTGGGTACTGCGTGAGACAGGCTCTGGGACCAGAGACATATTTAACGGCGCCATTCATGGCAAAATCACTAAGCTCAAAGTATGGCGAGAGTATAGCCATGTGCCTAGTTTAGTGGCCTTAGTAGCCGACGGGGCTTACCTGAGTTGCTTACCTTTACGTAGTGTGGAGCAGGCGATAAAAGCGGGCGAGTTGATTGCTCTAAATACACCAGATTTAGATATGCGCAGAAGCTTTAACTTTGTATGGCGCAAAGACAGCAGCCAAAATCCGCTGCGCGACTGCTTTATCGAACATGCAATGTCACTAGCTTTGGCAACGTTAAGCGAGTGAATCGTTATTACTGCAAGCTTTCTTCTGTTAATGGGTAACGACACTGCGGTATGCTGGGAGCTCGGGTAAAGTCTTGCTGATCAACTGAGAAGCGGCGTGGCGAAAGGTAGTGATCAAAACTTACTTGGGGCTTGCTCCAAGCACCATGTACCGTGTGAACTAAACGCCAGCAAGGTTGGTCGGCTACTACAAGCTTTAGTTGATTGTAGCGTTGCTTCGCTAGGTCAATTTCACCCGCTAGGGTGAGTCCATAACGTAGTCCGGATAATTCTTGAGGAGCTAATCTTAGTTTGCCTTGCTCTAACTCTGCGCTTAGCGCCAAATTAGTAAATTGGGTGATGCCTTTAGGCAAGCTTTGCGGATCTTGCCAAAACACCGGCCAGCCACTGGCTATAAAAGGGTTGGGTTTTTCATAATACTGCCGCGGGCTTTCAATAATTTGGTCGAGGGTCACTTCTAAATCGGCACCTGGCAATTGAATTAACTGACTGTGAAAATCAATCGAGCCATCAATACTTGAGCCAAAGTCATTGAGCTTACCCCTTAACTTTCCCGCAAGCTCTAAGTCTCCCACTAAGCTAAATTGGCGATTATTGGCTAAGCGCGCCAGTGGGCTAATATCGAGCAATAGGCCGGAGATTTCAGCTTGCCAAGGTTTGTGCTCTTGATCTAACAAGGCTTGTCCCTGTAACTCAAATTGGCCTAAGGGTAGTTCACCATATAAGTTAAAATAGCCAATCTCTTGGTCTGCACCCAAGTCGAAGCTGACATGGCTGAGTAGCATACCGCGATAAGCCAGCTCAGGAGCTTCAATAAACACTTGGCTTTGTGGCTGCCAAAGTTGGTCAATGCTCTGCCACAGACCATCTTGAATTACTTGCAGTTGACGCAGTTCAACATTTAAACCAGTAGCTGAAAAGGGGAGTTGATCAGCGTAAGACAGCAGCTTCACTTGCTGTAGCTCAAGTTGTTCAATGTTTAGCTGCTGCAGTGGTGCCGCGGCTTTAGTAGCGCTTTTCTCTAAGTTTTTCTCTTTGTTGCTTGTTGTAGTGCTGTCACTATCAGGTAACCAACTGGGTTGGATCGGAATTTCATTATTGCTTAACAGCAATTGATGCAGAGTCAGCGCTTGCTGTTGCCATTGATAACTTAATGATAACCCTAGCTGTCCTTTAAATAGCTGGCTACGTAAGGCATCTACGGAAAATAGGCCATCGCTTATTTGCCCACTAGCGGTAAGATCGCTGAATTGAATGTGGTCAATACCTAACTCATCGGCAATAAAAGCATATTCGCCGCGCAGCTTGTTGGCTTGGTAAGGCCATGGGCTGGCTATGTTTTCTAGCTCTGCCGTTAGTTTGTTCAGCACCACATTGTGGCCTTGTAACTGAGTGGCTAAGCTAAGTTGGTTTAGCAATAAATTGTCAATTTGAATACTGCTTAACCAAGCAAGTTCAGGCAAGTTATTTAACCAATTTTGCTCACTGCTTGATGGGACTGCAGTTTGATTTTTTTGAGCACTAGGTTCTGGAGCAAAGTGCTCTAGCCTAAAGTTGTTTAAAGCGAGCTCACGTATGGTGAGTTGCTTATTGCTCAGTTCGGCAGAAGCATAAACCGAGCCTTGTAATAGATCGGCACCGATGTGCTCTATCACTAACTGCTGCTGGCCATAGGCAAGGCTTAGCTGTGGCAACATGATGTCTTGCCACGGGGTTGTAAATCGCTGAGCTGAACTATGTAAGGTGAACTGCCAATGGCTTGGCGCGGGTTCGTTAAGATCAATCTGCCAGTCTTCTATAGCTAATTCAAAGCGCTCTAGTCGGTAAGATTGTTGCAGATCTTGCCATAGTAAGTCGCCGTCTTTGAGCAACAGCTGATTAATTTGAACTGTGTTTAACCAGCTGATGTTGTTGGCTTCGGTAGGCTCGCTGCTGTCTGATGTTTGGCTAAACAGTTGTTGGGTAAGTGCTAGTTGTGGTTGTTCAAGTAGCAGACTATCTATCTGAATTTTACCCTGCAGCAAAGGCATCAAGGCAAAGTTTAGCTTGGCTTGTTTAGTGAGCAAGGCTGCTTGGCCAGATTTGGCGAGCTCTAAATCAAATACCTCTATGCTGAGAGGCTTGTTGAGTGACCATTGTGTATTGTTGTAGTTAAGTTGCCAGTCGCTTTGCTGATTGAACCAATGCAAAAAATCGCTTTTGTAGCGATCGGGATGGAAAGAGAATAAGAAAAAGACCGAAGTTGCCAGCAACAGTAAAAAAACAATGGCAAGCAGGTCGAAAAAGCGTTTCATATTGGCGCAAACTCCATGCGACTTATTAATAACTTATCGTATCTATCCAACAATACTTGAGTATTCACATATTTAACAGCACAGGCTTCACCCCTTTTACATAAAGGCGCAACAAACACAGTGCTTAACTTTGCTTGGCCTTTTTGCTCGGAAATACCAGATAGATTCCTGCTAGTATCAGCACTATGCCTAGGGCCTTTGGCCAGCTAAATGCTTCGCCTATCCAAGGTAAACTAATGGCTGCTACATACACGATAACATAGCTTAAGCTAAGCATGGGGTAAGCAAGTGAAAGAGGCAGGTGCTTTAATGCCATTACCCAGCACAGCATTGATAAGGCATAAAAGCTTAAACCAGCTACTACGCTAATGTAGTAAGGCAAATAATTTGAGACTAAAGCACTATACTGTGCTGCATGCCAAAGCTCCTGCAAGCTTGGAAATTGCAGGCTTAACTGGGTCATGCCCCATTTCATGGCTAACTGAGCCAGCGAAATAAAGGCGACACTTAGTAAGGCTAACACCACACTTTGCGGATGGTTTTTCATAAAAACTGTTCCACTCCACCAAGAAAGGCGACACCTAATACAATCAGCCCCACGCCACACCACTGACGCGGAGTAACCGTTTCATTAAATGCAAACTTAGAGATAAGCAACATGATGACAAAATTGCTGCTTAACAGCGGGTAAGCAACCGATACGTCCCACTGGCTTAATACTCCTAGCCAAAAAATAGCGCCCAAGCCCAAGAAAATAATGCCTAATAATAAAGGTTTAGACAGTAGTTTCTCGAGCGTGCTTAAATTTGGTTGAGCGGCAAACAGCAAAGCCGCACGTTTCTGCCAATACTGACTTAACGAACTACAGCCAATAGACGCCACGATCAGCATTATATTAAGCATAATTTAGTCAGTTGCTGCTTGATAATAAAGGATGGTATAGCGGCCTTTGTCGATACGCTCGGTGGTTTCAGGCAGCGTGCCATCCATATCCGGTTTATCGTGGTAATAAACCATTACTGGCGCATGCTGGCGTTGCTGCTCAATAAATTCAGCTAAGTGCTTAGTTTCGATAAAGCGATGTTGGGCATCTGGGTATTCTAAGCCATAACGCACCTCGCCTTTTTGACCTACTAGGTACACGTCTTCACGCTTAAAGTACCAGTTAAACGCCGACATAGTATCGGGATAATCGGCTACTAACACCGTATTGGGCTCTACTAAATGCGAGATTTGCTGCATAAACTTAGCCGGCATTTTTGAGTAGATACTTACATTTGGGAAGGTTGCCCAAGCTAGCATGAATAGACCCAAAGGCATCAGCATGTAGCTGGCGACTTTGCCGTTTAAGCTGGTGGCTTTAATGGCCAAAAAGGCCATAGCCGACCAAAAGGCAAAGATGCTAAATAGCAACCATGGGCGGTAAGCTTCTTCGGCATCTAAGGGCAGTTTACCGGTGTAATGCAGCACCAAGGTGGTAACGGCAAGTAGTGCAAATAGAATTGCATTTAACCAGCTTCCCCAGATTAAACCCTTACAGGATTTGGCAAAAGCCTGTTGAATACCAAAGCCAAACAAGATCGCCAGCGGTGCCATTATTGGCAAAATATAGGTAGCGAGTTTGCCCTTAGCCATGGAGAAAAATAGCAGCGGCAATATCGCCCACAATAAGGCGTAGCGTAACAATGGCGAGTGCATTTGGCCTTTTAAGTGACCAATTGCACTGGGCGACCAAAATAACCAAGGTAAAACGCCAGTCGCTAAAAATGGCAGGTAGTACCAAACAGGCGCCGAGTGCTGGGCGTTGTCTGCCGCAAAGCGCTGAATATGCTCAATCCAAAAGAAGTAGTGCCAGTAGTCTGGCTCTGCTACATGAATGGCTAAGCCCCATGGCAAGCAAACTAAAACGGCCAGCAGCATTACCCACCAACCCCATTTCAAAATGGTTTTAAACTGCTTATCCCAAAACATGTAGGGAACAACCACTAACACAGGTAAAGCTAGTGCCAAAAAGCCTTTGGTTAGTATCGCACAGCCACAATAAAAACCTGCCAAACCATAATATTTGGCTCGTTGCCGCAGTTCTTCGCTGCGAATGGCAAAGTAAAAGGCGGTAAAGCTGGCGGTTAGCCAAAGGTTAAGCATGCTGTCCAATACGCTGTAGGTGCCCACGCCAGACACCATAAACATGCTTAAATAAATGCCGGAGCTTAACCAAGCAACTGGGCGAGAGGCGAAGCGCGCGAGCAGCAAAAATATGCAAAAAGCCGCCCCTAAAGCGCTAAAGGCTGACGCAGCACGCACCGCAAAGTTAGTTTCGCCAAAAACAAGTTGTGAGACCGCGTTCATCCAGTAACCCATTACTGGCTTTTCGAAGTAGCGTAAGTCGTTAAAGCGAGGAACTACCCAGTCGCCACTGCTTACCATTTCTCGCGAGATTTCAGCGTAACGCAGTTCATCGGGAGACCAAAGATCACGCAGACCCAAAGGTAATAGGTACAAAATGATAAAGAATATCGGCACCCAAGTAGCTAGGTTAATTCGTAAGTGGCGCATGGTACTTCCTGGTTTAACTGGTATGAGGGCGAACAACCGAGGCTTGATGACTTAACCAGCCTTCGCGCCCATCCATTTCTATATTTAATATGCTGTCTTGTGGCCAAGTTACATAATCTTGATCTAACAACTCACACAGCGGTACAAACTCTATGCCTTGCTGTTTAGCACTAATAATCAGCTGCTCAAACATCTCTGCGCAAACAATGCCTTCAACCTCTGCATGAATGGTGTAAACATTTAACGCATCGGCTTTAATTCGATCAAGAATGGCTTGGTTGTAGTTGCTTTCGTCTACGCCGTCTTGGCCAATTAATTCATCGTAAGTCGGCAAAGTAACTGGAATTTGTGGTGCCATTCCTGGTTTGGGAACAAAAATAGATTCACCTCGGCAATCGCTGTTGTAGCGAAATGGAAAGGCTTCTTTTTCGTCTAGGGTGGTTTCGGTACAGCGCCAACCGGCCACTGCACTGCATTGCACGTCTTTTCCGGTGATTTCTTCCAGCAGCTGGTAACCTTTACGGATCTCCTTGCCCAGTTCGGCTTGCGACATGCTGTCGGTTTTCATCTGCCACTTATGGTGATCCCAAGCGTGCAAGCCAATTTCATGACCTGCTTGGTCGGTATCTTTAATCACCGAAGCAAGCTTTTTACCGATCACGGGGCCAGGCCAAAAGGTGCCTCGAAAGATAATATCCCAACCGTATAAGCTGGCGGCTTTTGAGCGGAGCATCTTCTTTAAAAAAGCAGGACGCAAAAGGCGCCAAATATGGCGCCCCATGTTGTCGGGTCCAACGGTGAAGAAGAACGACGACTTAATATTGTGGCGTTGAAAGGTGTCTAATAACTTGGGCACGCCTAAGCGCGTGCCACGAAAAGTATCAACATCTATACGAAGGCCAACTTTAATGGTGTCTTTCGAACTCATTATTACTCATCAACAGCTGTTTTTAAGAAGAAGTCGAGGGTTTCCTCGATGGTGTCTTCCATCATAATGCTTGGTTCCCAATCAAGTAAACGCTTGGCGTTGCGAATACTTGGACGACGATGCTGCACGTCTTGGTAGCCATCACCGTAGAAGGTCTTGCTTTCTACCAAATGGTAGCCGGCAAACGGTGGGAATTTTTCACGCAGTGGGTGAGCATCAAACTTCTCAACCAGGGTTTCAGCCATTTGTTTGATACTGGCTTCGTTGTCTGGCGAACCAATGTTGATGATCTGTCCATCACATAAGCCGTCTTTGTTCTCGATAATCCGGAACAAGGCTTCAATGGCCTCAGAAATATCAGTGAAACAACGTTTTTGCTCGCCGCCATCAATCAACTTGATGGGGGTGCCTTCAACTAGGTTCAAAATTAGCTGAGTAATCGCGCGACTAGAGCCAACTCGTGCTGAATTCAAGCTGTCTAAGCGTGGGCCCATCCAGTTAAATGGACGGAACAAGGTAAACTTAAGGCCGTCTTTCTTGCCGTAAGCCCAAATAACTCGGTCTAATAACTGTTTAGAGGTCGAGTAAATCCAGCGCTGGCGGTTAATTGGACCAGTAATTAGCGGGGAAGTGTCTTCATTAAACTCATCATCGGTACACATGCCGTATACTTCAGACGTAGACGGGAAGATGATGCGCTTGTTGTACTTTACACACTCACGAACAATTTTTAAGTTCTCTTCAAAATCTAATTCAAATACACGTAACGGATTACGGGTATATTCAATCGGAGTCGCAATCGCTACCAGTGGCAATACAATGTCACACTTCTTAATGTGGTATTCGATCCATTCGTTATGAATGGTGATATCACCTTCTACAAAGTGGAAATCTGGGTGGCTTAAGTGCTGTTCAATTTGGTTGGCACTCATGTCCATGGCGTAAATTTCGTATTTACCGTCGTCTAGTAAACGCTTGGTTAAGTGGTTACCAATAAAGCCGTTAGCACCCAAAATAAGCACTTTTTGGCGGCGTTTTGCAGCAATAACAGCGCTGGCTTGTGGACCAAAGCGCATGCCGGCAACTAAGTGCATTTCAGCTGCTAGTTGTTCGCCATTTAAGTACAAACCGTTTTCAGTTTGGCCTGCATTTACAATTAGAGATCCTTGAGTACAAGCAATGGTTAACGGCGCGGTGGCAACAATAGTACCTGGCGTTGCATCAAATTCTTGTTCGCTGGCACTGGTGCTCCAAAAAATCACCTTGCGCTCACCTAAAAAGGTAAAGGCACCAGGGAAGGGTTCGGTTACTGCGCGACATAAGTTGAAAATAGTTTGCGCATTGTCGGCCCATTTTATTTCACCGTCTGCAGGAGTGCGGCGACCAAATACCGTGGCTTGGCTTTCATCTTGTGCACTTAAGCTGTGCGTACCAGCGATTAATTGAGGTAGGGTAGTTGCCAATAGCTGGCTGCTTAGCTCGGTTAAGCGGCTATGCAAGGTGGCTGCAGTGTCGTCAGCATTAATGCTAAGCTTTTCTTGAGCAACAATGTCACCTGCGTCGGCCTTGCTGGTCATGGCATGTAAGGTTACGCCAGTTTCCGTTTCGCCGTTTAACAGCGCCCAATTTACCGGTGCGCGACCACGGTAGCGTGGTAATAGTGAACCATGTAGGTTAAAGCCGCCTTTTGGCGCTAAATCTAGTACTGCTTGGCTGATCATTGAGCGGTAGTAAAAGGAGAAGAATACTTCAGGCTGCATCGCCTTAATTTTTTCTATCCACAATGGATGATTTACGTCTTCCGGTGCAAATACTGGAATACCGTTACGTGCCGCTAGCTTGGCTACAGATTCAAAAAAGACATTTTCGTTGCCATCGTCTAAATGGGTAAACACTGCGGCGATTTCTACACCTGCATCGAGAAGACTTTTAATACCAGCACAACCAATGTTGTGATAGGCAAACACCACTGCTTTCATGGCTTATTCCTTAACTGTAATAGGTAAATTAGTTATCGTTGTTATCAGCGTTAACGTCGTTGTCACGGGCCTGTTTGGTTGCTTCGCCAACCAGCACATCTTGTACGTAGTAGCGTGGCCTTGCCCTTACGTCGGAATATATACGGCCGATATATTCGCCTAATAAACCTAGGCCAACAAATTGAGCACCAATAAAGATAAACAATAGAGCAAATAGCGGGAATACCCCGTCAACACCCCATTCCGCGCCATAGATTAGGCGCATGAAAAGTAACACTAAACCGAATAGGCCACCTAGTGCGGCAATTGCGCCCCCCATGATGCTAAGCATTCTTAATGGGGCGGTAGTCATGCTGGTCAGCAAATCAAACATTAGGTTAATTAAACCCATGATGTTGTATTTTGATTCGCCTTGTTGGCGCTCGCTATGTTCCACATCTATTTCAACGGTGTGGCGAGCAAAGCCATTAGCCAAAATAGGAATAAAGGTACTGCGCTCATGGCACTGCAGCATTGCGTCCACTACATGGCGACGATAAGCGCGTAACATGCAGCCGTAGTCATTCATCTCTACGCCCGTTGAGCGTTTTACAATCTTGTTGATCAGCATTGAAGGGTAACGGCGTAAGCGGCTGTCTTGGCGATTTTTGCGCACTGTACCAACCGAGTCGTAACCCTCTTCGGCTTTCGCCACCAAATTAGGGATTTCTTCTGGTGGGTTTTGTAAATCGGCATCGAGGGTCACAATCAAGTCGCCGCGTACATGTTCAAAGCCCGCCATAATCGCGTTATGCTGGCCATAATTGCGGTTAAGAATAATGCCTACCACATGGCTGCCTTCTTGGGCTGCAGCTGCTTCAATTTGATCTGCGCTGTTATCTTTACTGCCATCGTCAACCAGCAGCAACTCATAGTCTTTACCCATAGTGTCAGCAGCTGCACAAGTGCGAGTGATTAGCTCTTGTAAGCTATCGGCTTCGTTGTAAACCGGTATCACAATGGATACAAAATTGATGTCTTGCTTATGCCTCATGAGAAGGTCCAATATTTTGTTTGATTGCAGTAACTACACGCTCAACATCACTTAGTTGCATGCCTGGAAACAATGGCAGCGAACAAATGCGTTGGCTGTTAAATTCGGTATTACTTAAATCTGGGTTAATCTCACCAAACCTAGTTTGATAATTTTCTCTATAATACTTTTGACTATGGCAGGCTTTAAAATGAATGCCAGCGCCAATGCCCTGTTGTTTTAACATGCTAATGAGCTGGTCGCGGTCAAAGCCACAAATACTCGGCTCTACTCTCACTATCATTAAGTGCCAACAGTGAGTATGCACATAAGATGGCACGCTCATGGGGCTAATCCCCTCAACCTCAGCCAATAGTTTACGATAATGCGCAACTAAGGCTTGGCGCTGAGCAGTAATGCTGGCTAAACGCTGCATTTGACCTAAACCTAATACGGCACAAATGTCTGGCATGTTGTATTTGTAGCCTGGTTCTATCACTTCAGCTTGTGGCGCTCGCCCCTGAGTTTCTCTATCAAAGGCATCTACGCCTAAGCCATGAAACTTAAGGCGACGAATCCGCTCAGCTAATTCGGCGTCATTAGTGGTAAAAATGCCGCCCTCTGCTGTGGTTACATTTTTTATCGCGTGTAAGGAGAAAATACAGTGACCGGTTTGGCCAATGGGTCGACCTTTATATTCACAACCAATAGCATGTGCAGCATCTTCGACCACGGGAATATTGTATTGTTCCGCAAGGGCGTAGATGGCATCTAAATCGAGAGGGGCGCCGGCATAGTGAACCGGAATGATCAGTTTGGTTTTTTTGGTGATTTGCGCTTCAATTCGCTCTGCCGTGGTCATTAATGTATCTGCATCAACATCAACAAATACCGGCTTTGCACCCATTAAAGTGATGAGGTTAACCGTTGAAACCCAAGTCATTGAAGGAGTAATCACTTCATCGCCAGGGCCAATGCCTAAAGCTACCAGAGTGAGGTGCAAACCAGCGGTGGCGCTACTTAGCGCTACGGCGTGTTCGGCACCGGTATAGCTTTTTATGGCGTTTTCTAACTCAGCGTTTTTTGGTCCGGTAGTAATCCAACCGGATTTGAGTACCTCAACCACTGCGTCGATTTCTTGTTGTTCAATCGCTGGGCGACTTAGGGGTAAAAATGTTTGTTCCATGACTCTCGGTCAGCATATCTATACCAAAGTGGATGAAGTCTAACCGTGCTGCGGGTTTATTGAAAGGCTCAAACGTCGGTCTTGTGTGTTGATTAGGTAAATATCGGTGTTTTTTGTAAGTGCTTTCTTGAATTAGTCTACTTGTTCCAATTTATGCAACGATGCAAACCATTTTCGCTAGCTAATCAATACTCGCTGTTGTGCAACAATGCCCGCATTAAGGCCTTTAGCCTTACGCAGTTGAATTTGATTCCGCTGCTTAATTCATAAACGTATAGGGTATTAGTGATGAATAAGATTCTAACATTGGTGACTGCTGCAAGCGCTAGCTTGGTACTGGCCTTACCGGCTTCGGCTGGGCAATTAAGCAATGAGCAAAAGCAACTGGCGGTTGATATGGCCAATAGCAGTGCGCGCTGTTTGGCGGCGCATGCTTACATTCATGATAAAGATGAACGACAAGCCTTAGCGCAAATTGTTGCACACATGCCAGATGAACAAATTAGTCGGGAGTCATCAGCATTTCTAACGGTATTAGGTTACGGTTTGGGCGAGGCGTCTATGGGTTTACATGCCGTTGAGCAGGAAAGTGGCAAACAAGAAGCGCTAGCTTTAGCCGAAACGGTTTATCAGAATAACCAGTGCAATATTGACGAAGTGCTAAAAAGTGTAAGTTAGGCGCTTGTGTTTAGACAACCAAGCCTGAGAGCGGAGCAATCAGGCTTGGTATGGTTAATGCCAACTAGCTTGCTTGAGCGGTGTTTTCTAAAGATTCCTGCTGAAGATGCTTGTTATTCAAATAATCTTGCAAACGCTGCTGCTGTTCATCGGTAAATGCTAAACCTTGTTTGGTTCTGCGCCACAAAATGTCCTCTTTTCGGTAGGCCCATTCTTGCTCACACAGGTAGTCGACTTCTAATTGATATAAGTTTCCGCCAAATAGCTCACCTAAACCCTGCTGTTTAGCATTGTGTATTAATTGTTCAGCTTGGCTACCGTAGTGCATACACCAGCGGGCTACTAGCCCTGCGGGTAAATCGCTGTTGGCTTGTTGGCGCTTAATATAAGAGTGAATATCTCCGCCAATGGCACCGCCTAGTAAGAAAGAGGCTTTAGTCCACGCTGGGCCTAGATCGTTAATACGGGGAGCCAACATTTCTAAGGCCGCTTCGGCCAGTTTTCGGTAAGTGGTTAACTTGCCGCCAAATACCGATAACAGCGGAGCCCCTTCTGCTTCATCACTTAATTCTAAGGTGTAGTCACGAGTAACTGCCGAAGGATCGTTCGACTCATCTTGGCAAAGTGGCCGTACTCCAGAAAAAGTATGAATCACATCACTTGGCGCTATTTGCTTGGTAAAGTGCTGATTTACTACATCACACAAGTAACTCACTTCTTTATCGGAGATAGCCACCTCTGAAGGGTTACCTTGATATTCCACATCGGTAGTGCCAATTAACGAGTATTGCTGCTGATAAGGGATCACAAACACAATGCGTTTATCGGTGTTTTGTAAGATGTAGGATTGCGGCTCATCGTGAATTTTTGGCACCACTATATGGCTGCCTTTTACTAGACGAATGGTGCGTGGTGGTGTTTGTTGCATGTTCTCTTCAATGAACTGCTGAACCCAAGGACCAGCTGCGTTAACTAGCGTGTTGCAGCGATACTGTTGTTGCACACCCGTTTGCATGTCTTTTACATCTACCAACCAATGCTTGGCTTCGCGTTTGGCTGCTACAACTTGTTGGCGTGGCGCAATGAACGCGCCGTGTTTAGCTGCTAACAAGGCATTGCTAATCACTAGTCGAGCATCATCCACCCAACAATCAGAGTATTCAAAGCCTTTGGTAATATCACTTTTTAGTACATTACCTTGAGCGAAGCTTAGGCCCTTGCAACCAGGAAGTGTGCCGCGTTTAGCTAGGTTGTCGTAGAGAAAGAGCCCCATGCGTATCAATATCCAAGGGCGTAGGTGGGGGCGATGCGGCAAACGAAAACGCATCGGCTCCACAAGGTGAGGAGCCATATTTAGCAATACTTCACGCTCTTTAAGGGCTTCGCTCACTAAACGAAACTCATAATGTTCTAAATAACGCAGGCCACCATGGATCAGCTTCGAACTAGCAGAAGAGGTTGCGCTGGCTAAGTCATTTTGCTCAAACAAAGCAACGCGTTGCCCTCGGCCAGCAGCATCTGCCGCTATGCCCACGCCGTTTATACCACCACCAATGACGATTAGGTCGAAGTTATGCGGGTCATTTGTTTGTGCCATGTTGAGCGATCCTTTCACTGAAGTTCGTTTTGTTTCGTTATCGAGCATAATAGAGCATTTTGTGATCAAAAAACAATTACCGATGTAAAAAAAATGTGCAAAACGCGCTTTTTAGCTTGCTGGCTAGATTTGTTTGCGTGGAGTATTTGCTCTAAACTGTTACATCTTGTTAACAATTGTTTGCGGTAAGCTATGAAAATCCATCAGCTGGAAGGCTATATTCAGAACATTTTTTTGATTGAGTATCCGAACAAATTACTCTTGCTGGATGGCTGTTGCCGCGCTGATGTTGCAATGCTTAAGCGTTTTATTTGTGAACAGTTAGCACGACCACTTAGCCAACTAGAATTGGTGATGGTAACCCATATGCACCCAGATCATGCCGGTGGGGCCAGTTACCTGCAGCGTCGCTACCAGCTTTCTATAGCAGGTGCAGAGCACCCCGGCGAGTGGTATCAAGGTATTGCTGGAAGGTGTAATCACTTAATGGATTTAGCCTTGGCTCATTATGTGGCTAGGCGTCATCAGCGCGCTAAAGCTAATTTATGGTATTCGCCAACACTCAAATTTACTCATCGACTAAAAGACGGCCAAAATCTCCCAGGCTTTGAAGATTGGCAAGTGTTGTTTACTCCGGGCCATACCGATCGTGACTTATCGCTCTATCACCCAGAGACTAAAACCTTGTATGTGGCCGACTGTATATTGCGGGTTAAAGGAAAGCTGATTTGTCCCTTTCCGATCAGCAGTCCTCGTCAATATCGAGGCTCAATTGAAAGGTTTAGCCAGCTACAAGTTGACAATTACTTATTGGCCCATGGCGAGGGCGGCAAGATTAGCCAAGCAGAACTACAACAGCTGCAGCAACTTTGCCCCGAACAGGCTACCAGCTATAAAGGTTTTCTTGGTGAACTGCTGCGCAAACGCTTAACTGCTTAACTGAGTAGGGCAAAGCGTTAACTGTACGTCTTGTTGTTTAAGGATTTCGCTGATGTCTTGTGGCACTGGTCGATCGGTATACAAGTGGTCAATTTGCGCAATATTGCCAATGTTAATCATCGCGTTACGGCCAAACTTACTGTGGTCTGCGGCAAGAATAACGTTGCGAGAACTGGCAATAATGGCCTGAGTCACCCTTACTTCATGGTAGTCAAAGTCTAGTAGCGAACCATCTAAATCAATGCCGCTAACCGTTACTACCCCATAATCTAGGCGAAATTGTTTTATGAAGTCGATGGTGGCTTCACCCACTATGCCGCCATCTTTATTACGCAATGCGCCGCCGGCCATAATCACATTAAAATCGTCTTTAACCATTAGTAGTGATGCAACATGAATATTGTTGGTGATAATGCGTAAATCGCGGTGCTCCAATAAGGCTCTTGCAATCGTTTCGGCGGTGGTACCAATATCTAAAAACAGTGATGCGCCATTGGGGATCTGCTCGGCAATTTTCTGAGCAATGCTTTCTTTTTCAAGATGTTGTTTAATCTTTCGACTGGAATAAGAGTCGTTCACTACGCTACTCGATAGTAACGAAGCACCACCATGGTGGCGGTGAATCAGCTTCTGTTCGGCCAATACATTAAGGTCGCGGCGAATGGTTTGCGGGCTTACATTAAGTGATTCTACTAATTCTTCGGTAGCCACAAAGCCTTGGGTTTTTATCACCTGCAAGATTTGTTGATGGCGTTGAGTCTGCTTCACAACTGGGTTTCTCTTATTGGTATACATTTTATAGCGCAGTCATAAGTCTACTTAAAATGCAGTTTTTGTCACGGTTAACAAAGCGATACCGCAAACTGCATCGCAGCTTTTTAGAGAAATTGCTGAAATGAAATTAAAGTTTTGTCACGCTTTGGTTAAAAAAATGTTCTAAAATGTTCGTTTTCGAGCATAATAGACATAAATGCTAATCTGGAACCGTAATATCAATGGACACCGCACGATATATAGTTGCCCTTGATCAGGGCACAACAAGCTCAAGAGCGATTATTTTTAACCAAGACTCTGAAATTGTTGGCAGCGTACAACGCGAATTTAGCCAATTTTTCCCAAAATCAGGTTGGGTAGAGCACAATCCCATGGAGATATGGGCTAGCCAAAGTGCATCTTTAACCGAGGTTTTGGCAAAAACCGGTATCCGTAGTGATCAAATTGCCGCGATTGGCATTACCAACCAGCGAGAAACAACCATTGTTTGGGACAAAAACACTGGCCAGCCTATTTATAATGCCATTGTCTGGCAGTGTCGCCGCACCACCAAGTTATGTGAAGAGCTAAAAGAGCAAGGCTGGGAAGAGTATATTCAAGATACTACAGGGCTAATCTTAGATGCCTACTTTTCTGGCTCAAAGCTAAAGTGGATTTTAGATAATGTAGAAGGTGCTCGCGAAAAAGCCGAAGCGGGTGATTTGCTGTTTGGCACGGTAGATAGCTGGTTAGTTTGGAAGCTTACTAACGGGCGAGTGCATGTCACCGACTATACCAATGCCTCTCGCACCATGATGTTTAACATTCATACCTTGCAATGGGATGACAAGTTGTTAGATATGCTGGGTGTGCCTAAACAAATGCTGCCAGAAGTGAAAGCCTGTTCGGAAATCTACGGCCAAACCAATATTGGCGGTAAAGGTGGAACGCGTATTCCTATCGCCGGTATCGCTGGTGACCAACAAGCGGCGCTATTTGGTCAGCAGTGTTATCGCAAAGGCATGGCAAAAAACACCTACGGCACCGGCTGCTTTTTATTGATGAATACTGGCGAAGTACCGGTTAAATCAACCCATGGTTTGCTCACCACTATCGCTTTTTCTTTAGATGGCAAGGTTAATTACGCCCTAGAAGGTAGTGTATTTATGGGCGGTGCTACCATTCAATGGTTGCGCGACGAGATGGGATTGATTCGCGATGCCTCCGATACCCAATATTTTGCCTCTAAGGTGGACGATACCAACGGGGTATACTTAGTACCTGCTTTTGTGGGTTTAGGTGCTCCCTACTGGGATCCTTATGCACGCGGTACCATTGTAGGGTTAACCCGAGGCGCTAACCGTAACCACATTATTCGTGCTGCGCTTGAATCGATTGCTTATCAAAGCCGAGACTTATTAGAAGCTATGCAAGCCGATGCTGGGATTTCTCTAAAACAATTACGAGTAGACGGCGGCGCAGTAGCCAATGATTTTTTATTGCAGTTTCAGGCTGATGCGCTGGGCACTGAAGTAGTACGCCCTTCGCTGATCGAGTCTACCGCCTTAGGCGCTGCTTACTTAGCTGGCTTAGCAGTGGGTTACTGGGAGAGCGTAGAAAGCTTGGCCGAGAGCAATACCCCAGATCGTTGTTTCTCTCCTGATGGTGATGAGGCGAAACGAGAACGATTATACAAAGGTTGGAAACGTGCGGTTGATTGCAGCCGAGGTTGGTACGATAAAGACCTAGATGACTAACCAGTTATAGCGCGTATATTCGAAAAAGCCGCTAAGCAGTAGCGGCTTTTTTGTGCCTGCCACCACAGTTTATGTGTTGATTCTCAGTAAATGCCTAGCTTCTTCGAAAAATGATGAGCTTAACGCGATTCATTGCTAATGTTTAAGGGGCTTACTGGAGAATAATGCTGGAGGAAGTAGGTGACCAATAGTTCCTTTGAGACGCTAGATTTAAATTTACTAAAAGTGTTTGTGGTGTTAGCGCAAGAGCTTAATACGCGCCGCACTGCCGAACGTATGAATGTTAGTCAGCCAGCGATTAGCCGTAGCTTGCAAAAACTGCGAGAGCATTTTGCAGATGAGCTTTTTGTACGTGCTCAACATGGGCTTATTGCCACCCCAAAAGCCGAACAGTTATCGCTTAGCTTGCCAAGCATTTTAGCCGAGCTTGCTAACGTTGTTGACCACCATAATGACTTTGACCCAGCTAAGTTAGAAGGCGTACTAAAAGTTGCTATGCACCCAATGTTATTAGCGTCGGTCGCTAAGCGTTTGTTTGTGGCGTTGCAGCAGCATGCGCCGGATCTACGTCTGCAAGTGGCTACTTGGGGAGCTGATACTTGCGAGTTGATTCAACGTGGGCAAATTGATTTTGGTTTGTGTTTATTGCCGGTAGAAGGCTCGAAAGAGCTAGTGCAACGACGTTTATGGCGCCAGCCTATTTATGTTTATGCGCGTGATGCTCATCCAATTGGTGACGACATTGTCACCCCGCAAGATTTTGAAAACTACGCTACTGCGCTCATTCATGTTCCGGGTTGGAGCGCGGCTCGTACCGAAGCAGAAAAGTTTTTGGCAGCCCATGGCGTAGAGGTGACTATTGGTTTTCGTTCTGAACTGCCGGGATCGATTATGGATGTATTGCGGGTGAGTGATTTAGTTTACCCCAGCGTGACTTATTACCCGCCAGAAGATATTCCCGGCATTAGGCAATTGCAGCTAAGTGAAGAGTTTAAAGGTTTGGCACTGAAGTATGATACCGGCTATGTGTTCCATTATCGCAATCGACAAAACCCTTTGTACCTATGGTTGCAGGAGATTTTGGTAGAACAATGCCGTGATGAGATCTTCAGCATCAACTAACAGGGAGTCTTATGTTGCTAAGCTTGAGCGAATTGTTCGCGGCCGGCTAACCAACGGTCAATTAAAGGTTCAATAGCAACCGGTGTTTGCTGAAGAAGTTGTTTAGCTAGGCGCTGCGCTTCACCTATCATTGCTTGGTCTCGTACTAAGTCGGCAATTTTAAATTCTGCTAAACCGGTTTGCTTGGTGCCAAGTAGTTCGCCTGGGCCTCTAATTTCCATATCGCGTTGGGCAATTACAAAACCGTCGGTGCTGTCGCGTAATACACTTAAACGTGAACTGGCGGTTTTAGATAAGGGGCTGTGGTACATCAATACGCAGTGGCTTTCTACTTGGCCACGACCCACTCTGCCACGTAGCTGGTGGAGCTGAGCTAAACCTAAACGTTCGGGGTTTTCTATAATCATTAAACTGGAGTTAGGTACATCTACACCCACCTCGATTACGGTGGTAGCCACCAGTAAATCAAGCTGATGGTTTTTAAACTGCTCCATTACCCACTGCTTTTCTTGCGGCTTCATGCGGCCATGCACTAAGCCAATGCGTAAATCGGGTAGTTGTTTTTGTAAAGTATCAGCGGTGTCTTCGGCTGCTTGGCACTGCAGCACTTCTGATTCTTCAATTAAGGTACAAACCCAATAAGCTTGGCGCCCGTCGTTATGGCAAGCCTGATACACCCGTTCGATCACTTGCTCACGGCGAGTATCGGGCAAGGCCACGGTTTTAATTGGGGTTCGCCCGGGCGGCAACTCATCAATAATCGACAGCTCCAAATCGGCATAGGCCGTCATCGCCAAGGTGCGAGGGATAGGGGTAGCCGTCATAATTAACTGATGGGGTAAAGTGTTGCTGCCATCTACAGCGGCGCCTTTCTCGCGTAAGGCCATGCGTTGGTGCACCCCAAAGCGGTGCTGCTCGTCGATAATCACTAAGGCGAGTTTGGCAAATTGCACTTGCTCTTGGAAAATGGCATGAGTGCCCACTACCATTTGCGCTTCGCCGCTGGCTATGCGCTCCATAGCCTCGTTGCGAGCTTTGCCTTTTTGTTTGCCAGCAAGCCAATCAACTTTAATGCCCAAGGGCTCGAACCATTTAGCAAAGTTAAGCGCATGCTGCTCGGCCAATATTTCCGTGGGCGCCATCAGTGCCACTTGATAACCATTCGCTAAAGCCTGCAAAGCCGCCATTGCTGCTACTAAGGTTTTGCCACTGCCTACATCGCCTTGTACCAAACGCATCATGGCATGTGGCTGCTGAGTATCGCTTTTAATTTCGGCCACCACCCGTTGTTGGGCATTGGTTGGTTTAAAGGGGAGCTGGGCTAAAAACTGCTGTTCTAAGCCACTGGCAAGCGGTAAAGCAATGGCCGCTTGGCGCTGTTGCTCTTGGCGTAGCTTTAACATGCTGAGCTGGTGCGCGGCTAATTCTTCTAATACCAAACGCTGCTGGGCAGGGTGCCGGCCTTCTTCTAATAAGCTGAGCTCGGTATCTGGATCGGGGCGATGCAGCTGCATTAAGGCTTGGTTAAGATCTAAACCATGGGGGCGTAATGCGGGTGGTAGCCAATCTACCAAGGGATATTGCTCTAGTAACTTAAAAGCTTGCTCACTGAGTTTACGCAAATTGAGCTGCTTTAAGCCCTCGGTAGTGGGATAAACCGGTGTTAGCTTTTCATCCATTAACGGTGCACTAGGATCAGCAACAATGCTGTATTCCGGGTGGATCATTTCCCAACCATGTTTACCGCGCTTAGCTTCGCCAAAGCAGCGCATCCACTTACCCTGTTGCATGGCAGCCTTTTGGCCGTTATTAAAGTTGAAAAAGCGCAGGGTAATGCTGCCGCTGCCATCGCTGATGCGACACGTTAGCATGCGACGACGGGCGTGAATGGTTTCTACCTTGGTTATTTCGCCATGCACCGAAACATGCGCGCCGTGCAGTAAATCATTAATTGGCCATACGCGAGTGCGGTCTTCATAACGCAGGGGTAAGTGCAGCAGCAAGTCGCCAACATTTCGAATATGTAGGCGTAGGAGTTTTTCGGCAAGTTTGTCACCCACTCCTTTAAGTGCGGTGATGGGCAGGCTGCTTAATTCCACTTAAACCACTGTAAATATGATCATGTACCAAGAGTATATATGAATTTTTCGGCTATTATTACTAATCAAGGGTTTAACTGTGGTTGGGGCGAGAAATGCTAAGGTTTCTTTGTAATATAGGTTTGGCTTTGCTGTTAGCGATTGGCGTTATTGAAGCCTGTATGGCGGAACAGGCCGCTCGCCCAGCGCAGCTACACAAACCCGAGCAACCCATAGAGCGCCCAATCCCTAGCCATCCTATTGAACGTCCAATTCGATCTATTTACCCAATTCGTCCGCCTGCTCAGTTACCCCATCGTTGGCAAGGTGCAAGAACCTACTATTGGGTCGCTCCTAGCGATTTGTGGCAACCAGAAGCCTTAAAGCCAGAGCAAGTTATAGAGCTAGAAATCGAAGCCGACGACCGAGCCGAATTACTGCTTATTGATGGCCGCGATAAAGTGGTATTTGATGGCTGGTTAGGCATGGGTGATCTGCGCACTTGGCAGGTAATGCACCCAGCATCCTTGTACTTTTCTCAAATCGAGGGTTTTAGCTTAAAACTTAATGGTAGCGAGATTGATTTGTCGGGCTATCCGCAAGATCAACCTTTGTCGTTAACCCTAGCGCCACAAGCCGAGTAGGCCAGGTTAACTTGTTCGCTATAGGTTCAAATTTGTAGCCGCTTCACGTATTATCTAGGCCTTTAGTGGCCGTAGTGCTGCATTATAAATCCACCCATCGAATTCAAAGGTATAGATTTGCTATGGCCAAGTTATCGCTGCAAGAGCAGATGCTTAAAGCTGGTTTAGTTGACAAGAAAAAAGCCAAAAAAGTAGGCAAAACCAATAAAAAATCACGCACCTTGGCCAAGGAAGTAAAAGCAGCTGCCGAGCAAGCCAAGCTTGACCAACAACAACGTGACGCCGAATTAGCTCAGCAACAAAATGCTGAGAAAGCCAAAAAAGCCGTTGCCGCTCAAATCAAGCAATTGATTGAGATGAACATGTTAGACAGAAAGCGTGGTGAAGAAGCTTACAACTTCACCTATGAAGGCCTAATTAAAAAGATTTATGTTACCGAAGAACTGCGCAAGCAGCTTAGTAACGGCCGCTTAGCCATTGTTACTCTGGGCGAAGCTTATGAAGTCGTCCCTACCATTGTGGCGGAAAAGATTGCCCAGCGTGATGAAAGCGTAGTAGTGCTAATTAACGACCCAAGCCAAGATGTGATTGATGAAGATGACCCATATGCTGATTATCAAATCCCAGATGATTTGATGTGGTAATGGGATGCTAGTTTGAGAAGAAACCGCTAATTAGCGGTTTTTTTGTATTTGTTATTTGTTATTTGTTATTTGTTATTTGTTATTTGTTATTTGTTATTTGTTTTGCGAACCTACCGTCTAATCGTCTACTTCATTGCGTTCCTTAGCTGATTTGATGGGTTCAAACGCTGACCATGTTGTGTATCACTTTTGCTTGTTAGGTAGGTTGTTGATTTAGGTTTCGCCTTGCCGGCGATACACTTTTCTTTGCGCGGCCAAAGAAAAGTGTACAAAAGAAAGGCCGCCCGCATTCCCTTGAATCTTGCGTTTCTCATAAATCAACGCGCCTACGGAAACTCGCTACGCTCAAACAGTCCTCGGTTTAATCCCTTGTTTACTTCGCTACTCGGCGGAGATGATGGTGTATTGAAAGCAGAGCTGTGAGCTTGTGTTTATATTAGTTTCATTTGAACCAATGCTTGGTGTTGGTTCAGGTTTCGCCTTGCCGGCGATACACTTTTCTTTGTGCGGCCAAAGAAAAGTGTACAAAAGAAAGGCCGCCCCGCATTCCCTTGAATCTTGCGTTTCTCATAAATCAACGCGCCTACGGAAACTCGCTGCGCTCAAACAGTCCTCGGTTTAATCCCTTGTTTACTTCGCTACTCGGCGGAGATGATGGTGATTGAGAGCAAAGAGCCGGGCTGCGTAACTCTTAGCTTGATGTATGAAAATGATCTCTACGTATTCGCTTTTGATCTTAGTTTCCCCTCATCATCGCCGAGTAGCGCAGCGAGGGGCGGGTAAAGGCAAAACTTGTTTGAGCGAAGCGAGTTGTTTTGACGCCGCAGTGAGTGAGCAACGCAGGAAGAAGATGATGCTGGGGCAGCCTTTCTTTTTCCTTAGTTTTTCTTTGGCTGTTCAAAGAAAAAGGAAGTCGCCGTCAGGGCGAAATCCGCAACCGAAGCTGGGTAAAAAGCCAAATAAGTAGGGGAGTATTCAGTTGTAAAGAATTCTATAACTGTTATTAGTTTTTGTTAGTTTATTTTTAACTCTCACTTTGAGAAGTCGCCTTTTGACCAACTTTTCTAAAAACATGTAATGTGTCTTAAGAATTAGAGGTGTTAGGTAACTGATTAAATGAATGAGCTATATCGTTATAGAAGCTACAACGAAAATACGATCAGGGAGTTGATAGAGAGTGAACTTTGGCATTCTCATGTTCGCCTCCTCAATGATCCCTTTGAGCATCCGTTTGAGTTTGATTGGAATGAGTTTAAGATCGAGAAACTACCCGAAATCAATGAGCACCTTAAATTACTATCTCATAATCAGCTGATGTCATTATATATTCAACAGGAAGAAAATCGGGTTTTGGATTCTTACAAGAAATTTATTAAGACCCAACTTGAGGACCTAGGGAAAAATGCGACTGGAACTTTTATTTGTTGTTTTAGTGGCGCTTGCGATGAGCCGTTGATGTGGTCTCATTATGCGAATGGTATGACTGGCCTTTGTTTTATCTATGATAAAGCAGAGTTATCTAACCATGAGAAAATAAGCCTAAATCCAATTGACTATAACAAAAGAGTTAAAAAGATCACATACAGAGATTTAAACGCATCAGTGACAGAGCGAGCTAAGCAATTCAGCTTCACGAAAGGTAAAATGATGAATCAGGTTTTTGCTAAAACTGAATTATTTAATTTTAACTTTACATATCAAAAGCATATTCGCTGGAATTATGAAGCTGAGATTCGTAGTGTTCTATTTGCTGAAAGTGATGAAGAAAATGCTAAGTCAGGGGTAGTTGAAACTGTTTCTGATAAAGCTCTAATTGGTGTGATTATTGGTTCTAGAATGGATAAAACCAATCGAAAAGTTATCGCTACCCTCTGTAAGGAGCGAGGGATACCAATACATGTTGCTGCTCCCAACAAGAAAGATTACTCAGTAAATATTTATCGCGATGTTGATGACCCTGTTAATTTTGAAGAAAGTTGATGTCACTGCGATATAGAAGATACAAAAAAGCCGCTCAATGAGCGGCTTTTATCATCAACACATCATCTGATTAGATATGAGAAAGGATCTTCTGAACCGTTTCTTTAGCATCACCAAACAACATGTCTGTATTCTCTTTAAAGAACAATGGGTTTTGAACACCGGCATAACCAGTGGCCATTGAACGTTTAAATACAATCACGTTCTTCGCATCCCATACTTCTAGTACTGGCATACCCGCAATAGGGCTGCCTGGCTCTTTAGCTGCAGGGTTAACCGTGTCGTTAGCACCAATTACTAATACTACGTCGGTAGAGGCGAAGTCTTCGTTAATCTCGTCCATTTCCATTACGATGTCGTAAGGTACTTTGGCTTCGGCTAACAATACGTTCATGTGACCAGGTAAGCGACCAGCTACTGGGTGAATAGCAAAACGTACGTTTACGCCTTTATCACGCAGTTTTTTGGTAATTTCGGCCACTGGGTATTGGGCTTGTGCTACTGCCATGCCGTAACCTGGGGCGATGATTACTTCGTTAGCGTCTTTTAGCATTTCTGCTACTTCTTCAGCCTGTACTTCGGTATGTTCACCTTGGTCTACGTCGGTAGCTACCGTGCCACCTTCGCTACCAAAACCACCTAAGATTACGCTGATGAACGAGCGGTTCATTGCTTTACACATGATGTAAGACAGAATCGCACCCGAGCTACCTACTAGTGCACCGGTTACAATTAGCAAGTCGTTGCCTAGCATGAAACCTGCCGCTGCTGCTGCCCAACCTGAGTATGAGTTAAGCATCGATACAACCACTGGCATATCGGCGCCGCCGATTGCAGATACTAGGTTGTAACCAAATACAAAGGCGATAAAGGTCATGATAACTAGTGGCCACATAGAGCCGCTGTCCATGAATACACTGCCTAGGTAGATTGATACTACAATCATGCCTAAGTTTAGCCAGTGAGCGCCTGGTAGGGCTTTAGGGGCACTGCTAATAAGGCCGCGAAGTTTACCAAAAGCGACTACCGAACCGGTGAAGGTTACTGCACCAATAAAGATACCTAGGAATACTTCTACGTCGTGAATAGATTTTGCTACTGGGTCAATTAAGCCAGTAACTGAATCAATTAACGAGCCGTGGTCGATAGCACTTGAGAAACCAACCAATACTGCTGCCATACCTACGAAACTGTGCAAAATAGCAACCAGCTCTGGCATTTCGGTCATTTCAACTTTAAGTGCTAAACGGATACCAATAGCGGCACCAATTCCCATGGCTAGGGTAATAATCCAGCTACCGCCGGTTACTTGGGTGCTAGCTAATGTGGCTAGTACGGCTATAACCATACCGATGATGCCAAAGATGTTACCGCGCTGGGCGGTTTCTTGTTTACTTAGGCCGGCTAGGCTGAAGATAAACAATAGGGCAGCGATTAAATACGCTGCAGAAACTATACCTTGAGACATGTGACTATTTCTCCTTAGTCGTCTTTACGGAACATTTTCAGCATCCGCTGAGTCACAGTAAAACCACCGGCGATATTAATGGTGGCGATAAGCACGGCGATCCCCGAGAGTAGTAGTACTACCCAGGAGGTGTCGGCTTTCATCTGCACTAAGGCGCCCACAATAATAATGCCGCTAATGGCGTTGGTTACACTCATTAATGGAGTGTGCAAGGCATGTGTTACGTTCCAAACTACGTAGTAACCCACTACACAAGCCAGCAAGAACACAGTGAAGTGTTGTACAAAGTCTGCTGGTGCTGCGTCGGCTACCCAAGCAAAAGCGGCCGCACCGGCTGCTGCTAGCACAGGTTTTAGCCAAGGCTTGCTTGGTTTTTCTTCTTCCACTTGAGCCGGCTCTGCAGCAGGTGCTTCGGCTTGAGGCTGAGCACTTACTTGAATTGCTGGCGGTGGGAAAGTGATTTCGCCATCTTTAACCGAGGCTACGCCACGTAAAACTTCGTCTTCGAAGTCGATGTTGATTTCGCCATTTTTCTCTGGGCTAAGTAACTTAAGTAGGTTTACTAAGTTGGTGCCGTAAAGTTGGCTAGCTTGAGCAGGCAAACGGCGAGAAATATCGGTTAAGCCGACAATGGTTACATCGTGCTTAACGGCAATTTCACCAGGCTCAGTTAACTCACAGTTACCGCCAGTGGCTGCTGCTAAATCAACAATTACGCTACCTGGCTTCATTAATTCAACCATGTCGGCCAAAATCAGCTTTGGAGCTGGACGGCCTGGAATTAATGCGGTGGTAATAATGATGTCTACATCTTTGGCTTGTTCGCGGAACAAGGCCATTTCGGCTTCAATAAAGGCTGCGCTCATTTCTTTTGCGTAGCCGTCACCGCTGCCAGTATCTTCTTCTTCGTAATCAAGCTCTAGGAACTCGGCGCCCATAGAGTTAATTTGCTCTTTTACTTCTGGGCGAGTATCAAAGGCGCGCACAATGGCGCCCAAGCTACCGGCGGTACCAATGGCAGCCAAACCGGCTACACCTGCACCAATTACCAATACTTTAGCGGGTGGTACTTTACCCGCAGCAGTAATTTGACCGGTAAAGAAGCGGCCAAAGTGGTTAGCTGCTTCTACCACTGCACGGTAGCCGTCTACGTTGGCTAGCGAGCTACGTGCATCCAAAGATTGAGCACGAGAAATCCGTGGCACCATGTCCATGGCTAATAAGTTAACCTTGGCTGCTTTAAATTTTTCAAGCAATTCTGGATTTTGTGCAGGCCATGCAAAACTGGCTACCGTTGCGCCTTCCTTTATAAGAGAAAGTTCGTCGGTGGTGTTGTCGCTTCCGTCTAATGGAGCGTTAACCTTAAAGATGAGGTCAGCTTGAAATGCTTGCTCTTTGCTTACAATTTCTGCGCCTGCTTCGCTATAAGCATCATCATTAAAGCTGGCTGCTGTTCCTGCACCGCTTTCCACTGCCACAGAGAAGCCTAGTTTAAGCAACTGCTCTACGGTTTTTGGGGTGGCGGCTACCCGGCTCTCCTGGTCGAAGATCTCCTTAGGTATTCCGATTTGCATAGTGTGTTCCTGCTAATGGTTGTTATGTTGAGTTGCTGTGTTGGCAACACGTCGCTGCATATTAAATGTTTGTTAGCTACTGCATGTTAGCTAATTTTTCGCATTTGGTGTGTATGAAAGAAAACTACGGCCTAACAGTCAAGTAACTTCGCACAAAAGTATCGCTTATTTCCATTGGTCAAACCAATTTGTAAAGTTTATCGGTGTGATAGGTTATGCCTAGGTTGAATAAAGTTAGCAGAATGTAACGCGCACCTGTGTAAAAGCTTAGTAGTGGCATGGAAATAGCAAGAACCCATTGCGTCTACTACTCTTTAATAAAAGCACCTTACCAAGCTTGGCAAGATGCGAGATGTAAACCAAACCATAAGAGGAAGTAGTTAACTAAACTAACGGTGCGTTGGAGGTTGTTATGGGTATTGCATTATCGTTAATCATTGCAGTATTGGTGTGGGCAAACATGGTTCAGGCAAAGCCTAAACTGGCGCTCGACTTTAGTGTTGAGAATGAGCTCGAACAACCTCAAGCTGCTAGTGATTTATTTAATGATATTAATTGGTTACAAGAACAGCATTTTAGTGCTCGCAGCGCTAGCAGTAATCAGCTTCCTACTAGTACTACAGAGCAATCTGAATTTTTACGTTACCAGCAAGTGCCGCAATGGCGTGCTAATTGGCGTGGTGGAGTGCGCTGGCAAGCGCAGAATAATTTATTGTTTCGTGCCAAAGGTAACCGTTTGTCGGGCCATTTAACCTTGTCGAACAAAACGCTGTGTGCAATTTGCAAAACGCAAATTGACACCACAGTATGGAAAGATGGCCACGTACAGCTGCAACTTAAATCTTACTTTGAATAACCCAGCGCTGAGCAGAGGATGCCAATAAGCTCTTGTATATTTGGTGATTGATACTCTGGTTTGTTCCACCGTTGGCCGTGTTATAGCGCTGCTTTCACAGTGACTACCATCAGAGCCAAAAAAATATCTAATATGCTTATCTACTTTATTCGCTAAAGGTTTTTGCATTACCGAATTACGTTTTTATTTTGCTATTTCTTGGCTTAGTTAACATCTCAGTGAAATCGCTCTAAATTACCTATTTTGCAGTAGCTTGGCGGGAATTTCTCAGGATATAATCTAATAAAAAAGAGGAGACTATCTTGGGCTATTTGTTGTTGGCCTTAATGCTTGTATTAGTTTTACCCGCAGTAAGCTTTTTTCTCGGTTATATCCACCTTTATCTAGAATATGGCGTGGTGGTGTCGGCAACCATTATTGCATTATGGCTTTTCTTCGATTTCGTAAAAATCAAAAAGCGCTAAGCCTAGCCTGTGAGCGGCCTGCGCTCTAGTTTTGCAACTGTCTTTTATGTTATTAGCTACTATTTTGAATAATTATTCACTAGGCTTTATTTGAATGATAGCTCGGTGTAAGTAACTGATTCATCTATTGTTATTTTCTCGGCTTAACCCGAATATAGCCAAACAGATATAAAACACATTTTCTACATGCCAAAAAGCTATAAGTAATATTTTCTTATATTTTGCCTTATTTTTAAGTTGTTGTTTTTTATGGGTATTATTTTTTGTGGATTTGGCTTGCATCCCCAAAGTGGTAAATTAGTACTTCACATTTCTAGCAAAAGCCTATAGATTACCTCCCGCAAGACTGAGCTAGATCAAGAAATCTTTGGCTAAATGGAATTTTTACTGATTATTTCTTGTGCAATTCTTATTCACTAGCTAGCCTTACTTACGCAAGTGGCAATAAGCAAAATATAACGAGAAATTAAACATAACATTTAACTTTTTCACCCTTGCAACAACTTAGGAGATTTATCTAAATGGAACAAGACCAACAACAAACGATGCGTTGTTTTGCAACTGGTAAAGGTTTTTTTGTGCGCCTTCCAATCAGTGAAGATATTGAAGCAAAAGAATGCGAATCAGATGTTGAAGCGGCCGAGTAAACTACCCCGTAGTTGCCTTTTTAACTCGTGACTCGAACTAACGCTTGTTACATCCTAAACCGCTAGCTTTGGCTAGCGGTTTTTTTATGCTCGTCTCCTACCGCATAATTTGTACCTTTTCTTAGCATCAAAATAATAGTTATCGATGAGTTTGCTTTAGGTCAAACTCGCTGGTTATTTTGGCCTCAACTTCCTGTTGGGCCAGTTTGTCTCTACTAAAATAAAATTGAGTAAGCTGTTGTTTAGTGTTGGTCCTAACTAAGGAGCTTATTATGAACATGTTACCTAGAGATCATTGGTTTGGAGAAGACCATTTATGGGAGCAGCTTTTTAGCCCACAATTTACCATGCGTGATGACGGTTTTTTCCAACCGCGTGTCGATATCATCGACAAAGAAGATAGCTACTTATTTGTTGCCGAGTTACCTGGTGTGGCTAAGGAAGATATTGATGTGCAGCTACACGATGGTGTGTTGAGCATTCAAGCCAAAATTGAGCAGCAACACCAACAGCAGGGTGACAGTGTACTGCGTAAAGAACGCCGCAGTGGCTTTTTCCGCAGAAACATTAATGTTGGTAAAGCAATTCAAGCTGAGGATATTAGCGCTGAATTAGTCAACGGCCTGTTAATGCTTAAAGCGCCCAAAGCTGTTGCTAAGGTGAGTGAAAAGCAGCAAATAGAAATTAGTTAAGCGGAGTACCGCCTTGGCTAAGTAAAACAAGCTGCCAGTTATTGATGGTTATTGCTGGCGGCTTGGCTTTGTTCACGTAAGTGCTGTAAAAAGGCGCTGATATTGGGGTTTTCGAAACGCTGAGCTGGATAATAGGCGCATACGCTGCGTTGCTCAGACAATAAGCCGGGTAGCACTTCAACTAACTTCCCGTCTAATAGATGTTGTTGTACCAGATCTTCTGATACTAATACTACGCCCATATGGTGAACAGCTGCTTGAATGGCTGCCATAGGGTCATGAGTAACAAAGCGACAAGCTTGGTTAAGCACAGTGCCTTCATTTAGTTTTACACCGCCTGCTTTGATTTGCCCTTGCACCAACAATAGCGGTAGAGCTTGTAGTTGCTTTGCGCTTTGTATTGGGCCGCAACCCGCTAAAAATGTAGGGCTGGCAAAACACTTCACTGCGTAATTAAATAGATGCAACATGCGATAGCTAGTGCTATCAAAATTGTCTAGCTGGCGCGTTACTACAATGTCGAGCGATAAATCTGGAATTTCCCCAGGCTCTACTTCCAATAACTCAATATTGAGGTGCGGATGCTTTGGCAAAAAAGAAGCAATTAAGGGCGTCACAAATAAACTGCCCGATACCGCAGGAGCGCCAATAGTGAGGCTGCCAGTTAAGCCAAGACTAGAGGGGCCAAGTTGTTGGCGCATATTATTGAACTGGCTTAACCAATCGCAACTTTGCAAATAAAACTGCTGGCCTTGCTCGGTTGTGCGCACCCTGCGAGTCGTACGTAATAACAATTGGCAATGCAATTGAGACTCTAACCAAGAGATGCGTTTGCTACAGGCTGAGGTAGTAATATTAAGTTGCTGCGCTGCTTGCACAAAGCTGCTGCTCTCTACTACTGCTACGTAGGTTTGCACCGCGTTCAACCAATCCATATTCGGCCTCTTTTGATTAATTATTTCCTGGCGGGAAATAAATCATGTCTTTGATGAATGATTATCCGCTTTTGGCTTTGATTTACAATGAAGAACGCTGATGTATTGGAGTTTATTAGTGAGCTATTCGCGAGTCCCGCTGTTTTTTTCTATTGCCTTTATTGCTTGTTCCCAATTAACCAATGGGTTGCTGGCGCCTGCCTTACCAGAAATGGCCACGCATTTTGCGGTAGAAGAGCATTTAGTGCAGCGCCTTATTGTGGTGTTTATTTTAGGCTTAGGCATATCCCAACTATTTTATGGCCCGCTAGCCGATAGTTATGGCAGGCGACGGGTATTTTGGATGGGGCAGGCAGTTTTCCTGGTGGGTAACCTACTCACGTTTTTGGGCTTTAATCATCTTGATTTGTTATTAGCCGGCGTACTAATTCAAGGTTTAGGTGCAGGCAGTAACCAGATACTGGCCCGCTGCTTAATTAGTGACAGTTATCGCGGTAAAGAGCTAAAGCATGGTTTTGCTTGGTTGGGCATGGCTGCGTCGGTTATTCCCGTTTTAGGTCCGGTTATTGGTGGCATAGTGACAGCTTACTGGGGCTGGCACTATCTATTTGTGATCATTGGTATTGCTGGCGCAAGTTTACTAATTATTGCTGCCAAGCTATTACCAGAAACCCAAACAGAAGTTGGCCCGCCGCTAAACTTGAACCGTGTGGCAAACGACTACTTAAGCTTGGCCTTCGATCGCCACTTTATTCATTACTCTAGCTTTGCTTGGATCGCCAGCATTGGTTTGATGTACATGATTAGTAGCGCACCTTTTGTATTGCAGCATGGCTTTGGTTTGTCGGCTGATGATTTTGGTTTAGTGATGATAATCCCGGCTGCAGGTTTGGCTTTGGGCAGTGCTTTTACTCGCCGCTTTAACGGTCGCTGGCCAGAGCAACACATTTTGCTGCTAGCCTCGCTGCTGCCTTTTATTGCAGCGTTTATATTGCTCACCCATTCAAGCACGTTAATTTGGGTGATTGTAGCAATGAGTTTGATCAGCATTAGCGTAGGGGCTATTTATCCTATTTCTCAATCTGGTCTATTTGGCCACTTTTCGGGGCAAGCTGGCACGGTGTCTGCCTTAAGTGGCACAACGCAGATGACCCTTACCGCCTTAGCCGTTGGTGGCTTAACAACCGCCTTTATGCCGAGCCCAAGTGCGATGGCGATCATATTTAGCGTGATGGCTTTAGCCTTAATACTCAACATGGTGATCCAGATAGTGAAAGTGAAAGCGCCAACTATGCAATGATTGCTGCTTATTGAGTTATCTGCAGTTTACTTGCTTTAGGGGGTTATGATGACGATTCGCCAATTGGGAAAAACTGAGTATTTGTTTGCCGAATTAACCAGCACGGGAGCCATGTTGGTGGTGAATGCGGTGACAGTGACAGGTAAGATAAACACTCACTTTATTCCGCGAATCCATCAGTTATTGCAACTTCGCCACCCTTTTTTATCACTGTGTTTAAAACAAGTGGCGCAGCAATGGCAGTGGCAAGAGTGTTCTAGCCAGCCAGAACTTGAAGTGGCAGAAATTGATGAAAGCAAGCTGCCATTTTCCCAAGCATTGCGTGACACCATGCAGCAACAAACTAATACTCCGCTCAACGTTGGCGGCCCGCTTTGGCGGGTATCGATATTGTTAGGTCAGCAGCAATCAGCGTTGGTGATTAGCATGCATCACAGTATTTGTGATGGCTTGTCGGCGGCTTCTTTGTTAGCTGAGTGGTTAGAGCGACACCAGCAAGTGGCTCAACAAATGGTGCCAGATATTCAGCGCTTAAGTATTCGCGCTGGCGTTCACCAAGCCTTGGCCATGGATGAGTACTCGCCTGACGATAACCCTTTTGCCACTCCTATTAGCCCGGCTCAGGCAGGAGTATGGCTAAACCAGGCTGGTTTAACGCAAAACCAACAGAATAAACTGGAGCTGTTGAATTTTAGCCAGCAACAATCTCAGCGTTTATTGGCGATAAGCCGTATACATCAAGTGAGCCTTACCATTACGCTTTATTGCGCAGCGATTGAAGTAGCCGCAAAGATTGCTCGCTCACCAGTGAGTAAAGTAAGTGCAGGCGGTAATGCCAATGTTCGACCAATAGTTGAACCACCGGTAAATCAGCAAGAACTAGCTTGTTATGTTTCTATGTTCTCGTTTGAAGTGGCTAGCGATTCATCGCAAGGCTTTTGGCGACGCGCTCAGAAAATTAAACAGGCCTATAAAGAGAAAGTCGACTCTGGTCTGCACTTGGTGTCGTGCAACGACAATTGGTGGGAGGCGCAGGCACCACGCCGCGCCGATGATGAAATGCAGCAAGTTGCTGGCAGGTTCAATTGCTTACACCTATCTAATCTTGGGCCTTTAGAGCCGGTGTTTGACTCTTTGGAAGATTCTGGTTTAGTTCCCCAGCAATACTATTTTACTGCCGCCCAGCATTTGGTAGGGGCCATATTTTGGCTTGGCGCGCAAAGTGTCGCTGGCGGATTAAGCCTTACGATTAATTGTGTAGAACCGATGGTTGATCAAGCAATGCGTAACGACTTTAGCAGTTTGCTTAAACAACGCTTGTTAGGCTTAATTGAAGAGCGTTGAGCGTTGAGCGATGAAAGATAAAGCTAACAGACGAGGTCTATAAGGTTTGATAGCTAGAACCTATCGCTAACAGTGAAATATTCGATTTTTTTATTTAGTAGCTAGCCGCTATAGTAGGGCTAATTCACATTGGTTTTGGAGTTTAAGATGTTTGCAGTAATTTTTGGTCGCCCTGGTTGCCCTTATTGTGTTCGTGCCAAGCAGATCGCCGAGCAATTAAGCGAAGCACACGAAGACTATAACTACCGTTATGTTGATATTCATGCTGAAGGTATCTCAAAAGCCGATCTTGAAAAAACGGTAGGTAAGCCGGTTGAAACTGTACCGCAGATTTTTGTTGACGAGAAACACGTTGGCGGGTGTACCGAGTATGAAGCACTAATGCGCGAACAGTTTGATATCTAATACAAGATTACCTCATTAAAGCCCGGCACTCGCCGGGCTTTTTGTTGCCTACTACTTAAGTAAACAAAAAAATACAGCATTGTTGCTAGCGCTTAGCTACAAAAGTGACGATTGTTTAACTAAGCTCAAATTAACTCGATGTAGCCAATAGATGAGGAGTTAATTATGGATGCGAGCTATATGTTGAACCTCGAAGCCAACATCTTATTAGGTATTGTGAATGAGAAACTGCGCTTAGAGTGTAATAGCCTAGAAGACCTAGCCTTAACCTTTGGTTTTGAAGAGCGCTCTTTAGCGCGCCGGTTAGAAACCATTGGTTACCATTACGATGTGATAACCAATCAATTTAAGGCGATTTAAACTTGGCTTAAGTTACTGAATGTTAGACACTGTTGATGTGTCTAACAGGAGGTGACCGATGCTAAGAAAAATAGGATTATTATTGGCGTGCTGTGTTTCGCTGCCCGCACTCGCGGATGTAAGCATTGGCGCTGGCTATACCTTTGGCGGCGAAATGACCGACTTGGACACTGAACAGACCTACTCGGTTCGTTCGGCTCCTTCTTATATGGCCGCCTTTGATTTTGCTACTAGTCGTGGCGAAAACCGCAAACGTGAGACTTACGAAAACTACGTGGGAGCGTTGGTGTCTTGGCAAAACACCGAGATGGACGATTCGGCCACTACCGATGTAGACGTAGTATATGCTCATTTAACCGCATCTCGCCGATGGCAATATGAAAACTTTGAAACCTTTGCCAGTGGTGGCGCTGGTGTTACCCATTTTGCTGCCAGCCCAGGTAGTGATACCCAACGCTTTTCTATTAGCTTAGGTGGCGGTTACTTTTATCACCTCACTGAAAACCTCGATTTAAAACTAGAAGGCCGTCTATATGGCACCTTTGTAAACGAAGGTACCAGGATAGAGTGTGGCCCTGGTTGCCAAGTTACTTTTGTGGGCAGTTATTGGTCCCAATTAGGCTTAAATTTGGGGCTGAACTACCGATTTTAAGCTCATGCGCTAACGACATAATCTTCTGGTAAGTGCTGAAAAATATCAGCACTTACTAAATAAACTGCTTAAAAAATAAACTCTTACAAACTATTCAATAAAGTTCCGCTGTCATTAATCTTTAATACTTCAGTCACCTAGCTGTCATTTTTCAACCCTAAGATTTGTTCAACTTTTACTTGATGTACTTCACACTTTTTTAGGGATTAAAATGAAAAAGCTTACTATTATCGCTCTGGCGGTTGCCGCTGCTTCTGGTTCAGCTAACGCTGCTAAAGTTTACGAAGATGAAAAACACGCTGTTGATCTATATGGCCGTGTATACGCTGGTTACACTGCTGGTGACGATGCTGGTAAATCTGACAACTTTGGTGCTGACCAATATGTTCGTTTTGGCGCTAAAGTTAAATCTCAGTTTGGTGAATCAAGCTACGCTCTTGGTCGCTACGAGCTACAAATGGAAAACAACGGCGAAGGTGACAACACTTCAGCTACTAAAGCACGTTTAGCTTACGCTGGCTTCGGTGGCGACTTTGGTGAAGTAACTTTCGGTCGTAACTACGGTGCTTTAGAGCTAGTAGCCGATTGGACTGATTCAAGCTACGTTAACCCTTACGGTAACTCTGCGATTGGTATCAGCTCTAGCCGTGAAGAAGGTATTGGCCGTTCAGACAGCGTTCTTAAGTACGCTGGCGAGTTCAACAACTTCGACATCCACGCTTCTTACAAGTTTAACGATAACCAAAAAGACGAGACTACTGGCGCTAGCCAAGACAACTCTGCTTACGGTATCGCTGTAGCTTACGGCTTCGACTTTGGTTTAGGCCTAGGTGCTGGTTACAACATTGCTAACAATGGCGATGCTAAAGACAGCACAATGGCACTAGTTGGTGTTAACTACGACGCTAACGGTGTTTACGCTGCACTTAACTACTCAATGGGCGAAAACAACAAAGCCTTTAAATTGCACGGTTCTGACGCTAAGAACGAGCACACAGGTTACGAGTTAGTTGCTGGTTACAAGTTCACTAAAGCTTTCCGCGCGCAAGCAATGTGGAACAAAGCTGAAGTTGAAAACGAAGGCCAAGCTAAATACGACGCTGTTGATTACTACACTATCGAAGGTCGTTACGACCTGACTAAGCAACTACGCATTGTAGCTGCTTACCAAATCAACAACATCGACGACGCTGAAAACGAATTCCACTTCGCAGCACGCTACGACTTCTAAGGAAATGTAGTCAACACGCTAAGCGCCTACTTAGCGTGTTTCCTTATTATCTTGTGTATGTTTGTCTTTTTACCAGCTCTATCTAGAGCTGGTTTTTTGTATTTGGCTACTCAGCAATAAGGCTTAGTGAGTGATATCCATCATTAAGATCTTAGAGCGTCGTTGCAGGTTGTAGATAGCCTGCTTTTCGGTAGGAAGATCTTCAAAATCGGCAGGTGCAAAGCCGCGCTCTCTAAACCAATGAATGCTTTTAGTGGTTAGCACAAACAACTTGCTTAAGCCTTGTTGTCGAGCGCGTTTTACAATCGCTTGCAATAAGCGATCACCACGGCTGGCTTGACGATATTGCGGGTGGCTAACTAAGCAGGCCAGTTCGCCAATGTTTTCTTGTTCGAAGGCATAGAGTGCAGCACAGCCAATGATCATACCGTCGCGCTCTACAATGGTAAATCGTTCAATTTCCATCTCCAGCAATTCGCGTGAGCGACGCACTAGTATGCCTTCTTCTTCTAGTGGTCTTATTAATTCGATAATGCCATTAATGTCATCAAGCCTTGCTTCACGCACTCGTTCGTAACTGTATTGAACTAGCTGGGTTCCACTGCCATCGCGGGTATAGAGCTCTTGCAGTAGCGCGCCATCTTGCTGATAGCTCACTAAGTGGCAACGATCAATGCCTCTATCACTACATTGGATAGCCGCGCGTAAGTAGCGAAGCGTGTCTTTGTCGGTTTCTCTAAGAAAGGGCTCAGAGCGCATCAGCTGATTAGCCGTGTCTGGCAATAGCTCACTCACTAACTGGCCTTTATCGTTGTGAATGCCTTGCTCGGGGCAGAAGTAAATCACTTTGTCCGCTTTTAAAGAAACTGCGATTTCGGTGGTAATGTCTTCTGAACAGATATTAAACAGTTCGCCAGTTACGGAAACGCCTAGTGGCGACACCATGACTATTTCGCCATGATCCAACTGGCGCTTAATGCTCTGATGGTTAATGCGTCGCACCTTGCCAGTGTGCAAAAAGTCGATGCCATCTTCTACGCCAATGGGCTGGGCTACCACAAAGTTGCCACGCACCACATTAATGTGGGCTTGATGCAAAGGTGAATTCACCAAACCCATAGACAGCTGGGCTTCGATATCCATTTGGATTTGGCCAACGGCTTGCTTAATGATGTTAAGGCTACGCTCGTCGGTGATACGCTGTTCACCAGCAAACAAACAACTATGTTGATGCGCTGCAATCAGACCATCGATTTGTGGTCGAGCGCCGCATACCAATACTATTTTCACCCCAAGGGTTTTAAGTAGCGCGATATCTTGGATGATATTGCTAAAATTGCCGCTGCTGCTGGCTTCGCCACTAAGCATTACAACAAAGGTTTTGCCTCGGTGGGCATTTATATAAGGCGCCGACTGACGAAACCAGTTGACTAAATCTTCGGCCGAGCGGTCCAAATTCTTCTCCGTGAATAACTAGCTACTAGATCTGACTAATGAGTCAGATATTTGTGTATTGTTGCATATTCCTTAGCATTGTCGAGCAATATGTTTTTCTTCATGACAAAACTTATACACAGTTATCTTATGCAAGAGTTGTTTAGTTAAGCTATGTGGAGTATAAGCTGCTGTATTATCTCAGCTAAGCTTCATTTAATCTGGATTAGCTGATGGAATTTAGATGATATTTTTATCAATGAGAGGGTGAATATGGAAAACTATGTCGTACCTGAGCATCTGGCGATGCGTAAGCAGCCAAGCCAAGAGCGAACCAGGCGACTAGTGGAGCACATCCTAGATAGCACCTTGTCTCTTATCAAAGAGCAAGGTATGGCATCGGTAAATACCAACCTTATTGCTCAATATGCCGAGATCGACATTGCTTCTTTATACCGTTTCTTTAAGAACAAAGATGTGATCTTTTTTGCCCTCGCTAAGCGTTGGTTTGAAAAGGTCCAGCTGGTTGTTGCAGAGCACAACTTTCAACAAGTTGTTGGTAACATCGTAGAGTACAAAGACAGCACCCAGTTTCTGATTAATCAGCTACCAGAAACCGATGTTATGTTGGTGAGTTTTCATGAACTGTTCACTCACGATCAAGATTTTAAAGCCTTAGAGTATTGGCACCGTGAGATTGTGATACTCCACAGTAAACGCTCGTTTATTGAAAACGGCTCAAAGTGGGATGATGAAGCCCTAACCAGTGTTTGTCTGTATTTGTATGGTTTCACTCGAAACTTTATGGCGGGAACAATCGGTTTTAGCGCTGAAGAACATCAACATCAATTTACTTGGTTTCAAGTGATGTTAAATGAAGTGCGTGAGATGGTGTTGTTAGGCGAAGTACCGGAGCAGTTTTTACGCTAAGGCGTCACTGACAATATGCGCTTGGCTGGCACTGGGGTATTCTTGCTCGTCAACCAAGCGTTCTGCACCTAAGCAATGTAACCACGAACCGTAATCTAAGGTTTTGTTTCCTAAAATTAATTCTTTTAGTACCTGTTCTGACAAACCTAGAGTAATAGGTTTACAGCTCGGCCAAGTTTTCCTGCCATTTTGTGCGATCGTCACTGTATTTTCCGCGCCTATAAGGTCAAACTATTCTGCATATAAGATTCAGTGTGGGTCAATTTGGTGATAAACAAGTCAGCTTGTTACACCAATGTGAAATGGCGCTCAATTTTTGACCAATTGGTAAGTGAAAGCATGCAGTGCTTCACATTATTTTTTTAGGGAGTAATCCATGGAACTGGAAGCCTTTTTCCAGCAGGTAAAAAAACTGCCAGTGATGCCGCAAATTATGCAGGAATTGCTGACCAGCATTAACGATGAGAATGTCGATTTACATCAGTTGGGTAAAAAGCTCGCTACTGATCAATCTTTGGGTGCCAACGTACTTAAAATGGCCAACTCGGCGGCGTTTCGCGGCATTAAACAAATTGACTCTATTGAAGCTGCGGCTATTCGTTTAGGTCTAAAGCGGGTTCGTTCATTGGTGGTTGCTGCAGGTTTAAATGGCATGATGCCAAGCAAAAACTTCGACCAACAGCAGTTCTGGAGTCAAGCCATGTATGTGGCGTTGTTGGCGCAAGCTTTAGCAAAAAGCACCGACATTGAACCGGAAATGGCGTTTACCTGCGGCATGTTACACAACTTTGGTGAATTACTAATAGCCAGTGCAACACCCGAAGAAGCGGGCTTAATTGAGTTGAGCTTAGAAACTGGGGAAACGCGGGTGTCAGCGCAACGCCAAACCCTAGGTTTAGATTATGCGCAAATTGGTGGAGAACTAGCGCGCCGTTGGAACTTTTCTCCGGTAATCACCGATGCCATTGAGCAGCAGCTTAACCCAATGGATTTTGAAGAAGTGTCTAAGCCAGCGGTACTAATCCGCTTGGCCATTTTTGCTCACCATGCGCTTAATGCTGGTTTAAGTAGTGAAACGGTGGCCAACAACTTACCTGCTCCTTTGTGTGAAGTGGTGGGGGTTGATAAACAGAAGGTCACCGAATTTATTGCCGACGCAGTAGAGCAAGGCGAGCAAATGGTTGCGACCAGCGTAGCTTAAACATAAGTCTGTTTAGACTAAAAAGGGATTAGCTAAGCTAATTCCTTTTTTGTTTGAGCTGCGCCATTCGATTTAATTGCTGGGAGATTCAAACCCTCGTAGCCACCACTGCTTGGCTTGTTTTAGTGCTCGTTGGGCGTCTTCTAACAACAGGTAGTTTACTGGCACAATCAACAAAGTGATCATGGTGGCGAAGATAATGCCAAAGCCCAGTGATACCGCCATGGGGATCAAAAATTGCGCTTGGGTGCTTTTCTCGAAAATCAGCGGCATTAAACCTGCAAAAGTGGTGAGCGATGTGAGAATTACTGCTCTAAAACGGGCCACGCCAGCATTGGCTACCGCGCTCATTAGGTCCACTCCTTTTTTACGTTGGCGATTAATATAATCCACCAATACCAGGCTGTCGTTTACCACCACCCCGGTCAGTGCCAGCATGCCCATCATGCTCATAATGGTTAATGGCATGCCCATAATCATGTGACCTAATACTGCTCCCACTGCGCCATAAGGAATGATCGACATAACTACTAAGGGTTGCCAGTAAGAGCCAAATGGAATCGCCAATAAGCCGTAGATAACAAACAGTACAAACAACAAGCCAAAGCCTAAGCTGCTAAAGGATTCTCGTTGTTCTTTGGCTTCGCCTTCTAAGCTAGCATTTACTTGGGGGTAGGCCACCAAGGTTTGGCTGAGCCATTGCTGCAGTTCAGTTTTAATCACTTCAATATTGGCTTGCTCTTTGTTCACGTCGGCCCGGATATTTTGGGTGCGTAAGCGGTCTATGCGAGTAATGGTGGCTGGGCTTTGTGAAGGAGTAACGCTGGCCACTTCACTAAACGGTAACTCGGCCCCGTCGGGAGTGCGAATAAGCATGTTATTGAGGTTGTACTGAGAGCGACGCTCGCTGGCGGGATAGCGAACGTATACTTTTACATCTTCACGGCCACGCTGAATGCGCTGCACTTGATAACCAAAAAATGCACTTCTTACTTGCTGGGCTAAATCATTTAAGCTCAAACCTAGCGCTTGTGCTTGAGGCTTAATGTTTAGTTGTAGCTCTAGTTTGCCGTCGGCTAGGCTGTCTTCAACATCAAATACCGCTGGGTATTCTTGTAGTTTTTGCTTGGTAAGGTCGGCAACCTGCGCCATCGCCGCAAAATCGTTACTGCTGAATTGCACATCTAATGGCGAGCCACCGCGGCCTATTTCTGCCCTAAAGGTTAGGCTTTCTGCGCCAGGCAGGCTACCGATGAGTTGTCGCCATTCTCTGACTAAATCGCCACTGCTAATTGGGTTAGTGCGTGACTCGGGCGGCTCTATTTCAAATACCACTCGGCCTTTATTACTTTGACCACTACCCGAGCCACCGCTAGAACCGCTGGTGGCCAAAATATTCAAAATAACGCTATCGCCGGTTTCTTGGTCACGGTATTTTTCTTGTAATTCTAGGGCGGCACCGAGCATGCGATTAATGTAATCGTCGGTGGTATTAAAGGCGGTGCCTGCCGGCATTACTAAGGTGGCACGGGCGGTTTCACTAGGCACTCTAGGGAAGAAAATAAAACGTACCCAGCCAGCTGTCGCCAAAGACAACACCACCACAAAGATACTAATGGCGATGGCGGCACTTAGTAGCCGTCGAGATAGAGCAGCTTTTAGCAGCGGCTTATAAAACTTTAAAATAGCCGCTTCAAAGCCATTGGCAAAGCGGTTTTGCCAATAGCTAAAACGCCCCGGATTATTACTTGCCGGTTTGATGTGTTTTAAGTGGGCGGGCAAAATCAACTTTGATTCCACCAAAGAAAACAGCAGTACCGGAATAACAATCAGTGGAATTTGTGCAAATATTTTGCCGCGAACGCCTTCAATCATCATTAATGGCATAAAAGCAGCAATGGTGGTGAGTACGCCAAAAGTAACCGGTACAGCCACTTCTTGCGTGCCTTTAATTGCCGCATGCAAGGGCTCCTCACCTGCTTTTAGATGAGTATATATATTCTCACCGGTGACAATGGCATCGTCTACTAAGATCCCCAGCACCATGATAAAGGCAAATAACGAGATAATGTTGATGGTGACATCCATGGTTGGCATCAGCAACAAGCCCCCCATAAAGCTAATGGGAATACCTATACATACCCATACCGCAATCGCAGGCCGTAGGAAGATTGCCAGTAACAAGGCCACCAATAAACAGCCTTGAATAGCACTGTTTTTTAGGGTGTTTAAACGGGCTTTTACAATTTTGGCACTGTCTCGCCAATAGTTTAGCGAAATGCCTTGTGGCAGATAAGACTGCTTATCGCTGATGTATTGTTTCACCGCATCGGAGATGGCAATGGCACTTTGATCGCCAACTCGGTACACCTCAATCATTACTGCTGGTTGGTTATTGAAGCGGTTCTCGATGGGAGTTTCTTCAAAGCCATCTACTACCGTAGCAATGTCTGATAAGCGAATGCGGGTGCCGTCGGCGCGACTAATAATCAGCAAATTGGCAAACTCATCACCTACATAGGCTTGGCCTTTGGTGCGCAGTAATATCTCACCGCCCTGAGTTTTCACCGAACCTGCGGATAAATCTAGCGAAGCTTGGCTAATGGTTTGAGCAACTTTACTTAGCTCAAGGCCATATTCGCGTAGCTTTTGCTCGGAGACTTCGATAGAGATTTCGTAAGGGGCTACCGAATCCAGCTCGACCTGAGTGAGCTCGGGTAGCTGCAATAGTTCATCACGAATCGATTCCGCTACTAAGCGCAACTCGCTATGAGCTAAGTCGCCGGAGACGGCAACGGTAATGGTTTCTCGCTTACGCTGGGTAAGGCTGACTACTGGGCGCTCTGCATCGCTAGGGAAGGTGTTAATCGCATCGATACGTGATTTAATATCGCTCATTACGTCGCGAGTATCGTAGCGTGAATTAATTTCGGCGCTCACTCGAGCAGCCCCTTCTTGCGAGACTGAAGATATTTGATCGATACCTTCAATGTCGCTGATCGCTTCTTCTATGCGAATGGCTAGGCTTTCTTCACTTTCCTCTGGGCTGGAGCCCGGCAAAGCGATGCTCACATTCACCATATCTAATTCAAACTCAGGGAAAACTTCTAGCGGCAAACGAAACTTGGCCGAATATAAACCTAAGCCGACAATTAGCACCATTAGCAAGTTAGCGGCAACATGATTGCGAGTGAACCAAGCAATTAAGCCATGCATAATAGGCCTCTCCCTAAGGGGATTAATTGGGTAATTTGCTGCATGGTTTAAGCTCCTATGGGCTTAGCAGGGGTACCACTAATTACCCTACCAAGGGGCGTAGTTACTAACATTTGGCCGGCTTCAATGCCGCCGTTCACAATATAACTTTGCTGATCTTGCCACAGAATATTGACTGATTTTCTTTGTAGTAATCCATCTTCCAATACAATCACTTGTTGCCCCGAATAGAGAGCGCTGCGAGGGATAATAAATACTTGTTCCAAGGTTTTTCCTTGAATTTGCGCGCTGACAAACTGGCCAATTTTAAGCGCCGGTTTGTTTTCGTTGGCGGGGCCGTAAGGGTCATCAATTTTTGCCACCACAAAGAGTTGCCTGCTGGCGCTATCTAGGGCTGCTTCACTGCGTTCTACCTTGGCTTGCCAATGGTATTCTTTAGCGCCAAAGTTAGTGCTTAAATCCACTAAGGGTTTACTGGTTGGGCTTTGACTGCGACGATAGTTTTCAGGAATATTTAGTACGCTTTGCTCGTTCAAACTTAAGGGTAAACGCACTTCCAAATAATCGACAGCGTAGCTACTGGCGAGGTTTTTCCCACTGCTAACGTATTCACCCAACTCGACATTCTTTTCTAAAATTCTTCCGGCGTAACTGGCGCGAATCACGGTGCGTTCCAAATCCAATTTAGCGCGGGTTAACTTGGCTTTGGCCGAGGCCATGGCGGCTTCTTGGGCGGCCAGTTGTGGTTTGCGTAAGACTAAGTCGTTGGCGGGTTTGCCTTTACCTAAACGTTTCCAGTCACGCAGGGCTTGTTCTACTTTGGCTTGTTCTTCGGCTAATTGCAGTTGGGTCGTTTGTAACTCTGCTTCGGCGATGGTGATGGCATTTTGGTAATCTCTAGCATCAATTTTAAGTAGCACTTCGCCTTTTTCAAAAAAAGCGCCCTCGCGAAAGTTATCCGACACATAGGTAATACTGCCAGCTACTTGGGCGACTAAGTTGCTTTCGGTATGCGGGCGAATTGTTCCAAAGGAGCTAACACTGGCCTGATAACTCTGCAAACTGAGCGGACTCACTTCCACCGCGAGTTTAGCGAGTTCTGCTTGCGGTTTACGTTGAGCCTGTGGTTTGTTTGCCTTGATGTATTGGCTAATGAGTAGGCCAATAATAATCACCAACAGAGGCAGGCTAAGTCGTATCAGTTTGGCCATAATTGGCATCACTCCAGTTAAAATAATGGCTCGGAGGCAAAGGCCTCGCGAGTGGTTTGTGCTTGTTCGAGATGCCCACCTAGGGCTAGGTAAAGCTCGATACGATTTTGTAGCTGCAAGTTAAGCGCAGTAATGGCGCTGCTTTGGGCATCAAAGGCGCGGCGCTGCGACTCCAATACCGTGACATATTCATTTAAGCCCGCTAAGTAATTTTCAAAGGCTAAGGACTCAGCTTGTTTTGAGTCTTCGGCTGCGGTGGCGAGTAGCTGAGCATTTTGGTACAGGCTAGGCTCGAGGGTGAGGCTTTCTTCCACTTCGCCAAAACTTGCCAATACCTGCTCTAAATATGCCGAGTTTAAACCTTGAGCAACCGCATATTGTTGAAGCTGCTGATTCTCGCGACGAGCGGCATCAAAAATTGGCGCGGTCACTCCGGCAAACAAAGACCACACCAATGACTCACCATTAAGTAATTGGTTGAGTTGGCTGCTTTGCGCGCCGCCACTGGCGGTAAGGGTAAGGCTAGGGAAGCGGTCACGATAAGCTGCATACACCCGTAAGTCGGCAGCGGCTAGGCGATATTGAGCTGCCTTAATGTCGTGGCGTCGAATTAATAACTCTGAGGGCAGACCCGCTGGTATAGCATCTAATGGCACGTTAAGTTGCCCAGCTACTTTAATGTCACCGCCGGGGTAGCGACCAAGCAGCAGCTCTAGCTCGCGCTGTGCTTGAGTGAGTTGATTGTTTCGAGAGTTTAGCTGGGCTTGAGAAGCACTTAAGTCAGCACGCGCTAGGTAAACATCTAAGGCACTGTTTAAACCACTTTGATAGCTTTCTTCAATAATTTGCAGGTTGGCTTTGAGGTTGTTGTAACGTTCTTCAATGAGCTGTTGCTGCTGCTGGGTCTCAATCACATTATACCATTGTTGCGCAGTGTTTGCGGCTAAGCGAATTTGTGCTTGTTGCCATTGTTCAAAGCTTACTTTGGCATCTAACACTGCGGCTTGTTGCAAAGCATCAAGTTTTCCTAGCCAATCAATTTCCCAGCTAATATCTAGGCCTGCGCGCAGTTGAGTGGCGGTGCTACTATCGCTGCCACTGCGTTGGCCGGTTAAAAAGGCTTCAACATTTGGCCAGCTTTGTGAATCTTGGATTTTTACTTGGTAAAGCTGTTGGTCAAGGGCAAAGCCTTGTTGTTGTAACGCGGGATTATTGCTTAGCGCTTCAGTGATCAAGGTTTGGAGGGCGCTCGGTAAGGCTTGCTCAAATCGCTGTTGATTGAATTGACCTTGCTGATATTCGCTGGTCCAGCTGGTGGTTGTGGCCACAGTATGCGGTTCATGAGCAGGCGTATCGTTCAAACTGCAAGCGCTTAAACTTACAATAAGTAGCGTTATCCAAGCCCAACTAGCCACGTGCATTCCATGTCCTATGATTCAATCCTTACTATTAGTGTTATTTAACGTTTCTTGGATTGCATTGTCGAGTCTTCTAGCAAAGCTTTTACCTTTATTTACAGTTGCTTTGGCTAAACCTGGTGTTTAGCTTGACCCAAGCGATAAAGCTGCAAAATCCAAGAGAAGACCAGTTTTGCATCCAGTGGACGTACCAAACTTGTCTTAGCTAAAACGAATTGAGTAGGCGATAAGATCATTTGCCGTTTATCAATAAGGGCTTCTGCGTAGGCAAGCGGAAACTCGGGATGTCCTTGAATAGCAAAGGTATGTTGGCCTATTTGGAACATAAAGTTAGGACAAAAGTCACTGCTGGCTAGCAACTGGGCTTGCGCTGGAAGAACGGTTACTTGGTCTTGGTGGCTCACCAAGATGGATAAGCTATCTTGCTCGGTCGGCTCTGCCCAAGTGGGCGCTTGAATAAGAGTGTTTTTAGCCACGCCTAAACCCCAACCCGCACTTGATTTTTCAACCTTGCCCTCTAGTGCACGAGCAATGATTTGATGACCAAAACAAATTCCTGCCAAGGGGCGCTGCAATTGTTCACACTGCTGTACCCAAGCCACTAATTGTAAAATCCACGGCTGTTGATCGTAGGCATTATGTCGGCTGCCGGTAATTAAAAAGCCATCAAATTGATTGAGCTTAGGTAGCTCACTGTTAAGTACATTGAACACTTCAAACTGTAGTTGTGAATCTTGTTCGCTCAGATGCTTGATGAACATATCGGGATATTCACCATGAATTTCAGCAAGTTGCTTATCAACTCGGTCACAATTTAGAATCGCAATTTGCATAGTAAAAACCTAAAGAATAGCTATATATTGACCATAAGCTGTTAAATAAACTGTATCAAGTATGGAATAAAATTTAATATTTGTGTAGTTTTGTTCATTATTGGGTAACAGTTGATGGATTCATCCGGAGGGAACATGGCGCAGCAGGATCTAGCTTATTGGCAACAACAAGCGCGGGAATTGGAATTTCCCACTAAGGCATTTATTAACGGAGCGTTTGTGGATGCGCAATCAGGAAAAACCTTTAGCAGCATTAACCCTGCGACCGGACAAGTACTAGCCGAGGTGGCTGAGTGTGATGCCGCCGATGTTGAATTGGCGGTTAGCGCAGCACGAACAGCCTATCAAAGTGGAGTGTGGTCAAACCTTCCGCCGGCCGAGCGAAAGCAAAAGCTACAAATCTTTGCTCAACTCATTGAGCAGCATCAAACTCAACTCGCTTTGTTAGAAAGCCTAGACATGGGTAAACCTATTGGTGACGCCTTGTCCTACGATGCACCTGCCGCCGCACGCTGTATTGCTTGGAATGGTGAAGCGATAGATAAGGTTTATGATGAAGTCGCGCCAGTTACCACTGATGCTCTTGCTTTAGTGACACGAGAGGCCTTGGGTGTAGTGGCTGCCATTGTGCCGTGGAATTTTCCCTTAGTAATGGCCTCGTGGAAGATTGGACCTGCCTTGGCCACCGGTAATTCGGTTATTTTAAAACCTTCGGAAAAATCCCCCTTAAGCGCACTGTATTTGGCGCAACTGGCGAAACAGGCGGGTATTCCAGACGGGGTGTTTAATGTATTGCCGGGTTATGGACACACCGCTGGGCAAGCGTTGGCGCTGCACATGGATGTAGACTGCATTACCTTTACTGGCTCTACTGCTGTGGGTAAAAAATTGGTAGAGTTTTCTGGGCAATCAAACTTAAAGCGTGCCTTTATGGAATGTGGCGGTAAGAGCCCGAATCTGGTGTGTGCTGATGTTGCCGATTTAGATAAAGCCGCAGCCACTGCAGTTGCAGCGATTTTTTATAATCAAGGTGAAGTGTGTACTGCGGGCTCTCGGCTTATCGTGCACCGCAGCGTGCATAAAGTCTTAGTAGAAAAAATGCTAGCTCTTGTTGATAACTGGCAACCGGGCAACCCACTGGATCCCAATACCAGCATGGGGGCAATGGTTGATGAAGTACAAATGCAGCGAGTATTGGCATTTATAGAGCAAGCAAAAACTCAGGGTGCGAAGCTGTTATGTGGTGGTGAGCAAGCTCTACCGGAAAGTGGTGGCTACTTCATCAAACCCACTATTTTTGATGATGTAGATGCCAAGCTGGATATTGTGAAACAAGAAATATTTGGTCCGGTGTTAGTGATACAAGTGTTTGATGAGCTTGAGCAGGGCATTGCCTTAGCCAACGACACCGAATATGGCCTCGCCGCCGGAGTGTGGACCAGTGACATTAATACTGTGGTGCGCACTTCACGTGCCCTGCGCGCCGGTACGGTATTTGTGAACAATTGGGATGGCGGTGATATGACCATGCCCTTTGGTGGTTTTAAGCAGTCGGGCAATGGGCGCGACAAATCCTTGCACGCGCTAGAAAAATACACCGAGCTTAAGTCTACTTGGATTGATTTGACTTAGCGTTAATGGGATCGGGCTGTTCGATAAAGTGTTCTAAAATGAACTGTTGATCGAGTGGGTTCAAGTCAAAGCGAAACGCTACATCGTTTAAGGAGCGAGCATCATGACAATGGTGCTCGCCGATATACTTAACCGCTCTAATCAGATCGGTGCCCTTGGGCAATAAACAACAATCACTCATAGCATCCTCCTATACATCCTTATGAGGTGGCTAAGCCAAGATGTCACTGGCAATAAAATGTTGCCAGTTATCTTAGCTTGTCACTATAAGTATAGCTGTATTGGCTAGAGTGATAGTTAGGGGCGGTTTTTATCAGCCCACAGGTGTAATAATTCCACTGCAATGGTCGCTGCGGCCAATGCGGTCACATCGCTATTATCATAAGCGGGCGCTACTTCTACTACGTCCATGCCGACAAGGTTTAAACCCTTTAAGCTACGCAAAATTTGCAGAATTCGATTGCTGCTTAAGCCGCCAGCAACTGGCGTGCCGGTGCCTGGCGCGTAGGCAGGATCTAAACAATCGATGTCGAAGCTAAGATAAACTGGTAAATCTGCCACTTGCTTACGGATGCTTTCTACCACTTGCTCAATGCTTAAGTTGTTAGCTTGGTCTGCATCGATGACCGCGAATGGGTGGCCAACTCGCTCATACTCGGTTCGAATACCTACCTGTACTGAGTGAGCTGGGTCGATTAAGCCTTCTTTGGGCGCATGGTAAAACATGGTGCCGTGGTCGTAGCGGCTACCTTCGCTGTAGGTATCGGTGTGGGCATCAAAATGTACTAAGGCTAACTTTCCATGATGGTGTGCGTGAGCGCGCAATAGTGGCAGCGTAACAAAGTGATCGCCACCAAAGCTCAGCATGGTTTTGCCTGCTTGCAGCAGCTGCTTGGCGTAGACTTCGAGCCTTTCTACAAACTGTGCCTGCTCACCACAATCAAAAACTAAGTCACCGGCATCAACCAAACTCACTCGCTCAAGCAATTTAAAATCCCAAGGCCAGCGCTTTTCTTCCCAAGCTAGGTTGACTGAGGCGCGGCGAATGGCATCTGGACCCAATCGTGCACCTGATCGCCCGGTTGTGGCTAAGTCAAAAGGCAGACCGGTGATTACTACGTCGGCATCACTTTGGTCGGGTCGATGATCTAAGCGCTGCCGTAGAAAGGTATTTGCGTTGGAGTACAGCGAGTAATCGGGATGATCGGCAAGCGTGCTCATTATTTATTCCTTGCTATAAAATAGTTAACAATTCATTGTGAATTGCTTCTCTAATTACTACAAGTGTTTTGTATAAAATGACATAGCTAGCTTATCTATAGAAAATAGCGGGCTAATTGAGCAAGCAAACACTAGACACTAAAGAGCACTCTTCCTACACTGAATGAAGCTCTCACTACTTTTAGTTACACGGACGTTTATATGCCTAGGCCATTATTTTCATTCACCTTTTTACTCATACCCCTTGCTTTGGGGGGGATGGCAGTGAATGCATTGAGTCAGCATGCTGTTGCCGCAGATGATGAACTGTTTGCCGACACCGCGGTAAATGTGCAACAAGTAAAAGCTTTTGTGCCGGTATTAAGTGAGGATTATGCAGTTGAACGGCAGTTTGTTGGGCAAGTTATTGCAAAACAACGTGCAGACATTGGCTTTGAACTAGCAGGTAAAATATCCAAAATATTCGTAGATGAAGGCGAACGTGTTTTACAAGGTGATGTGCTGATGCAGCTAGACACCGAGCTGCTAGAAATTGAATACATTGACTTACAAGCGCAACTACAGCAATTAGCAGCCGATGCTGCTCTAGTTCAAGCTAACTTAAAACGGGTTAAGTCCCTTAAGAGCGATGGTTATGCCTCGGCGCAAAGTGTCGATGAGTTGGTTGCCCAGCAAAAATCCTTAAAAGCCAATAAAGCGCGTATCGACGCCTCAATTAAAGCTAATCGCACCCGCATTGAAAAATCCACATTACTGGCTCCCTATAACGGCATTATCGATAAACGAACAGTGTCGGAAGGCGCAGTAGTAGGTGCTTCTCAGCCAGTGCTGACGGTATTACAGCAAGGCGCCAACGAAGTAAAAGTAGGTGTGCCGGTGCGCTTGCTCGAGCAGGTTGATATGGTCACTCCTAAATCGGTGACAGTGGCTAAGCGTCATTATTCGGTAGATTTAGTGGCAGCGGGTGGTCAGGTTGACCCGGTTACTCGCACCGTACAACTGCGGTTTGCTTTGCCTGATAACGATAGTTTGGTGAGTGGGCAATTGGCCTATTTAAATGTAGTGGAAACGGTTAAAGAGCCGGGTTATTGGGTGCCAGTGAGCGCGATTACCGATGGTGTGCGAGGCTTGTGGAATGTATATGCCATTGTGGCGCAAAGTGATGGCAGCTTTAAGTTAGAGCGCCGTGATGTAAGTGTGCGATATGCCACCGAAGAGCAGGCTTTTGTGAGAGGTGCGCTGCAGGCTGGCGAAGCCATCGTTGCTACAGGAATGCACCGCTACGTGCCCGGACAAACCGTTAACCCAAGCAAGGCGCTTAGCCAATGATTGCAGCTATTTATAATAATGGGCGTTTAATTTCCTTACTTATAGCGCTTATTTTGGTGGCTGGCATGGGGGCCGTTAGCACCTTGCCGCGCAGCGAAGACCCTAAAATTACCAGCCGTTTTGCCAGTATTGTGACTCAATATCCCGGTGCGTCTGCAGAACGGGTTGAAGCTTTGGTGACCGAATTAATCGAAAACAAAATTCGCAAATTGCCAGAGATTAAACGGGTTCAATCCTCTTCTCGTCCTGGCTTTTCGGTGCTGCAAGTTGAGTTAAAAGATGAAGTTATCGATGTTGTTCCCGTATGGGCAAGGGTGCGCGACTTGGTGGGAGAACTCCCCCCCTTGTTGCCCTTGGGAAGTTCTGAGCCGGTAGTCGATGATGACCGAGGTTATGCGTTTACCACCTTGGTTGCACTGCGTTGGACAGGCCCCGGAGATACCGATTTAGCCATTCTTGGCCGCTATGCTAAAGAGCTACAAAACCGTTTGCGCAATGTGGCAGGTACCGACTTTGTTGACTTACAAGGGCAAGGCGAAGAAGAAATACTGGTAGAAATTGAACCCTACCAAGCGGGCGCCATGCAGTTAACCACTGACCAAGTGTCGCAAATTATCGCCGGAGCGGACGCTAAGGTATCGGCGGGTGAACTGACTAACGATAATACACGGATGCAACTAGAGCTGGAGGGTGAACTTAACTCGCTAGAGCGGATTAAGAATATCCCAGTAAGCAGCGCCGAAAATGGTTATGTATTCCGCTTAGGAGATTTGGCCAAAGTAACACGCCAGCTTAAATCTCCACCCGAGCAAATTGCTGTGGTTGAGCGCGATTATGCGGTGGTTGTGGGCATAAGAATGCTCTCTGAATATCGGGTTGATTTGTGGAGTGCCCGAGTGAACCAAGCACTGGATGACTACCGTACCATTTTGCCCAGTAATGTCAGTGCCGACATCATCTTTGAGCAAGATGGTTACACCGCCAAACGCTTAGGAGAGCTGGTGGTTAACGTGCTTATTGGTTTTGCAATTATCGTGGTGGTATTGCTGCTTACCTTAGGTTGGCGCTCGGCGCTGATTGTTGGTTTGTCACTGCCCTTGACGGTAATGTTTACCTTAGCTTGTATGAAATTTTATGGCTTGCCCATCCATCAAATGTCGGTAACTGGCTTGGTGGTGGCCTTGGGTATTATGGTGGACAACGCCATTGTAATGGCCGACACCATTGCCCAAAAGCGCCAGCAGGGTAAGAGCGGTTTACAGGCGGTAAAAGAGTCTTTAGCTCATTTATGGCTGCCGTTGCTGGGCTCTACCTTAACAACCATTCTTGCTTTTCTACCAATTGTATTAATGCCAGGGCCAGCGGGTGAGTTTGTTGGTGGTATTGCACTTAGCGTGATTTTCTCGCTAATTGGTTCTTACTTTATTTCGCACACCTTAGTAGCGATTTTCTCTGGGCACTTTTTGCCTTCACAGCAAACTGCCGATCATTGGTACGAAAAAGGCGTGCAAGTTGCTTGGCTCAGCGGAGCCTTTAAAGCCTGTTTACGTACTAGTCTACGCTACCCTAAACTAGCAATTATTGTGGTATCTAGCCTGCCAATTTTGGGTTTCTACAGCGCTGGCAGTTTAACCGAGCAATTCTTTCCGCCGTCTGATCGCGACATGTTCCAAATTGAAGTGTACATGGCGCCGCAGTCGAGTATCTATGCCACCGAACGTTTGACCGAAAAGCTAACTGAGCATCTATATGCTAAAGAAGGAATTAGCTCGGTGAGTTGGTTTGTAGGCAACAACGCCCCATCGTTTTACTACAACTTGATGCTGCGCCAGCAGGGTGCCAAAAACTACGCGCAAGCAATGATTAAGACTGACGACTTTAGGGCTGCTAATGATTTGATTCCTAGCCTACAAGTCGAGTTTGATTTGCTCTACCCTGAAGCGCAAATTTTAGTTCGGAAGTTAGAACAGGGGCCGCCGTTTAATGCCCCGATTGAGTTGCGGGTTTACGGGCCAAACCTAGATAAACTTAAAGAACTAGGTGATCAATACCGTCGCATTCTTTCCGAGATCCCACACGTTACTCATACGCGTGCCACATTGTTGGCGGGTACACCCAAGGTGTGGTTAAAAGTTAATGAAGAAGCATCTCGCTTAAGCGGCATCGTATTAACCGATATTGCTGGTCAGTTACAGGCAAACCTGCAAGGCCGTATTAACGGTAGTGTGCTCGAGGCGAGTGAGTCTTTGCCGGTGCGGATTCGTTTGGCCGATGAGCAACGTAAACACGTTGAGAACTTAGGTGATATAACCCTTACCAGCCAAATAGCAGGGAATATACCGCTAGCGTCTATCGCTGAACTAGATATTCGCCCCAGTCGCGGCGAAATACCGCGTCGGAACGGTAAACGAGTAAATACCGTGGAAGGCTATTTGCAAACCGATATTCTGCCAGAACAGGTTTTGGAAGTATTTCGAGAGCGTTTAGAGCAAGCTGATATTCCGCTTCCCGCTGGATACAGCTTGGAGTTTGGTGGTGAAGGCGCGGAGCGTAATGAGGCAGTGGGCAATTTATTGGCCAGTGTTGGCATTATCGCGGTGCTACTGATTACTGTAGTGGTGCTGTCGTTTAACTCCTTCCGTTTAAGCTTCTTGATTATGATTACTGCTATTCAAGCGGCAGGTTTGGGTTTGTTAAGTGTATTTATATTTGATTACCCCTTCGGTTTTACCGTTATTATTGGGCTACTAGGTTTGGTGGGCTTAGCTATTAACGCGGCCATTGTGATTGTTGCGGAGCTTAAGTCCGATGCCAAAGCTTGCGCTGGCGATCATGAATCGATATGTTTTGGGGTGCTTAGTTGTACCCGGCATATTACTTCTACCACCATCACCACGGTGGGTGGCTTCTTACCGCTAATTTTAGAAGGTGGCGGTTTTTGGCCGCCGTTTGCGGTGGCCATTGCTGGTGGTACGGTGCTTACCACTATGCTGTCATTCTTCTTTGTGCCCGTGGTCTTTTCGATAATTGCCAAAGGCAAACGCAAAATCCCATCGGTAGGTGAGCCAACAGTGGCGCATTAGCAAAGCCTCAAAGAATAAAGAAGCCGCTAAAGCGGCTTTTTTATTGAGTATTTTTAGTCTCAACAGAGCTTAGAAGGTAGGTGGCGTCGCGGCGCTGATGAGCTCACACTCTTCTTTGCTTTTATTGCGAAAGCGATGTGGCTTACGGGTTTCAAAGTAATAAGAATCGCCAGCTTTTAGCACTTTAGATTTGCTGCCTACGGTAATTTCTATTTCTCCGCGGATTACAATGCCACCTTCTTCACCTTCGTGTTGAATAAACTCGGTGCCAGTATCGGCGCCCGGCGGGTAAATCTCGCGTAAAATCGCCAGCTGTCGGCCATTGTGTTTACTACCAACCAATAACATTTTGACCTTACCGTCACCTAGATCGGTAAGTTCTTCGGCGCTATAGAAAATCTTGTCATCGCTTTCCATTTCAAGGGTGAAAAACTCGCCCATTGAAATAGGAATAGCATCAAGTATTTTTTTTAAAGAGCCTACCGAAGGGTTAACTTGGTTTTGCTCAATTTGCGAGATCATGCTGTTAGTGACCCCGCTTAACTTGGCCAGTTCGCGTTGCGAAATGCCGCGCATTAGGCGAATACTTTTAAGGCGTTTTCCAACATCCATTAAGTTTTATTCCTCAAAATTCAACGCCTATTTAGCATTGCTAATCTTTAATTCTAGCAAGCGGCGTTTTTCTGCTTTGGCCATCAACCACCAAGCAATAAAAGTAGCGACAGATACTACACCAATAATCAGGGTAGCTAGGGCATTAATTTTGGGACTTACCCCTAACCTTACGCTAGAAAACACCACCATCGGCAAGGTTGTGGCACTTGGGCCCGATACAAAGCTGGCAATAACCAAGTCGTCTAAAGATAAAGTGAAGGCCAATAACCAGCCGGCCACCAAGGCAGGAAGAATTGTCGGTAGGGTGATAACAAAAAACACTTTAAAAGGCGTCGCCCCCAAATCCATGGCGGCTTCTTCGATGCTTTTATCTAGCTCGCGCAAGCGCGAACTCACCACCACCGATACATAGGCCGTACAGAAGGTGACGTGGGCAATCCAAATGGTTAGCATGCCGCGTTGGCTAAATAGATCAAATACTTGGCCTAAAGAAATAAACAGCAATAACAGGCTTAAGCCGGTGATCACTTCTGGCATCACCAGTGGGGCAGTAATCATAAAGGCAAAGCTGGTTTCACCTCTAAATTTGCTGTAGCGGGTCATCACAAAGGCAGCAAGGGTACCCAAAACTACTGCCGCAGAGGCCGATAAAAAGCCAATGAGTAAGCTTAAGCTAATGCCATTCATTAGTAGTGAGTCGTTAAACAGCGCCCCATACCACTTGGTAGAAAAGCCACTCCACACTGTAACTAAGCGGTTAGCGTTAAACGAGTATGCGATGAGGCTTAAGATTGGCAGGTATAAAAAGGCCAAGCCAAGGCTAAGTATCAGCCACTTCCACTTAGTTTTGTAAATCGGGATCGCGTCCATTAGCTGGCCTCCAATTCACGTTTTTGATAACGATAAAAGAACATAATCGGCACCATTAATAGCAATAACATTACCGAGGCTACGGCTGATGCAACAGGCCAGTCACGGTTATTAAAGAACTCTTGCCACAGCACCTTACCAATAAGAATTGAGTCGGGCCCACCCAGTAACTCAGGAATAACAAACTCACCTACAGCGGGAATAAATACCAACATTGAGCCTGCAATAATGCCAGCTTTGGTTAGCGGCAGTAGCACTTTGAATAATACCGTTAGGGTCGAGGCGCCTAAATCACGTGCCGCTTCTATCAGGGAATAATCAACTCGCATAAGAGCGGTGTATAAGGGCAGGATCATAAACGGCAAATAGGTATACACAATGCCAATATAAACCGCTGTGTCGGTGTGCAGTATTTGTAGTGGTTCGTCGATAACACCTACGTAAAGCAAGATGTTGTTTAAGAAGCCATTGTTTTTAAGAATGCCAATCCAGGCATAAACCCGAATTAAAAAGCTGGTCCACGAGGGTAGAATGATCAGCATCAGCAGGATATTTCTGTTAGCAGGGCTTGAATGCACGATAGCCCAGGCCATTGGAAAGCCAATAACAAAACACAAAAAAGTCGAAATTGAGGCAATGCGTACCGACTGCAAGTAGGAGCTAATGTAGAGATCGTCTTCGATTAAGTAGCCATAGTTGCCTAAGTTGAGCAGTATTTGCACTTGCTCATCCACCATAGTGACTAACTCACTATAGGGAGGAATGGCAATCATTGCCTCGGCAAAACTGATTTTAAAGACAATAAAGAACGGCATTAAAAAGAATAAAAACAGCCAAAAGTAAGGCACCGCCATAATGGCGCAGCGCCCACTTGGCACCCAGCGATGAAGCCTTTGTTTAAGTTTGTTGCTAAGCATGGTCATATTTTGAGTACCACGCAGCTGTCGGCTTGCCAGCACAAGTACACTTGGTCTTCCCAAGTTGGCATATTGTTGCGGTGGCGGCTGCTATTAGGCATAGCGGCGGTGACCCGTTTACCACTGGCTAAACGCACATAGTAAATAGACTGATCGCCAAGGTAGGCGATGTCTTCTACCTTGCCTTGACATACATTGTTATGGCGCCCTTTAAGGGTTTTGAAAATACTCATTTTTTCGGGGCGAACTGCCACCATGAACGGAACGCCCGGGGCTGATGATACGCCGTGATTTAAGCTAATCGGATAACCAAGCTCTGGGCTGTCGATAGTTGCGCTGTCGTTATCATTGTCACGCAACACTCCCTCAAATACGTTTACTGAACCAATAAACTCGGCACTAAAACGCGAGTTAGGGTATTCGTAAATTTCTTCTGGCTCGCCCACTTGAATAAACTGGCCGCGATTCATAATGGCAATGCGGCTTGCCATGGTCATGGCTTCTTCTTGGTCGTGAGTTACCATTACACAGGTAACGCCAACCTTTTCAAGAATATCCACTACTTCAAGCTGCATCTGACCACGCAGGTTTTTATCTAGTGCACCCATCGGTTCGTCTAACAATAACAGTTTTGGACGTTTAGCTAGGCTACGTGCCAGTGCCACGCGTTGGCGTTGCCCACCCGATAATTGATGCGGTTTGCGGCGAGCGTAGTCTTTCATGCGCACTAGCTCGAGCATCTTAGCTACGGTTGCGCCAATTTCATCTTTGGGCAGCTTGTCTTGTTTTAGGCCAAAGGCGATATTTTGTTCCACGGTCATGTGGGGAAATAGCGCATAGGATTGAAACATCATATTCACTGGGCGCTGATGTGGAGGTACACCAATCAGCTCTTGGCCATCGAGAATAATTTTGCCAGCACTGGGCTTTTCGAAGCCAGCTAACAACCTTAGTAAAGTGGATTTACCACAACCCGATGCACCTAATAAGGCAAAAATTTCGCCCTTGTTAATGGTTAGGCTTACGTTGTCTACGGCAATTGCGCCGTCGTAGTCTTTACTTAAATTTTCAATGTGTAACAAAGGTTCCGGGGCTTTCTCGCCATCAACTGGAAGCTTTGAAATGTGTGACACCGCAGCCATTGCGGATCCTCCATAAAGAATCAAAAACGCACTTGCCACCCAAGGGTGGCAAGTGATTACTTAGTTTTGAAGAAACTTAGTCCAAGAGCGTGTCAGAGTTCGAGACGCTTTTGCTGGCATTACCTTGGCTCCATATAATTTAGCCAAGGTTTCGTCACTTGGATAGATACCCGGATGTTCAATAATTTCTGGATCAATAAACTCTTTAGAGGCAGGCGTTGGGTTGGCATACCATACGTAGTTAGAGATCTCCGAAATCACTTTAGGCTGCAGCAAGAAGTTAATGAATTTATGTGCATTATCTTTATGTGGTGCATCTGCTGGAATGGCCATTAGGTCAAACCAGGCTAAGGCCCCTTCTTGCGGGATAACGTACTCAACCACTACTCCGTTATCGGCTTCGGCAGCGCGATCTGAGGCTTGCAGTACATCACCAGACCAGCCAATAGCCACACAAATGTCACCGTTCGCTAAGTCGTTAATGTATTGCGAAGAGTGAAAATAAGTCACATAAGGGCGTACTGATTTGAGCAGTTTGTAAGCCTCGCCAGTGTCTTTGTAGTCGTTTGGATCAACACTGTTTGGATCTTTACCTACGTAATGCAGCGCTGCTGCAAATAACTCGGTAGGAGCATTTAAAAATGCTACTCCACAGCTTTGCAGTTTTTCCATGTTTTCTGGCTTAAATACCAGATCCCAACTATCTACTGGGGCGTCGTCACCTAATACTTCTTTAACTTTGTCTACGTTGTAACCTAAACCTGTGGTCCCCCAAAGGTAAGGCACTGCATATTGATTATCCGGATCTGCAGTTTCATCAAGCATTGACATGATTTTATCATCTAAGTTGGCGTAATTACTCAACTTTGTTTTATCTAATTTGATAAACGCACCAGCCTGAACTTGGCGGGCTAAAAAGTCTGAAGTTGGCACCACAATGTCAAAACCGGTTGAGCCAGAAAGAATCTTGGCTTCAAGTACTTCGTTTGAATCGAATACATCGTAAACCACTTTAATGCCGGTTTCGGCTTCAAACTGGGCGATGGTGTCTTCGGCGATATAGTCAGACCAGTTGTACACATTAAGTACTTTTTCTTCGGCTGCCTGCAGGGTAAATGCGCTGGCAGTTAACAGGGAGGCTAGGGTTAGGGTAAAGCTAGCGTTTTTCATGTTGTTCTCCAAATCCTTGTGGTGATTGCTCGTACTGCTTCGCGGATTAACTCAATGCCTGCAGAGTGTCATCCAAACTTTGTTTTGCCAGTGTAATTAACTGATCGACTTGTTGTTTTGTAATAACCAATGGGGGTGAAATAATCATGGTATCGCCGCAAGCGCGCATAATAAGCCCATTGTTTATGCATATATCGCGACACACGCCGCCAGCGCCTTGCTCTTTGCTAAAGCGTTGCAGGGTGTTTTTATCGGCAACCAGCTCTATGGCTGCCACCATGCCTTTACTGCGAGCCTCGCCGACTAAGGGATGACTGGCCAGTTCTTGCCAGCGTTGGGCTAGATAAGGGGCTATGTCATCACGTACATGGCTAATAATGTTCTCTTGTTGCATGATGCGAATGTTTTCAATGGCTACCGCGCAAGCTGCCGGGTGGCCGGAATAGGTAAAGCCATGAGCAAATTCGGTATCGGCCTCGGTTAGGCCTTGAGCTACTTTGTCCGACACCATCACTGCGCCCATTGGTAAATAGCCAGAGGTAATGCCTTTCGCTAAACACAGTAAATCTGGCTTAATGTTGTAGGTTTGGCAGGCGAACCATTCACCGGTGCGGCCAAATCCACAGATCACTTCGTCTACTATCAACAAAATATCGTATTTGTCGCAAATGCGTTGAATCTCAGGCCAATAAGAGTCGGGTGGAATAATTACGCCACCGGCACCTTGAATAGGCTCGGCGATAAATGCTGCTACTTTATCTTCGCCTAGCTCTAGAATTTTTTGCTCTAATTGTTGGGCACGCTCTAAACCAAACTGTTGTGGATCTTGGCCTTGGCCTTCTTCAAACCAATAAGGTTGATCGATGTGGCTAATATTAGGCAATGGCAAGCCACCTTGGGCGTGCATAAAGCCCATGCCACCAAGGCTTGCTCCAGCCATGGTGCTGCCGTGATAGGCGTTGTTGCGACTAATTATTTCTAACTTATTGGGCTGGCCTTTGCTGGCCCAATAGTGGCGTACCATGCGTACTACGGTGTCATTGCACTCTGAACCCGAGCCGGTAAAAAAAGCATGGTTTAAGCCCTCTGGTGTTAGCTCGGCTAGCAGGGTAGATAATTCAACCGCCGGGCTGTGAGTTGTTTGAAAAAACAGGTTGTAGTAGGGCAGCTGCTGCATTTGTTTGGCTGCAGCATCCACTAACTCTTGGCGACCATAACCTAGATTCACACACCACAGGCCGGCCATGGCATCGAGCAACTTATTGCCCTCACTGTCGAATACAAACACACCTTCGCCTCGTTCTATCACTCGAGCTCCCTTGGCATTTAACTCTTTAAAGTTAGTGAAAGGGTGCAAACAGTGGGCGCTGTCTTGTTGTTGTATCGTCAATGTTGCTGTGCTCATTTCGCCTCCTTGTGGCTGAGTTAACTCTGGGTTTATACGTTGAGTAACAAAAACTCTCGTTCCCAAGAACTAATGACCTTGAAGTAGGTTTGGTATTCCTTACGTTTTACTGCCACGTAACAGTTCACAAAGCGTTCACCCAGAATTTCCTTGAGTTCGTCGCATTGCTCTAACTTAACTAATGCTTCTTCTAAGGTGCCGGGCAGGGTGTAACGATCTTCGCTTACATCGCCTTTTTCCTCTGCAGAAGGTGTTAGTTGTTTTTTCATGCCGATGTAACCGCAGGCTAAGGTAAGTGCCATGGCTAGATAAGGGTTGGCGTCGGCGCCGGCAAAGCGGTTTTCTACGCGGCGATTTTGCTTATCTGATAGCGGTACGCGTAAACCCACGGTGCGGTTGTCGATGCCCCATTGCAAATTAATTGGCGCCGAGTCGCCAAACATTAAGCGTCGATAGCTGTTCACGTTAGGGGCGTAAAAGGCAATGCTAGCGGGAGTAAATTGCTGTAAACCGGCGATAAAACTTAAAAACATTTGGCTGTTGCTGCCATCTTCATTAGCAAACAAATTGTTGCCATTATGGTCTTCTAAGCTTTGGTGAATATGCATCGCGCTGCCGGGCTCATCTTCCATTGGCTTAGCCATGAACGTGGCATAGGTATCATGCTGTAAGGCTGCTTCGCGCATGGTGCGTTTGAAAAGGAATACTTGGTCACAGGCTAACGTCGGTTCGCCGTGATCAAAGTTAATTTCCATTTGCGCTGCACCAGATTCATGTACCAAGGTATCTACGTCTAGGTTCTGCGCTTCGCAGTAGTCGTACATGTCTTCAAACAGCGGATCAAATTCATTTACCGCATCAATGCTAAAAGACTGACGTGCTGTTTCTGGTCGGCCATTACGTCCAATGGGTGGCTCTAGTGGGTAATCCCAGTCGAGGTTTTTCTTCACTAAGAAAAACTCTAGTTCTGGCGCTACAATTGGCTTCCAGCCTTCTTTTTCGTAGAGCGCGAGTACTTTTTTTAGGACTGAGCGTGGCGCCATGCCAATCAGCTCGCCTTGGCTGTCGTAACAATCGTGAATAAGCTGAGCGGTAGGCTCTTTGGCCCAAGGAACAAAACGCAGGCTGTCGGTATCGGGCTCTAGGTTCATGTCTTTTTCGGTCCAATCGAATAAGTCATCATCGTCGGGCCAGTCGCCAGTGACTGTTTGGTAGAAAATTGATTCAGGCAGGCGCATACCGCCTTCTTTTAGATACTTGCTGGCGGGAATGATTTTGCCGCGAGCATTACCGGTTATATCGGGGATGAGGCACTCAACTTCGGTTATACGATTTTCCTCAAACCACTTCCTGACGTTATCCATAATCACCTGTCATAAATCTGTTAAGTAAATAGGGGCATTTTCTTGTTTAGCTTAATTTTTGCCCCGTATTAATTAGAATTGTCATGATTTTTCGCCAAAGTCAACAGAGTGTTAAATAAAAACTAAATATAGCCCCTTTTTTAGCTTATTGTGCAATTTAATTTGCATTATACTTAACACTGTGTTGTAAATTTATAGGGTTCAAGGGACGCTTTTACCAAGGGACTGTTAATTATGTTGAAACACCAGCCACAGATTCAGCCAATCAGTATGCTTCAACAAGTAGAGGATTTTTTGGCGGCTCATCCACAGTTAGAGAGCATTGATTTAATGCTATCTGACATGAATGGTGTGATCCGCGGTAAACGCATAGAAGCGGCGTCCTTAGCCAAAATTGCCCAAGAGGGGATGTGTTTACCAGCTTCGGTATTTGCGCTAGATATTTGCGGTGACACCGTAGAGCAAACCGGACTGGGCTTTGAACAAGGCGATGGCGATCGTATTTGTCACTTGTTACCACATAGCTTGTCGATGATTCCTTGGAAAAAAAATGCCGCGCAAGCTTTATTAACCATGCATGAAGTTGATGGTTCGCCATTTTTTGCAGACCCACGACAATTACTTAGTAAAGTATTACAAGGATTACATCAGCAAAATTTATTTCCCTGTGTGGCCATTGAGTGGGAGTTTTACTTACTTGATGCACGCAGTGAAAACCGTCAACCACAAGCGCCGTTGCTGCCAAAGTCGCAGCAACGTATGCAGCAAACCCAAGTTTATTCCTTAGATGAACTCGATGAATTTGATGAATTTATTCGTGATATTCAGGATTACTGCCATACCCAAAATATTCCCAGCGACAACGTTATTGCAGAATACGCTCCCGGGCAGTTTGAAGTGACATTGCAGCATCAGCACGATCCGCTGTTGGCTTGCGATCAAGCCATTCTCTTGAAACGCGCAATTAAAGCAGTAGCTAAACAACATGGCTATTTAGCCACTTTCATGGCCAAACCCTATGCCGAGCATTCTGGCAATGGCTGCCACGTGCACATTAGTATGTTAGACAAGCAGGGCCTCAATCGCTTTTCCACTGAACAAAGCTTGCTGGAATTCGCCTTGGCCGGGCTCTTAGACACCATGCCTCAGGCCATTGCTTTGTTAGCGCCTAATGCCAACTCTTATCGCCGATTCCAACCCGATATGTTTGTGCCATTGCAAGCTGATTGGGGTTGGGACAACCGCACCGTTGCACTGCGTATACCTTCTGGCAGCACGGAAAATACCCGCATCGAGCACCGCGTAGCAGGTGCCGATTGTAATCCTTATATTGTTATGTCGGCCTTATTAGCCGGGATTACCCATGGCATAGAACAACAGCTTGATTGCCCTAAGGCAGTGAGCGGCGATGCCAGTAAAGTACCAGCCCCTGCTTTGCCGAGCTCTTGGCAGCAGGCCTTAGCCGAATTTGAGCACTCCACCTTGTGGTCGCTAATAGGTGCAGATTTTAGCCATGTATACCATGCCAATAAACTTAATGAGTGGCAGCGCTTTGAGGCGCAAGTGACACCTTTAGAGCAGCAGTGGTATCAGCAAATGGTGTAGTGCGAACAGCAGATTTGTTTTTATGTTTAAGGTGAGAAAATGAAAGCGCAACATGCAAATTCATATTATGCAGCAAGTGCCAACCTACAGTTGGACTATCCGCAACTACAAGGCGAGCATCAAGCTGATGTATGTGTGGTTGGGGCGGGTATAACCGGCGCTAGCACTGCACTAGAGTTAGCAAGCCAAGGTTATAAGGTTATTTTGCTGGAAGGTAGTCGCGTGGGCTGGGGAGCTTCGGGGCGAAGTGGCGGGCAAGCGATTTTTGGCTGGGCCAGTGAGCAGTCCACCCTAGAGAAATTAGTGGGTAAAGATGATGCAA